>NZ_JBYRHR010000005.1:0-371791 GCF_058068205.1 Aequorivita sp. IT1282 | reverse complement strand
AAGATTCATGGGGTCTAATGTGGTTATATTCTTTTACAAACCGATTTAAACTACGCTGTTGGGCCTTTAAATCGAATGATGAGGGTTTGGCGCAAGCTGCCTTTAAATCACGGTGCATACGTTCGTGTCGTCCATTCTGATCTGGTCTTGCGGGATCGGAATAAACCGGGTCTATTCCCAGTTCAATAAACCAATAAGATAGCCTGGTATATCTTTGAATAGCAGCTACAGATCCAAAGGGACTTCCGTTGTCGGTATGTATCTGTTTTGGGATGCCATATTTTCTGAAAACCTTTGTAAACTCTTGCTTAACAGAGATAAAGTTTTCTTTGTAATGTCCTTTTGCAGTAAACAAAAACCTGCTTTTGGAATCGGCAATAGTAAGCGGATGACAGTATATTTTATTACCCATTAAAAACTTCCCCTTATAGTCTGCGCTCCAAACTTCATTGCACTTCTTGGGATCGAAAATTGGATACACAGGCTTGACTCTTCTGCTTCGTTTTTGAGGTTTAACTAGACCATTTTTAGAAAGGATGTTGTGAACCGTGACCACACTTGGGATAAGTTCCTCTGGATACTGTTTAAACAACAATATGCGGATTTTCTTGGCACCCCAGAGCATGTGTTTGTTCTTTAATTTTAAAATTGAATCCGCTACTTTTTGATCGGTTCTGTTGGGGTGATTGATCGGGGCTCTTTCTTGCTCAATTAAGCCCGATAGTCCCATTTTTTCATACCGAGAAATCAATTTGTAAGCGGTAGGTCGCGATATATTAAATGACCTACAAAGTTCTGTGATGGTGTAATTTTGAGTTAACCATTCGTGAATAAATTCTACCTTTTGTTCCATTTTAGTTTTTGCTTTCCAGACCATGATAAATTACTTTTCAAGCAATTTATGAATCTTAAAAGTGTAAACTATGTCCCTTTAACTTTGTAAAGGATGTCCCTTTACCGTACCCAAATGTTGCCTAACGTTTAGTATAAAAGAAGTAGGGCTGTTAATAAGAAATTATTTTTCGGATTATCCAAAAGCCAAATCTTTTGCATTTTGTTTTAATTTTTTTTCCAAAAGCCAAATCAAAAGATTTGGCGACCTCGCAAATATGCCTGAAACATTGAGTTTAGCACTTACTTGCCCTATTTTTTTTATACATTGTTGGCAAACGTATTTTTTTCAGTACGCTATTTCCAATACAATAATTCGTTTTACGAGATAATCGTTCAAATCTGCATTTTGATAAAGTATAACTTTTGCCAAAGTTTCTGGTCTGATAAATCCGTTTTCCTTTTGTCTATAAAAATTCTTGAAAAATGTATCTCGTTCTTTAATTTGATAAATTGCTTGAATGTATTTTCCAATAGTATTAAATACCGGTGTTTTCATTTCCGTTTCGATAATAGAATCAGTATCCATATTTGGAAAAATATTTGGATAATTTCTCGAAGTCAGATATTCAACAGTTCCGTCTGGATTGTTGTATTTATATCTTAATTTAAGGTAAGGTCTTGGACTAAATAAAAAGACTTCTTTTGAATCTTCCTTTTTATCTAATGAGCTATTTTCCACTATCCAAACAGAATCTGGATATCTATAAATCTCATTTTTTAAATTACTCGATTTAAAATTTTCTCTCGCTTTTTTCGAAATCTTCTGCCAATTGTCTGTTTTTTCATCGCGCAATTCTGTCAGAAATTCTTTGTAAGCATTTTTTGTTTTCAGTTCGGGGTATTGTCGTTTTAAAAAATCATTTTCAAAGTCCGCTACTAATTCCGTAAGCGTTTGGCTGTTTTCAGCTCCCAAAGTCCTTTCAAAATCAGCCACATATTTGTCTTGTGAACAACTACAAAATATTAAAAATAATATGATAATTTTAATAGACTTCACGATTTTTATATGTTTGCCAACGTTAAATATATGGCAAGTGGGGCAGAAAATAAGTAATTACTTTCAGTTTAGTCACAAGCCAAATCTTTTTATTTTGTTTTATCTTTTCTAGTTTAAAGCCAAATCAAAAGATTTGGCGACTTTGTAAATAGACAATGACCTTTCGGTTAAAAACTAATCGCCCTATTTGCTATATATAGTGTTACCACACGTTGTTTTCTTTCGGTATTGATTTATATTCACTATTTGCACTTTCTATAATTTTCTTTTCAAATATTTTCGGAAAGTACTTCATTATTATACTTGATTTTAACTTTTTAAATCTACTAACATTTTGGTCAGACTTTTTCCATAAGTTTTCAGACTCTTTTTCAGTCAGTATTTTTTCAATTCCGTTTCTAGTATCAATTTTTATTAACGGAAATTCAGGTTGATTTTCGCCACAAAGAGTTATCTGTTTTTCCAATTTCAAACTTACGGATTTCATAAAATCCGTAATCCTTCTAAATTCTGATTCCGTTTTAATATCGGTTGGGTTTATGTCAAACTCGATTTGGTTTTCAAGAAAAAAGAAGCACTTAACAACAATTCCATTTACATCAATAGTTACAGATTTAGTTTCCAATTCTCCAGTTTCGTCCGCAAACATTGTTTTCACGTATCCGAAGTCAATTTTGTCTGTCAAATTATCTTCATAAACTCCAAAAGTCAATTTGTATTCAGCGTTTAATAAGTCAACTACTTTTTCCCAATCCGAAATCGTTGAATTTTGGACATAAATATCTCTTAAGGCTCCATCCTTTTTAAAAATCCATTGTATATTTTTCCAATTATTCACGGTTTTTCTCGAATGTGTGGTAACGGTCTTGTATATGAAACGTAGCGTATAAATAGACGTTAACTTTTCGGATTATACACGAGCCGAATTTTTTAATTTTCTTTTTATCTTATTTTCTCAAAAAGCCAAATTAAAAAATTTGGCGGTCTTTGCAAATACAGATGAACCTCTCGGAAAGCCCATAATAGCTATGTTTTATATACGTTGTTAGCTACAGTGCATTTGCGCAATCTATACATTTTTTGACAAATCGGTTATAGAAGCTTTTAGCACTTGCCAAGAAATTTTTGCTGTTTCTATGTCTGGATTAAAACCTGAAACCATTTGTTGGTATGGATGAATATAATTTCGAAAATCTCTTAATGAATGACTGTATTTTTTGACATCTAATCCAATTAGTCCAAGCTTATGGGAAACGTCTATAAAATTTGATAATGACCATTCATTAAAAGCTAAAACTTTATTCGTTTTTCTATCCTTTGGGCTTATTTCACATTGATTAAATTCTTTCATTCTGTTAGATGCAATTCCTAAAAGTATTCCTTCTAAAACGCTACCACATAAAATGACACAAGATAATGCGGATTTTGACTTTATAGCATTTTGTATTTCCGTAATTCTTGAATTTAGTATATCTATTACAGACCCGTCAATTTTTAGTTTTTCTAATGAAACTATTTCAAAATCTTTCTTTAAAAAATCGTTAACCGTTTCTTCTTTTTGGGCATTTGATGTGCCTTTTATTCCAAGAAGTCTATTCGCAATTGTATTGGCTCTTTCTTTTAAATTCTTATCATTTTCAGTTGCGACTTTACCTTCCAAAGTTCGGTTTGTATCCAAAAACTCAATCAATTCTAAAATCAGTTTACCAACTGTTTGGTTGTTTTCTAAATCCCAAAAAGCTCTTAATCTTTTCGCTTTTGAATCTCCGTAAATTGCATATTTTGCATTGTATATATCGATTTTGAAATTATTGAAAATAAATTGCTGAAATTTTGCATTAGAAAATTCCAAAACGAATCCACCTTGCATCTCAAACAATTTTTCAAGAATTAATTTATCTGTTTCTTTCAGTTCGGACATTTGAATTTTACGGATTTTTTTTTTGCATTGTAGCTAACGTTTAGTATAAAAGAAGTAGGGCTGTAAATAAGAAATTACCTTTCGGATTATCCACAAGCCAAATCTTTTGCATTTTGTTTTATATTATTTTTCTAAAGCCAAATCAAAAGATTTGGCGACCTAGCAAATATGCCAGAACATAAGGTTTAGCACTTACTTGCCCTATTTTTTTTATACAGTGTTAGGCAAAGTATTTTTGAGGTCTGATGAAATCTGATAGGACAATTTGGAAATTTCCATAAGCTTTTAAATAATTTTCTCTTATTTTATCATCTATTAGATTTTCATCTTTCGCACTATTGAATTCATAATCTAATATCTGTTTAAAACCCATAAGCATTATCTGAGAAAGTAAAACTTCACAATGTTTTTTCATCATTTCAATATCTCCTTTAAAAACCTCTTTAGATATTTCTATTTTTTTAGATTTATTGGAATTTACGAAATCTTTGTGAACAGGTTCTTTTATTGGATAACCATCGTAATGTTTAATACAATTACATATGTATCCTATTCTACTTGTTACATAAAAATTGTTATGTGACTTATGAATATCAACTCCAAATTCCGTTTTGCAATATTCCTTTATACTTTTAAGGCCACTGATGTCATTTATTTCCATAAGTAAAAAATCTGTTGCACTCACTAAGGCTTTTAGATAAGATTCATATTTGTGAAATAATCCAACGTAACCAAGTCTAATGGTTTCGTACAAGTTCTCCTTTAAGTCCTCTTTCGTTAAATTTAGTAATTGTTTATATGACGATTTAGAAATTTCATTCCAGCCTTCGACAATTGATTTATTTGCGGATGGTATATAGTAGTTTAGGAAAAGAGTTTGAAGGCTATTTAAATCCGAATTTGTTTTTATAATTAAATCAAAGAGCCGTTTTCCTTCTTCACTTTCTTGAAGCAAATGAAAATTATTGATTTTAGAAAAATTCTTAGTCAATTGCTCGACATATAAATCAACGCTATTTCTTTTTGGTCTTTTCATATTTTGCCTAACGTTTGGGCTATGAGCAGTGCGCCAAAAATTCACTGATTTTCGAAGCTCGCACTAAGCCAAAACTTTATTTTTTTACTTATTATTCTTTTCGCCAAAATGAAGTTTTGGCGACTTTGTAAATATACAACTGCTTTCGAATTAAACACATACCCAGCATTGCTTATAGCCCGTGTTGTGGGGCGGTTTTCCCTTTATCCGGAAACTTTGCTGATATGAACTGGCCTTCGAGGCTTGCCGAAAACACGGTTTTTGATTGTTGGTAAATATACACCTACTTCGATTGAGCGTACTGATTGGCTCAACTATCGCCCGCAAAAAGGAAATGGCCTCCATCAGAACCGCAAAATTCCCAGCCTTGATTTCGAAAATATTCGACTGCCAAAAAAATCTTCATCCAAAGAATCATTCTACTGTCCTCTGCAAATAAACGATTGCCTTTGTGGGGATTTTGCGGTTCCCCGCCCAAAAACCGTGTTTTCATTTTGGCGGAAAAGTCCGAACCCTTTTTATGGATACTTATGCGTTCTGCTTTTTTTTAGATCAACTGCCCCACAACGGTTACGGCTATGAGCAGTGCGGGCAAAAAATGCACTAATTTTCAAGATTGCTCTAAGCCAAAACTTTATTTTTTACTTAAATTTTCTTTTTGCGCTAAAATAGAGTTTTGGCGACCTCGTAAATATACACAGGTTTTTCGATTTAGCATTTATCCCGCATTGCTTATAGCCGATGTTGCCTGCCGTTGGTGTACGCTGTTTCCATTATTATTCCGTTCTGTAACGAATTAGTCATTGGAAGCCAACTTTGTCATTGAATTTCCGAATCTTTATTTTCTTTCCCTAAATTCCGCAAACTGGCTAAAATTTCGGCGTTGCTCCGTTTTGTTTCTCAAGGCATCGGACCGATTCCGTCGTTGCTTGCGTATTGATTGGAAGTCTTTTTACACGATTCCGCTATGTTTTCTAAATCCGTTTAATTTTCCGAAAAATTTTGAGGGGAGAAGGAGCTTTTTTTCATTAGAAACTAATCTTTTTTAATGGCAGGCAACGGTTACGGCTATGAGCAGTGCGGGCAAAAAATGCACTAATTTTCAAGATTGCTCTAAGCCAAAACTTTATTTTTTACTTAAATTTTCTTTTTGCGCTAAAATAGAGTTTTGGCGACCTCGTAAATATACACAGGTTTTTCGATTTAGCATTTATCCCGCATTGCTTATAGCCGATGTTGCCTGCCGTTGGTGTACGCTGTTTCCATTATTATTCCGTTCTGTAACGAATTAGTCATTGGAAGCCAACTTTGTCATTGAATTTCCGAATCTTTATTTTCTTTCCCTAAATTCCGCAAACTGGCTAAAATTTCGGCGTTGCTCCGTTTTGTTTCTCAAGGCATCGGACCGATTCCGTCGTTGCTTGCGTATTGATTGGAAGTCTTTTTACACGATTCCGCTATGTTTTCTAAATCCGTTTAATTTTCCGAAAAATTTTGAGGGGAGAAGGAGCTTTTTTTCATTAGAAACTAATCTTTTTTAATGGCAGGCAACGTTTGGTATATGAGCTGTGGCGTGTTTTAGCACGAATCTCTCCAAATATAAACTAACTTTGGGAAAACCGTAGATTATCCAAATGGGCACAGACCAAGCCATAGCTTATATACTGTGTTGTGCAACGTTTTTCTGCATTCTGTTTCTCGGGTTCTATACAGCTTTATTTATTCACTTTTTTCTGGAATACAATACGAGGATATTTTTTTAATTTTATTGTGTTCGTTAAATTCATAAATGTCACACGCAGAAATAAAATTCAGCCTTTTTCCATCTCGTTTCAATTCCGCTGTTCCAATTACGATTACATTATTTTCAGATACAATTAATTTGTCCGTTTTGAAATCTGTTTGTACAGATTTAAAATATTTCGTTGTCTGTTCGCAATTTTCCGTAACAGCCTTTTTTCCGTCAAAAATGTTTTCGCCAACTACATTCCAAACTATTTCGTCACTTAAATAGTCCGTTGTTTTGTCAAATTTTCCGTTCGAGAAAAGTTCCGCTATTTCTTTTTTTGAATGTTCCATTTTTTTATGAGTTCGATTTTTTTTGATACTTTATTAGGCTTGTGAATGAATACCAAACATATTGCCTTCGCTATCAGAAGCCAAAACCATAAATCCATATTCGCCAAGTGATTGTTTTGATTTAAAAACTTTTCCACCTGCATTTTTTATTTTTACTTCTTCGATGGCACAATCTTCACTTCTAAAATAAACTATTGTAGAATTTCCTCCCGCCTCAAAGCCTTTCATTTTTACTAATGCTCCACTTGCACCATCTTGTTCCATTTCCATTGGGAAAGCCATCATTTCCATTTCATCTTTTACATCATCTGGTGTTGGCAATTCACTCAACTTTAAGTCAAGTACTTGTTCATAGAATTTTTTTGCTCTTTTAAGGTCATCGACATAAATCTCAAACCAAACTACTGGATTTTTTGCTTTCATCTTTTTTGTTTTTATGATTATACTAAACAAAATTAGAAACTTTCATTTTAAATATTCTTGTCATATGACAGTAAATAATCAATCAAAAAGGATTTCTTTTCTTATACGGCTCAATGATGTGTCAGTAATTCCTAAATAAGATGCAATATGTTTAATTGGTGCGTTTTGAACGATTGCTGGCTTGTCATTTATCAATGCTTTATATCTTTCAGTTGCATTTTTAGTAAGCATTTCTATTGAACGCTGTTTTGAAATAAATAGTTGTCCAGACATCCAAGCTCGTCCCCATTCCCTAAAACCTTCTATTTTATGGAACAATTCCTGAAATTTGTCAAATTCAATTTTCCAGGCAATTCCGTTCGTAAGTGTGATAATGTTTTCTTTTGTCGGTATTCTTTGAAATAGAGAAGATACCTCAATCGAAATTTCGTTTGTGCTGTAAAAATCAGTTGTGATTTCGTTTCCGTGATAGTCGTGAACGTATGCTCTCAACAATCCATTTTCAATTATGTAATATTCATTCGCCATTTTACCACTTTCCAAAAAAAATGAACCTTTTGAAAAATCGATTTTTTCGTGTGCATCAATAATTTCTATTAAATCACTTTGGTTAATTAGTGGGTGGTGATAGATTGTTTTAAAGAACTCTATATTCATTGTTTTTATTCAATTTTTGTTAGCTCGTACTGTTTTTTTTAATGTTGCACAACGAGTTTGTATATGAGCTGTGGCGTGTTTTAGCACGAACCTCTCCAAATAAAAAATGGCTTTGGAAAATCCGCAGGATTTTCCAAGTGAGGACAGACCAAGCCATAGCTTATATACTGTGTTCTACACCGTTTTTATTCCGATGTTGCTTTTTCAGCACGTTCTAAAATCGGCTCGTAATCAAAAGTTGAGCAACTACCTTCGCTTAAAACTCTTTTTCCTATCCGTTCAATTTTGCTCTTATCATTTTCCCAATCGAAAACGTAAATCGTACCTTTAAACACTTCATTAAGTTTTTCGTAATTTAATTCGCCGTTATCTTGTCCGAAGTTTCTTTCCGTATCGATTATTTTTATTGGAATTCCGCTTTCAAGGTAAATGATTGTTCTTATTTGACCGTAAGAAAGTCCGATTTCTTGGTCTATTTTACAAATATATTTTTTATTCCGCCACACTTTTAAAGTTCCGCCACCATCAGTTGTAATTCCAGTTAATTCCAACCAATCAAATTCCGTTCTTTTTAAGTCAGGATTATTTTCGATTTCGTTTACTTTATCTTTTATCCACTTTAGGTCTTTTTGTTGAGATAAAATTGGTGTTTTAGTTGACGATTTTTCAATAAATTCTGCTGTTTGTGGTTCGCCTTTATATTTATCTTGTATTACAAATATTCCAATTAATACAAATGCAATGCTTGACACCACGAGGATGGCAAAAATTATAATTAGTATGTCTGCTGTTTTTTTCAAATGGTGTAGAACGTTCCCGGCTATGAGCAGTGCGCCAAAAATAAAATGATTTTCGGGTTTGCTTTAAGCCAAAATTTTTGTTCTTTATTTTTCAATTCGCCAAAAATTTTGGCGACCCCGTAAATATACAAATGCTTTTGGATTTTGCACAAACCCAGCATTGCTTATAGCCTGTGTTGCCTGGCGTTTTTTTTTACTCTGTTTTCATTATTATTCCACAAACAAGCTAAATTTTCGGCGTTGCTCCGTGCTGCCGCTCAAGGCATCGAACCGATTCCGTCGTTGCTTGCGTAATGAGTGGAAGTCTTTTTACACGATTCCGCGTTGTTTAGATTCCGATTAATGGCTCAAAAAAAATTGTGGGGAGAAGAGTTGTTGTCTTTTAAAGAAATATCATTTTTAATGACAGGCAACGTTCCCGGCTATGAGCAGTGCGCCAAAAATAAAATGATTTTCGGGTTCGCAACAAGCCAAAATTTTTGTTCTTTATTTTTCAATTCGCCAAAAATTTTGGCGACCTCGTAAATATACAAATGCTTTTGGATTTTGCACAAACCCAGCATTGCTTATAGCCTGTGTTGCCCAGCGTTTTTTTATCCAGTTTCGTTCGTTGTTCCGTTTTACAACACTGATTCCGCACTCAGAATAAATTTTCGGTGTTGCTCCGTTAAGTTGCTCAAGGCTTACATACTGATTCCGCCGTTGCTTGCGTATTGATTGGAAGTCTTTTTTATTCCCCTCCGCTTCGTGTCCGCTGCACTGTTAAAAATCTATTTTACGAAGGATTAGCTTACTTTTTGATTTATGCTCTTAAATGATGGGCAACGTGTTTGCATATGATTAGTGGCGCGTTTAAGCACGGAATTTAGCAAATAAAAACCAAATAGAAAATCCGATAGGATTTTCGGAAGCAGGCTCAAACCAGCCATTAATTATATGCTGTGTTGTGCAATGTTGTTTTTGCATCCTGTTCCGTTTGTTTCCGCTTAGCTATTCTTTCAAAGTCCATCGAAACATAAAATGGCGCTCGCCGGTTCTATCTTTCCAATGTCAAAAATTCCAGCTCCTCCCCCTTTTTTTCCGTTCCGAATTTTTGTCCGAGCAGCATTTTTGTCCGAGCAACATTTTGTCCGAATTGCTTTTTACTTTTAAGCACTAATTTCCAAAAAAAATCAGACGTTTTTCCGCCAATTTTCCGCTGTGATTTGCGTCTCGCTCCAATATTGCACAACATGGTTATATATGACATGTTCGTACTATTATGGCGTATATATTGCACTTGTACGACACGTCACTTTGTGTTTTGCTTATCAAATGTAACCGAATCATATAAAGTATCCAAGGGACTTTTTAAAGTTTTATTGCTTATACCCAAAACACGGGTATAAACCTCGGTGGTTTTGCTGCTGGAATGGCCAAGCGCGCTTTGTATATATCGAATGTTTACTCCTTGCTGCATAAGGTGCGTCGCAAAGCTGTGGCGTAGGGTGTGTGGGGTACTCCACGGATTACTATTAGTTTCCTTTACCGCTTTTCGATAAATATTCTGAATACTTTTGGCTGAATATTGTCCGCCATCTTGTCCCTCAAAAAGCCAATAACTTGGCCTATGCTGCCGAAAGTATTTCCGTAAAAGATCCAAGAGTTGGTCGCTCAACACCGTATGCCTATCTTTCTTTCCTTTGCTGTCCTTTACAAAAATGTATCCATCGTCGCTGCGTATGTCTTTTACCCGCAAACGTATCACTTCGCCTATACGAAGACCAGCAGCGTAAATTGTATGAAGAATGGCTTTATGTTTAATATTTGAAGGATGATTCAATAATAACCTCACTTCTTCAACACTTAGCACATTGGGAAGATTCTTGCTCTTTTTAGGGCGAGTAATGTTGTAATACTCTCGTGGCATTTCCAAAGTGTGCTCGTAATAGCACTTGATGGCATTTATAAGTAAATTTTGGCGCTGTTCGCTAATTTTATATTTAGTGATAAGCTGATACACAAAACCCTCCACTTGTTCCTTACTAATTTCTTTGTAATCTTCTTTTTCGAAGTAACTGAAAAACTTGATCAAGGCATGCTCATAATTGCGAATGGTGGAGTCACTAAACCCCTTCAATACCATCTTTTGGTGGTTTCTATCCAGTTCCAGCTGCACTTTTTCTGTGAGAACAATTTTAGGCATTTTGGCAACCGATTGTAATTCTTCCATCTGAAGTTTCGCCCCAAAAAGTACTTTAACAAGGTTAACGTTGGCCTGGGTGTTTACTAAGCTCCAAAGTTTCTGGTTAGGATGGTAAAAAGAGGTGTTCAATTTTTTAAACGCCTCCCTTTCAGCCGTGAGAGGATACGGGATATAGAATTTAATCCTCCCAGCATTCGCAAGCGGTCTATACATAATGATTATGGTGTTTTCCCGATTGTTCATAACGCATTTGAAACTTTTATATAATCAAAAATAAAAATTAAAAAAACCATTTAAGCTATCACTTGCTATAGTAAACGTTTTTAACCGTTAAGAACGAATGCGTTATCTTTGTAGCACTAACACAGCATGCGATGGAAAACAAATGCAAAATATGTTTAAAACCACTCCATGGCAGGACCGATAAAATATTCTGCTCCGTGGGTTGTAAGAATCATTACCATCAAAATGTTCGCTATGCCAATAAAATTGCCGCTATTGAAATTAATGGTTATTTAAAGCGAAACTATACCATTCTTTGGGAACTCTTAGGCGAAAATAAAACGCAAATTAAAGTTTATAGAAATGTTTTGGAAAAGAAGAAATTCCGATTTAAATATCATACACATTTCAATATAAATTCAAAAAATAAAATGTTCCACTATGTTTACGATCTGGCGTGGATGGAGTTTTCTGATGACGAAATCTTGATTATTCGTCAGCGATAGGCGTGGAATAGCTACTTTCAGTATGCCTTTCAAATTAAATAAATACAAATATTATTATACCTAAGAATGATTGGCTGAAAATAGCCAATAGATTCAAAGCTTCCCCATGAAATTAATAACTACAGACCTCCGTACATTAGCGCCTTAAAACACAAAAAACGCCTTCATCCGAAATACCGGAATTGAAGGCGTTTATAAATTGTAATCATTCAATTATTATACACGAATCTGACCGTCTCCGTACACAAAATATTTATTGGTTACCAATTGCTTTAAGCCCAAAGGCCCACGGTGGTGAAGTTTGTCTGTACTAATAGCCAGTTCTGCGCCCACGCCCATTTGTCCGCCGTCTGTAAAGCGGGTAGAGGCGTTGTGATAAACGGCAGCGGTGTCTATATTTTCCATGAAAAAAGCTGCTCTTTCCTCATCTTCGGTCATTATAACACTGGAATGGCCACCACTATATTTATTAATTTTTGAAATGGCATCATCCCTGCTTTCTACGGCACCGATTGCAATTTTCATCGCTAAAAATTCTTGAAACCAAGTTTGTTCATCTTCAATTAATTGCGAAGAAGAAAGTGTTTTTTTGATTTCAGAATCTACCAAAATATCCACTTTTGCAGCTTCAAGAACGTCTTTCAATTCTTTAACCTTAGCTTCATAATTTGGAATATTCTTATCCATCAGAACTTTATCCAGCGCGTTGCAACCCGAAATTTTATCGGTTTTGGCGTTTATAATTACTTCAAGTGTTTTTGTCCAATCAGCATCTTCGGCTACATACAAAAAGTTGTTTCCACGACCGCTAATCAATACCGCGCAAGTTGCGTTTTCTTTTACAAACTGAATTAATCGTTCGCCACCGCGGGGTACAATTAAATCAATTGGTTCGGTAGGATTCTTCAAAAATGCTTGCGTTTCTTCGCGATTGAGTTCTAACATTTTTATCCAATCTGTGTCAAGACCGTTTTCCTGCAATGCTTGGTGCCATAATTTCACTAAAATTCTGTTGCTGTGGGAGGCTTCTTTTCCACCTTTCAACAATATTTTATTATTCGCTTTAAAAGCGAGAACAGCTGCTTCAATAGTTACATCGGGTCTGGATTCATAAATAATCATAATGGTGCCAAATGGCGCCGTGCGATTAATAATGTTTAGTCCGTTGTCCAAGGTTATATTAGAAATTTCTTGATTTACTGGATCGTCTTGCGCTTGTACTTCAGTAATAGCCTGTATCATTCCGTCTATTTTGGAATCATCAACTACCAAACGATCGAATAATGCTTGATCGTCCTTTTTAAAAGCTTCTAAATCTTTTTTATTTGCTTCTAAAATAGATGCGCGATTTTCATCTATAATTTTCATCATAGAATCTAATACGTTGTTCTTTAATTCGGTGTTTATCAATTTCATATCTCTCTCTTCGATTTAAATTATTATTTATGCAAAAAATTTTGTTCCAATTTTCTTGCCGTTCAAAATATCTACAATTACATTTTTCTGCTTTCCATTTGCGATGTAAGTTGGGATATTTTTACTGGCAGTTTCTTTGGCAATTTTAAGTTTAGATTTCATACCTCCGCGACCTTCGCCTTCACCTTTTCGAGATTTTTGAACATACTGTTCTACATTCTGATCTGGGTGTACGTTATTTATTTTTTCGGAATCTTCATCGTCGGGATGTCCTGTAAATAAACCATCGGTATCTGTTAGAATAATCATTGCGTCCGCTTTAATTAGTTCTGCTACCAAACTTGCCAATTCATCGTTATCGCTAAACATAGACATTGTTAATGATACTGCATCGTCTTCATTTGCTATTGGCACAATGCCTTCAGCAATTAGACCTTCGTAACAATTAATCATGTTTTCCCTATGCTTTCCTGGTGAAAAATCGCGTTTGGTTGCCAAAATTTGTGCGCAACGCATACCGTGATCGTGGAAAAGACTATAATAATGACGCATCATTCTTGGCTGACCCACAGAAGAATATATTTGTCTTCTCGTAGCATCATCCTTTGCGATACACTCGCCCAAGACTTCCATTCCCGCAATTGCAGATCCTGAAGATACCAATACCGGAGCATAGCCATTTTCATATAAATCTGCTATTTGCCGAACCAATTCATTGAGAATTGAGCCTACAATACGATTATCCTTGTTTGTCATAACGTTGGTTCCTACTTTAATAACCACTCGTTTTTTGTCCATAATTTTATTTTGGTATTTATTATTGTCCGAGCTCTGTTGCTCTGTCAAACGCTGCGTATGCAGCTTCTTTAATTAATTCTTTTACGTTGTTGTCTTCCATAGAATCCAATGCGGCACGGGTTGTTCCTCCTTTTGAAGCAACCATATCCATCCACGCATTTGGCGAAATATCTGAATCATTGAATAATGCCACAGCACCTTCAAATGTTTGGGTAACCAGTATTTTTGAATCGTTTTGTGAAAAGCCCATTTTTAAAGCGGCTTCCATCATAGATTGCATAAAGTAGAAAACATACGCTGGGCCACTACCAGAAATACCGGTAGAAGCATTTATAAAGTTTTCATTTTGTACGTGAATTGCTTCTCCTGT
Source organism: Aequorivita sp. IT1282 (assembly GCF_058068205.1). Taxonomy (NCBI): domain Bacteria; kingdom Pseudomonadati; phylum Bacteroidota; class Flavobacteriia; order Flavobacteriales; family Flavobacteriaceae; genus Aequorivita; species Aequorivita sp. IT1282. The sequence continues at coordinate 357,487 of NZ_JBYRHR010000005.1, read as the reverse complement.
TGTGTCTAAAAGATTGCGAACCATTATTAGTTCAATTCTGCTTACTTCTTTAGATTCTGTGAAGGAAGTCATTCCCAAACCTACTTTTGCTGGAAGATTAGGCATTGCACGAACTACTTTTTCTACTCCTAATCCTTCTTGAATAGTTTGTATTGTAATACCGGCCATTAACGAAATAAACAGCTGACTTTTATTTACAAGACTTTTTACCGACTTAAATAATTCTTCACTGTGAAAAGGTTTCACGGCTAGAAAAACGATATCGGCTTTTGTAATGCACTCGTCAATTTTGTCGTAAACGTCAAAATTTGGAATTTCCCTTAATTCTAATGTTTTTTCGGGTGAAACATCGAAAATCATTAAATCTCTACGGTTTAATAAAGGCGACTTCGCCATGCCTTCGGCATACGTCAATCCCATATTTCCTGCGCCTATTACTAGTACTTTCATATATTGGTATATTGTTTAGCCAATATAACTGCAAGTATTGTACTAGAAAGGGGTTTCTCTAATAATACGGCTATGTATTGAAAATAAAGGGTTGTTAGGGTAGTGGGTAGGGTGAGTAAGGGCAGTCACTAAACTTTTGTTAAAAAAATAAGAGCAACAATAATAACTATGCAATTATGTCGGTAAACGATGTATTTCTGAAGAATCCTGCTATTATGGCATAAAAACAGCATAATGCAATTCTTGGCTTCAAGGCGATTTTTAAGAAAATGAATGAAGTATAGATTTATTTTGTGCCGTTATTTCAGAACTTCACCACACAGATTTAAGGCGTTATACTAATAAATCAGTATTGTAGTAAAGTGATGCCGAAATTGTGGCTATAATTCATCTTTTAGTGCATTTAGAGCCCACGCAATTAAAAAGAATCCTACTCCGGTAATAATTGGAGGCATCATTATTTCCTGAGCTGCAATACCCCCAAGGTAAACCATAACTATACCAAACACTACTAATAAAATTGCCGTCGTTGTTAAAACTTTATTCTTTTCCATTTTTAGTATTTTTTATGTCTGTTGAATTAATTACACTTTTTCAAAACGCAGCGATAATTACAACTTTGGAAAAAAACCCAAACTTAAGCTAGCATAGAAAGTGTTGCAGTTACTAAGTTAATTAAAATTACCGCAGCTTTCACTTACGATTTTGTGTTGTTAGAAGCTTTTGATTTTTATCTCAAATTTTGAGTTAATACCCATTCTTTAGTGGGTTTAATCCATTCATCTAATGGCTTGTATAAAAATCCGTGGCCCAAATTAGTTTTCAATTCTAATTGTTCAAATTTGGTAGTGAAATTTTCAGAATTCTTCCAGTAATCATAGTTTTTACCCGCAATACCATCTGAGAGGTCGTAAATACATAATACTTGTCCGTGAAATTTCCAATCATTGTTAGTCTCTTGATATTCATTATTTCCCGCCAGAAAAACATAATTAATTGGATTTGTATTTATGTTCGAAATATTGCTCGCGATTATAGCACCTTTCGAAGCGCCAATAACAGTAATGTCTATTGGCTTAACACCTAAATTTACTAAACTGTCAATTTCCTTAGAAACTTTAGTTGCATATTTTAAATAGTCAACATTTTCATTTCTAACTTCCGCAATTACTGTATAATTTTTTTCGCTTAAGGCGTTTACTATACCGTCAAATTCATATTCTCCAAATTCGTCGCTCACGGCGTTTTTTCCTTGAATCTCAATTATTCTTCCGTGTAAATAATAGATGTATTTTTTATGAGATTGTGCATTTGTAGTACAAGCTATTAATAGTGCTAACAAAGTTCCAATAAATAAAGATGTTGATTTCATTTTCTAAGTAATGCCATATTTAAGCTCCTTATTCTACCAAATTGTTATCCTGTCTTCAATAGGCAAATACATTTTTTCGTCAGGTTTTACATCGAATGCGTTATAAAAAGGAGTGCTATTCATTAACGGTCCATTTACGCGCCAAATAGGAGGGGAGTGTGGGTTGTTGTTGATCCATAAACGAAGAAATTCATCTTTCATTTTTACTTTCCATATTCTTGCAACAGACAGAAAGAATCGTTGGTCTGGCGTAAAACCGTCAATTTTTGTGGTATCCTGTCCTTGTTTGGTCATTTTAAAAGCATCATAAGCCACCGCTATTCCGGCAATATCTGCGGTGTTTTCACCCACGGTCATGTCGCCTTTTACATGTAAACTGTCCAAAACAGTAAACGTGCTATACAAATCTATTACTTGCTGTATTCTTGATTTAAACTTTTCGTAATCATCTTTTGTCCACCAATTTTTTACGTTTCCATCTTTATCAAACTGAGCGCCTTGGTCATCAAAAGTATGTGTTATTTCATGGCCTATCACCATTCCAATGCCGCCATAGTTAAGGGCGTCATCAGCGTCATTGTCAAAATAAGGTGACTGCAATATACCTGCAGGAAAAACGATTTCATTCGCAGAGGGATTATTATACGCCGTAACTGTAGATGGTGTTGTATACCATTCGGTTTTATCAACAGGCTTGCCTAATTTTGCCAAATCACGTTGAAAATCTGCTGATGCTGCCGAAACGATATTCTCAAAATACGTATCTCTTGAAATAGTTACATTACTGTAATCTTTCCAGTAATCGGGATACCCTATTTTCTTTGTTATAGCAGACAGTTTTTCTTTAGCTTTTAGTTTTGTGCTGTCGCTCATCCACTCAAGTTTATCTATTCTTACAGCGTATGCTTTTTGTACATTATTCACCAAATCTAACATACGTTTCTTTGCATCTTCCGAAAAATATTTCTTCACATACAATTGTCCTAACGCTTCACCTAGATAATTATCAACCACACTCGCCATTTCTTCACCGCGAGTTTTTTGCACAGCTTGACCAGAAATTACTTTTGTAAATTCAAAAGATGCTTCAACAAAAGGTTTACTTAAATCGGTTGCGTAATTCTCCAGCGTGTTTGCTTTTAAATACACTTTCCAATAAGCGATTGGAGTTATTTTTAAAAGAATATTGAGCTTGTCATAATAGGCTGGTTGGCCAACATCGATAGAATCTGTTTGAGCATTTAATTGTCTCAGAAATGCAGTCCAACCAATGGTGGGCTGACTTTTTTCAAGATCTGTTACAGCCAGCTTATTGTAGTTTTCGTGTACATCGCGACGTTCAACTCTTGTTTTATGAGCAGCGGCAAGTTTTTTGTCTAAGTCGTAAACCAAATCAGCATTCTTTTTAGCGCTTACAGCATCGCTGCCGGTAAGCTGAAATAATTTAGCAACATATTTTTTGTAAGCGTTCTGTATAGCAACCGTTGATGAATCTGATTTGAAATAATAATCTCTATCTGGCAATCCAATTCCCGTTTGGTATGCGTGCGCAATATTTATACTACTGTTTTTATCGTCGGGACCCACACCAACAGCCATAATAGAACCATTGTGCACTGCAGTTTCATTTGCAACAAAAGTCATTAGAGTTTGTATATTATCGATAGCTTCAATTTTTGCAAGCGTTGGCATTATGGGTTCGTAACCACGTTTGTTAATGGTGCTAGTATCCATGCCAGAGGCATAAAAGTCGCCAACTTTTTGTTCAATGCTGCCCTCGGGATGTTGGCCTTTTGAAACACTGTCCAATATTCCTTGCAATCGTAAGCGTTGCGGATAATTCATAAACATATAGGCTCCAACTCCGGCTTGGGTTTTGGGTATGGATACAGAGTCGTACCATTTGCCGTTTGCATATCTATAAAAGTTATCGCCAGGACGCAATGTGTGGTCCATTCCTGTTAATTTAATAATTTTTTTATCTGAAGGATTTTCACAAGCTACCAATGTAAGTAGTGAAATGAAAAGTAATAATATGTGTTTCATGTTTTAAATGGTTTCTTATGAAAAGTCTAGTGAAATGGAAAGTAAGTCAAAGTTCATTTTGCTAATACAATAATATTGAAATTCAGCTTTCTATCCTTATTTTATTGCCGAAATTATAAGTATACATTTCAAAATGAATATCGGAAGTGAGGTATTTAATAATGCTTGCAACCATTAATTGTTTTAGAATAATTGCTTTGTGTTAGAGAATTTTACCCTCAAATGCTTTGTCCAAACGTCAATAGATTGTTATCTGGGTCGAGTACCGAGAATTCCTTTTGTCCCCATGGTTTAATTTCCAACTGTCCATTCGGGTGAATACTGGTTTTGAAATCTAATAAAGATTGGTAAAAACGGTCAATAGTATCGGTTCTAATATAAACCTGCCCATAATTCTGTTTAGGATCAAGTTCTTTAAATTCAAAGAAGTGAATTTGAATTTGATCTCTTTCCAACATCAAATAACCCTCAAAATCAGCACTTCCAAATTCTTTAAATCCTAACTTATTTATGTAAAATTCTCGTGTAACATTTTTGTTACGCATTGGTAATTTTGGGTTGATATCGGTTAGCATAATGCAAGTAATTGCTTTTGGTCTTTTTTTGTTGGTCGTAAATTGCATTATTAGGTTTTGATTTTACGAGGTTCTGTCGTTTTTCATTATTTTTTAATCAGCTTGGGTATGTCGCTGTGTTTTATAAATAATAAGCCATCAAATCTATCTTTCGCAACAAAATCTGAAGTGTTGCCATTGGTGTCTATTCCTAAAAGTACCTGGCTTGTAAAATCATTTTTCTTATAATTTCTTAAGTCCAAAATAAATTCATTTTTCTGGAATTTGTTAAGATGATAGGCCAAAAATGTGGAATCTTTATGTTCAAAATCAAAAGTTCCAATATAAGTTAAGCTTCTGCCACTATATACAAATGTTCCAATTGAGTAATATTTTTCTGCGTAGGTACTTTTTAAGCTATGGCCCATCCAATTCACATTATAATTTGGCATTGCTTTATTTTCTATATGACTGTTTTGCGCCCAAATAATAATTTTTGAATTAGGATTGTTTTCTTTGTACCATTTAACTGTTTCAAACAATGATTTATCTCTAATGTTAGCAGAATTTGGCCATCCCATTAAATCTCCATAATTAATCTTTGAATACGTGTTTCTGAAAATTTCATTCGATTTTTTAATAATGCTGATTTCATTTTTTGAAGTTCCAAGATTCAATAAAACTTGTTCTTTTTCGCTTATTAAATTATCGTATTCTGTCACAAATTCAAAAAAATCATCTCTTTGCTTGTAGAAAGCAATGCTGTCTTTATCATATTCATGTTGATAAAGTTTGTTAAAGCCATCAAACTCGAACTTGACGGATTTTGCAAATACGGAATCAATGGGCTGAATGATTTCAGCCATTCTTTTTATTAAATATTCTTGTTTTGGTTGGCAATCAAATCCTTGAATAGCTAATTTTTTGTCGCTAGTTTTAGCATATTCTACCAAATTCTGTATCTCTTCTGTTTGATAATAGAAGAATGAAGTAAATGATTGTGTGTACTCGTTTGCGGATAAAGAATCGAAATTTTCGTTAGCTAATGCACCATCACCAAAACCTGATTCAAAGAGCACTACATTAAAACCCAACTCTTGATGTAAGAATTTAACTAATTCTGCTTTAGCCTTAAAAACTTCTCCAAGTCCGTGTGTGTTTTCTCCGAGAGCAACTATTTCAACATCTTTTAATGTCTCTTTCAGTCCTGATAAATTTCCAAATTTTTCTAAATCTGGAGTAAATTCAATTGTTGAATTAAAATCAGTTTGAGATTTACAAGAGCCAAAAGTTAGAATTGCTATTATTATTAGAATTCCCCGCATTTTGTTTTTTTTAAATTACAACTCGTTGTTAGTGTATGAGAAGTTGATGTATAAAATGCGTTTAATTTTAACAAGTTAAGTAACGGCAGATTTTAAATTCTCAATTCTCCTTTTTGTGTGAACGTTTTAGTTTTTCAAAATCTGGGGATAAATCATTTAATATTTTACTGATAGCTATTTCGAGAGGTAAAAAGTTTGTCTCTTTGTTAAACGCACTATTGATGTTGTTTACTATCCTGATTGTTAAGTGAGAAAGCAACTAATTTAGTAAATAAAAACCGAATATGATATCCTCGAGTCCAGATAGGTTTTAACTATTTATCTGCGCTCGCAAACTAAGTATGGTAGAAGTAGTAATAAAATTAATAGGGCACTAAGAACACGTTATATTCAATGACTCCAACTTTTTCAGAAATTGAAGTTATTAATCTTAAAATTTCGGGAGTTATGTCGTAAGGTGGCTTCATTTGATACTATCATTTGATAGTATCAAAGATAAGGTCATTTGATAGTATCAAAGATAAGGTCATTTTCTTATTCTTCGAAGAAAGGGCTTGATTTAAATATACACTACGACTTATTATATCATCACTTTCTTGGAAAATCTTTTCATATTACGAGAGTGTAAGATCCAATTTGAAGCAATTTATTTGCACAAAAAAAACGCCTTCAACCCATAATTTTGGGTGAAGGCGTTTATATTAATTGAGAGATATCAGTTTAGAGTTATTTGTAACTCTTCACTCATAATTTCTATTTAATCTCTCTTTCTGTCTCTATCGCGGTTATCGCGACTGTCACGGCCACGGCTGTCGCTGCGTCCACGATTGTCTCTGTCTCTACTTCCGCTGCGGCTATCGTCGCGTGGCGGACGTTCTTTGTAACCTTCTGGTTTTGGCAACAAAGCTTTTCTTGAAACTTTATCTTTTTTCGTTCTAGGATCGAAACCAATAAATTTCACATCAAAAACATCACCCATGTTTATTACATCCGAAACATTTTCTGTGCGTTCCCAAGCTAGTTCACTAACGTGTAGCAACGTCTCGTTTCCGGGAGCGTCCATATATTCTACAACGGCACCAAAGTCAAGCATTTTAATTACTTTCACTTCGTAAGCGCTTCCTACTTCAGGTTTGAAAGTAAGTGAATCAATTTTCGCTAATACAGCATCGATTCCTTCTTGTCCAGTTCCTAAAATTTCAACAATACCTTCTTCAGTTACAGGGTCTTCGTTAATAACGATAGTACATCCTGTTACTTTTTGAAGTTCTTGAATTACTTTTCCACCAGGTCCAATAAGGGCTCCAATGTATTCATTAGGAATACGTACTGTAACCATTTTAGGAGCATAAGGCTTCACGTCTTCACGAGGTGCAGCAATAGTCTCAGTTAATTTCTCTAGAATGTGTAAACGACCATCTCTTGCTTGCTTTAATGCAGCTACAAGAATTTCGTAACCCAATCCTTTTACTTTAATATCCATCTGGCAAGCAGTAATACCATCTGCCGTTCCGGTTACTTTAAAGTCCATATCGCCTAAGTGATCTTCATCACCTAAAATATCAGACAATACAGCATATTTTCCAGAAGCTGAGTCAGAAATTAATCCCATTGCAATTCCAGAAACTGGTTTCTTCATTTGTATACCAGCATCCATCATTGCCATTGTTCCTGCACAAACAGTTGCCATAGAAGAAGAACCGTTAGATTCTAAAACTTCAGATACTATACGTACTGTGTACGGGCAATCTGCAGGCACCATACCTTTTAATGCACGTTGTGCAAGGTTACCGTGACCAACTTCTCTACGAGATGTTCCACGAATAGGTCTTGCTTCTCCAGTACAAAAAGGAGGGAAGTTATAGTGAAGGTAGAATGTTTCTTCGCCTTCGTAAGATGGCATATCTATTTTGTTTGCTTCTCTAGAAGTTCCCAAAGTTACAGTGGCTAAAGCTTGAGTTTCTCCACGTGTAAATATTGCCGAACCGTGAACAGATGGCAAATAGTCAATCTCGCACCAGATAGGGCGAATGTCTGACGTTTTACGTCCATCTAAACGCAATCCTTCATTTAAAGTTAAATCTCTAACAGCAGATTTTTCTGCTTTACGATAGTATTTTGAAACCAAATCACCAAAGTCTGCCAATTCCTCTTCAGAAAAAGTAGCTTTAATCGAATCTTTTATTTCAGAAAAAGCAGCGGTTCTTTCGTGTTTAGCTGAACCGGCTTGTGCAATAGCATAAACTTTATCATACGCCATATCGTAAACCTTCTTTTCAAGGTCTGCGTCTTCTCTTTCGGCTGGATACTCACGAGTTTCCTTTTTTCCGAAAGCTTCGGCAAGTCTAATTTGTGCAGCACATTGTAATTTAATATGCTCGTGTGCAAATTTAATTGCTTCGGTCATTTCTTCTTCAGAAATTTCCTTCATTTCACCTTCAACCATCATGACACTGTCTGCAGAAGCACCAATCATCATATCGATGTCTGATTCTTCCATTTGAGCTCTAGATGGGTTGATTACGAATTCGCCATTAATTCTTCCTACACGTGCTTCAGAAATAGCACATTCAAAAGGAAAATCTGAAAGCTGAATAGCAGCAGAAGCGGCTAAACCTGCCATTGCATCTGGCATAACATCTTCATCATGACTCATCAATTGAATCATAACTTGAGTTTCAGAATGGTAATCTTTTGGGAAAAGTGGGCGTAGTACGCGATCCACCAAACGCATTGTTAATACTTCGCCGTCGCTTGGTCTTGCTTCTCTTTTGAAGAAACCACCAGGATAACGACCTGAAGCTGCAAATTTTTCGCGATAATCTACAGTTAATGGTAGAAAATCTAAATCTTTTTGTTCGTAATTAGAAACTACAGTACAAAGCAGCATACATTTTCCGGATTGCACAACAACAGAACCATGGGCCTGTTTTGCCAATTTTCCGGTTTCGATAGTAATTTCTCTACCATCGCCAAGGTCTATGACCTCTTTAAATACTTTAGGTATCATTTGTTTTTCATTTTTGTGCTCCAATGCTTTTCACCTTTTTGGCAATAGTGAAGGAGTACGTTATTTTTTGGTCAAAACCTGATTTTCAGGTTTAGTGTTGTTGTGTTGTTGTGGTTGACCAATGAAAAACTATAGGGTAGCCTTTCTGAGCGAAGCTACGTAATCTTTTTAATATAAAGAAGATTATAGCTTGGCCTTAAAAAAACAAAGCGAAGAATCTTAGAGATTACTTCGCTTTGCTTATAAAGATTACTTACGTAATCCTAACTCTTTAATGATAGCACGGTAACGAAGGATATCTTTTTTCATAAGATAATCCAACAATGAACGGCGCTTACCTACTAACATTACCAAAGAACGCTCAGTATTGTAATCCTTGTGGTTTGCTTTTAGGTGACTTGTTAAATGGGAAATGCGGTAAGTAAATAACGCAATTTGTCCTTCTGCTGAACCAGTGTCAGTTTTAGACTTTCCGTGTTTTTCGAAAATTTTTCCTTTTTCTTCTGTTGATAAATACATGCCAATATTGTTAAAATGATTTTTATGTACTGACTACCATTTTGGTAATCAAGGGCGCAAAAGTAATAAAAGTTATTGAGTTAGGGTGTTATTTTTCTGAAATATTACATCCTACAAAATTTATGCATATTTTTCTTTCTTCTCGCGAAGCGGTCTGTTTAACACCAAATCTAGATATAGATTTATTTTTCGTTTTAAATCTCTTCGGTGCGTTATAAAGTCTAGAAACCCGTGCTCTAAAAGAAACTCAGCAGTTTGGAAACCTTCGGGAAGTTCTTTTCCCGTTGTATCGCGAACCACTCGGGGACCAGCAAAACCAATTAACGCTCCGGGCTCACCAATGTTTATATCGCCAAGCATCGCAAAAGAAGCTGTTGTTCCACCTGTAGTTGGGTCTGTACACAATGAAATATACGGTATTCCAGCATCACTTAATTGGGCTAATTTCACACTAGTTTTTGCAAGTTGCATTAGTGAAAGTGCGGCTTCCATCATTCGGGCGCCACCACTTTTTGAAATTATAAGTAATGGAATATTATTCTTAAGCGAATAGTCTGCTGCGCGAACAATTTTTTCGCCTACAACACTTCCCATAGAACCACCAATAAAGCTGAAATCCATACAGGCAATAACTAAATCTGAACCCATAGATTTACCCACAGCACAACGAACTGCATCTTTAAGCCCAGTTTTATCTTGTGCTTCTTTTAGTCTGTCTGTATATTTCTTTTTATCCTCAAACTTTAAAGTATCTTGTGAAGTAAGTCCTTTGTCAAATTCTTTGAATTTATTATCGTCAAAAAGTATTTCAAAATACTCCTTGCTTCCAATGCGCACGTGGTAACCATCTTCGGGGCTAACGTAAAAGTTTTTTTCAAGCTCTTCGCTGTCAACAACCTTTCCTGTTGGCGATTTATACCACAACCCTTTTGGGACGTCTTTTTTTTCTTCAGTTGGGGTTTGTATCCCTTTTTTTGTTCTTTTAAACCAAGGCATATTTTTAAATATGAATTATGAATTCAAAATCATGAATTCCAGTTATTTAATGAAGGGCTCAGAATTCATATTTCTGAATTCTGAATTTTTATTATAACGTGTTCACGTTGTTCAAATCTTTAAAGGCTTTTTCAAGTCTATTTTTGAAAGTGATTTCACCATCACGAAGCCATTTTCTTGGATCGTAATATTTTTTGTTTGGTAATTCGTCACCATCAGGGTTTCCAATTTGGGTTTTTAGATAGTCCAAATTCTTCACCATATAATCGCGCACGCCTTCTGTAAAAGCGAATTGCATATCAGTATCAATATTCATCTTTATAACACCGTAACCTATTGCTTCGCGAATTTCTTCTAAGGTAGATCCGCTACCTCCGTGAAATACAAAATCTATTGGATTTGGACCCGTGTTAAATTTTTTCTGAACATATTCCTGCGAATTTTTCAGAATAACTGGAGTCAATTTTACATTGCCGGGCTTGTAAACACCGTGCACATTTCCGAAGGCTGCAGCAATAGTAAACTGATCGCTTATTTTTGAAAGTTCTTCGTAAGCATATGCAACTTCTTCGGGTTGGGTATATAATTTAGACGAATCTACATCTGTGTTATCTACGCCGTCTTCTTCGCCACCAGTAATGCCCAATTCAATTTCTAGGGTCATTCCAATTTTGCTCATACGCTCTAAATAGCGCTTGCAGATTTCAATGTTTTCTTCAATAGGCTCTTCGGAAAGATCTATCATATGCGAGCTGTAGAGCGGCTTGCCGTGTTCTTTGAAAAATATTTCACCAGCATCTAGCAACCCATCAATCCAAGGAAGCAATTTTTTTGCACAATGGTCTGTATGAAGTATAACTGTTGCACCATACAACTTTGCAAGTTCGTGAATGTGTTTTGCTCCAGCAACGCCACCGGCTATTGCGGCTTTTTCATTTTCGTTTGAAAGTCCTTTACCAGCATTAAAATGTGCTCCGCCATTAGAAAATTGTATAATTACAGGTGCATTTAAATCGGCAGCAGTTTCCATAACAGCGTTAACGCTATCTGAGCCCACAACATTCACGGCGGGCATAGCAAAACCTTTTTCTTTTGCGTATTGATGAATTCTCTGAACTTCCTTTCCAGTTGCTACACCGGGTTTAATTCCGTGGCTCATAGTTGTGTTGTGGTGTTAATTGTTAAAATTATAGGACTCGTACTTGCCTAATGCAAGCTGAATCCTTTCAGCAAAAGTAACAAATTTATATGGTTTAGAATGGATAGTTGATACCGATATTGTAAACAGCCTCGGTGAATTTATAATCTGTAAACCAGCGTTCGCCCACTACTTTGGCAGGATTGTGGGTTTTGAAACCAACATCAAAGCGAAATACGAAAAAACCAAAATCGTAACGAAGTCCAAGACCCGTGGCAACTGCAAGTTCTTTAATATCTGCAATACCATTAAATACTGAAGCTTCATCTTGAATGTTATCCAAAACATTCCAAATATTACCTGCATCAACAAAAAATGCTCCTTTAAAGGCTCCTAAAATAGTGAACCGATATTCTGCATTTAGCGCAATTTTAAAATTGGCTTCATTAAATTCGTCCGTACTACCGCTGCTTCCGGGGCCAAGATCGTAAGCGCGCCATCCACGGTTGTCGTTGGCTCCTCCGGCAAAATAACTTCTCGTAAATGGTATGCTGTTACTGTTGCCATAAGGAATGGCAATCCCACCAAATGCGCGAAAAGCCAATACATTATTACCATTAAGTTCCCAGTGTTTTATGTATTCTCCTTCTCCTTTTACATATTGTGAAAAAACTACGCCCAACGTAGTATAGTTACCATCTTCATTTTTGTTTACCCCCGCAAGACTTGATATACCTGAAAGGAGATTTCCTGCTACCTCTAATTTATAGCGGGTTCTCGAAAAGTTGTTGTCTTGAATATTTTCGCGTGTATCGCGCGTTCGAGTTATGTTTGTAGCGAAAATTAAATTGTCTTCAGTAAGTCGTTTTTTGCGTTCGTCAATATTACTTACGGCATTGGCGGCATCAGTATCAATCAAACTAGAGTTGATGGTGCCGTCTTTTACGTCGCTAATAAATCCGTTTGCTCCCTCTGGAACAATTAGAATAAGATTGTTGTTTGCATCGAAACTGTAATAATCTGGATTGATTGTTCCGGGGTTATTGAGTTCAGTTCCTCCAGCAAGGGTGTTTAATTGATCGAAAGAATTCTGATAAACGTTGAAATAATTACCAATGTTGAGGTTTTTTACATATTGCAGGTTTAACAAATCTAATTGGTAACTCATAATTTTTGAAGGTTTCCAACGGTAATTAAACACTCCGTTTATAGTTTGCCTATCTAAACCAATATTGTTTTGTGCGCTCGCTCCCAGACTTATCCCTGTAGAAGGCGACATATATTTCGGGATTAACTTTTCAGTATTTATAGGAAAAATTATTCGTGGAAAAGTGAGCTTTACATCGCCCCCAAATTCTGAAATATTAAAAAAAGTGCTTTCGCTGTCTGCCGCATCTTTGGAAGAACCAACACTTCCACGAGCTGAGACTTCAAGAATTTCGGCACCGCGAAAAATATTTCTAAAAATTATATTTCCGCTGAAACTGATTCCAAATTGTTGAATGGTGGAGGTATAAGTATCAAAATCTACCCCAAGCGTAAATCGATCTCGGGGACTTAGAAAAATAGTAGAATTCAGTAACTGCTCTGTAGAATCTGTTGCAACAACTGAATAATTAATGTTGGGATATTTAAAAATACGAAGATCACTAATCTGATTGTACGTTAATGTACGGTCAATGTCTTTATAAATTTTGCCAGGAGTAATCGAAATAGCATCTGCAATAGCCTTTGGACGAAAACGCATTTTGCCGTAACTGAATAACTTGTAGCCTTTATAACTTATAGAATCTTGTAAAGCTTTGTTCCGATTTTCGTACGAATAATCTGTTATAATCCGAACTTCATTAATGCTATGAACTTTAAAAGGTTCGGTATAAGTACTGTCGCCTTTGGTAATCTTTCGGTCTGGGATGATGTATGTAATGTCTGCCTTGTGCTCTGTATTTACAGTGTCTGCCTCAAAACCAACATATTCTTGTTCAAAATGATAAAGTCCAGAATTTCTAAATTGAATGGTAAGCCTATCGCGTTCGTTCACAAAATCATTAGCGGCATATTGCTTTCCGGGAACGATAAATGATTTGCCTTTTGTACGTTGAAAAAGTGAATCTACCACCGGCGAGCTTATCTTTTCGGTAATAGAATCGCCCACAAAATACGGTTGGTGTTTTTTAACCAAATAAGTAATTTTTGCGCGTTTGTTTTTCTTTTCGCTAGGTTCAATTTTAAAATCTACTTCATCATTAAAATATCCATAACTAGCGTACCAACGTTTTAGCCGTGCCATGGATTTATCAATTTTTTGTTGGTCGATAATTGCGGGGGCCTCTCCAGATTTTTGAAGCCACTGATTGAAGTTTACATAACTACTATCAATTTTATCGACCTGTTTTTTTGAAAGAAGATTAATTAGCCGCGCCTCGCGTTTAGGGTTTTTATGAAGCCATTTGTAATACGTAGAGTCTGGCTGTTGGTCGGCTAGATTGTAGATGTGTAACTCCAAGGGTAAACCAATTAACGGAATGGTGGTATTTGGCTTCTGAGCTAGCTGGCTATAGAGTCCAGCATCCTTAACTTTTACACTATCCACCAAAATTGTATTTTCGGTGAGCAGGTATTTTCCGTCTGGCACTCTTTTTACAGCATTGCACGAATAAAACAGACTGATAATTACTATTATTATTGATATTTTTGTCGGGTCGCGCTTCAAGTGTACATTTTTAATCGAATTCAAAAATACTATATTTTGGTCAGCAAAAGTCAAACAAAATTAATAACGAGTCTGCAACAAAAAAAGTACCGTGCTCTAAATGGTCTTTTTGTTGCTGAAGGGCCAAAAGTAATTGCCGAATTGCAAAAAGAAGGGTTAAAACTTCATTCATTTTTTTCAACCAATGCTTCTGAAATTACTGCTGAAAATCATTTTCTTGTTACCGAAGCCGAGCTTAAAAAAATTAGTTTTCTAACAACCGCAAATACTTCTTTGGCGTTATTTGAAATTCCAAAGGCAAATGCGTTACAGAATTCAGGATTAATTGTAGCGCTGGATGCTGTGCGCGACCCCGGAAATCTGGGCACAATAATTCGTTTGTGCGATTGGTTTGGCGTGCAACAGTTAATATGTTCTGAAGATACAGCCGATTGTTTTAATCCAAAAGTAGTGCAAGCAACTATGGGTTCTTTAGCCCGAGTTCAAGTGCATTATTTGTCGCTTTTGGAATATTTCGAAAATACTACTTTGCCCATTTTTGGGGGTTTTATGGAAGGAAAAAATATATATTCCGAAAAACTTCCGAAGGATGGTATAGTGGTAATGGGTAATGAAGCGAATGGTATTTCAGAAGAAATAATTCAGAAAATAACTAATAAAATAACTATTCCCCGTTTCGGAAAAATTCAAAAAACAGAAAGTCTTAATGTAGCTACGGCAACCGCTATTCTTTTAAGCGAATTTAGAAGATCTATTGAAATGTAAAGTTTATAAAAACACCTCGAGTAGAAAGTTTTTCTATGTTTCCAGTCCACGGACTGTTAGGGTTGTCGTCGCGAATTAATTCATCATTCATCGCAAAAACACCTCGAATAGAAGGCGTAAATTTGAAGTAATATAGGTATAAATCAATTCCAAAACCTAGCTCGTAATAATTTGTGCCATTGGTCATTCGGAATCTTCCCTGCTCGTTGTCTTCCGGGTTTTTCTGGTTGCTAGAAAGATTGAGCGAAGTAGAAACACCGCCAATAAGGAACGGTTTTATATTATTTAATCGTTTGGTAGAAACCTTAACCAAAAGCGGCACGTGGATATAGGTAGATTTCACCTCGCGCAGAAAATCTCTTTCTTCCGTAAAACCAGGAAAAATTAAATCGCGCTGGGTAAAATAAAGTCCCGGCTCCAAACGTAAGTTTATATATTCGTTGATGCGCAAATCGCCAACAAGTCCTACGTTAAAACCTGAAGATCGCTCCACAAGAATGTCTGTGTTATTATCGGCATATTGATCTTTATAGTCAAATTTAAAATCGTAGCTATTAAAGCCTAAGAAGTAACCCCAAGTAAATTGTTTTTTGTCGAAATTCTCTAAATTGGCAATACGCTCTTTGTTAAAAAACCACTGCGCATTTACGCTGTTTGCAATACATAAAAAGGCAAGTAGAAAAAATAGCTTCTTCATAAATTATTTAGTAGCATTATAGATGGTTGCCACGCCAAAAGTTTGTGGTTTATTTTTCACTTCATTAAACCCCGTTTTTCGCAAAATATTGTTGAGCTTTTCACCATAAGGAAATACCGAGGCACTTTCGCTTAAATATTTGTACGCCACTTTATCTTTAGAAAAAAGCTTTCCAACGAGTGGCAATATGTTTTTTGAATAAAAATAATACCCTTGTTTAAACGGAAATTTTGTGGGAACCGAAGTTTCCAAAATAACAAATATGCCACCTTTTTTTAGTACACGCAGAATTTCAGAAAGTCCTTTTTCAAGATTTTCAAAATTTCTGATTCCGAAAGAAACGGTGATGGCGTCAAAGGTGTTATCTTCAAAAGGCAAGGCTTCAGAGTCTGCTTGCACAAATTCAATTTTTGCTGAAATTTCCTTTCCCAAAACTTTTTTGCGGGCAACGGAAAGCATGCCTTCAGAAATATCTAAACCAATAATTTTTTCTGCCGAAGTTTTTTCGGCAAACTGAATTGCCAAATCGCCCGTACCCGTAGCTATGTCTAAAATAGATTTCGGATTTTTTTCGGCAACCATTTTAATGACTTTTTTTCGCCATTTAATATCAGAACCCAATGAGATTACACGGTTTAAGCCGTCATAATTTTCAGAAATAGTATCAAACATTTGTTCAACCTGCTTCTTTTTTCCGTCAGAAGAATCTTTATAAGGTGTTATTTTCTTTTCCATAAAATCGATTGCAAAACTACATATTTTTTAAGAGGTGCTACTAACTTTGTTGAAGTTTCAAACTTTTGAGTGTAATTATTCTACCAAGACTATTTGGTTAACGATGCCTTTTATTTCTATATCTTTGCTGCTGTAAAGTTTCATAAAAGATTTACTTGGAGTTGATTCCACAAAAAGTTATTCTGAAAAAACTAATCCCATCTAAATGAAGATTATTATTGCCGGGGCCGGTGAAGTAGGGTTTCACCTTGCAAAATTGCTTTCCTTTGAATCGCAAGATATCACCCTTATTGATCCCAACCGCGACTCGCTTGCTCACGCAGACACCAACCTAGATATACGGGTTGTGCGCGGAGATGCCACATCCATTTCTGTATTACAAGATTCGCGCGTTAACGATACCGATCTTTTAATTGCAGTTACTTCTAGTGAAACCACCAATATTACCGTTTGCGTACTTGCAAAACAATTGGGCGCTAAGCGTACAATTGCGCGTATTTCCAATACCGAATTTATCGATAGAAAAGATGAAGTAGGATTTAAAAAATTTGGGATTGACGAACTTATTTCGCCAGAATCTTTGGCTGCCAATGAAATTGAACTATTGCTTGGCCAAAGCGCTTTTAACGATACCTATGAATTTGAAAACGGAGCCTTAACGATGATAGGGCTAAGTTTATCGCGTACTTCGGCATTTGTTGGAAAATCTGTAAAAGAAGTTGCGAAGCTGAATCCCGAACTGCGCTACGTGCCAATTGCATTGCAGCGTTATGGTACGCAGTACACGCTTATACCACGTGGAGACACACAATTTAAAGAAGGAGATCAAGTTTATTTTACTACCTGCAAAAATGGTTTGGATCAAATATTCAAACTTACAGGAAAGGTGCGCCAGGAAATTAAAAATGTAATGATTCTCGGCGGAAGTAAAATTGGTTATAAAACAGCAAAAGATCTTTGTAAAGGAAATTTCAACGTAAAACTTATTGAAAGCAATAAAGACAAAGCATTCGAAATTGCCGATGATATTCCGGGCTGTCTAGTAATTAATGGCGATGGTAGAAATGTTGATTTATTATCTGAAGAATCTATTGAAGATATGGACGCTTTTATCTCCGTAACTGGAAATAGCGAAACCAATATTATGTCTTGTTTGGTTGCAAAATCAAAAGGAGTGAAAAAAGCAATCGCTTTGGTAGAAAATATGGATTATTTTCAACTTTCGCATTCCATAGGTATAGATACCCTTATTAATAAAAAGCTTTTGGCGGCCAATAATATATTTCGCTACGTACGTAAAGGTGAAGTTGTGGCAATGACGAAGCTAAACAACATGAATGCAGAACTTCTCGAGTTCGTTGTTTCGAGCCATTCTAAAGTCTGCAACAAAAAAATTAAAGATTTAGATTTTCCTGTTTCGGCTATAATTGGCGGAGTAATTAGAGATGGAAAAGGCATTATTGCCTTGGGCGATTTCGAAATTAGAAACGGCGATAGAGTAGTGGTTTGCTGTCTTCCGCAATCTATCAGGAAAGTAGAAACAATGTTCATTTAATGAATTCACTCGCCAAACTTAATTATAAAATCATTTCGCACTTAATGGGCCTATTGCTCATGGTGAACGGTGGTTTTATGTTATTGTCTTCCATCGTAAGTTGGTATTACGAAGATGGCGTGTTTACTGAAATGATAATGGCGGGTGCCGTCGCGCTGGGCGTTGGGGGAATTGTAATGCTGCTTACCCGAAACCACAGAAAGGAAATCAAAAAGCGGGAAGGTTATATAATCGTTACTTTTGGTTGGATTTTTATGGCGCTGATTGGTACGTTGCCCTATCTTTTTACCGGTGCCATTCCGGATTTTACAAATGCTTTTTTTGAAACGATGAGTGGTTATACCACTACGGGAGCATCTATTTTAACTGATATTGAAATTATCCCGCGTGGTGTTTTGTTTTGGCGTAGCATCACACATTGGATAGGAGGGATGGGGATTATTGTTTTAGCAATAGCCATTTTACCATTGCTTGGTATTGGTGGTATGCAGCTCTTTTCTGCCGAAGCACCTGGCCCAAGTGGCGACAAACTTCATCCACGAATTACAGATACGGCTAAGCGATTATGGCTAATTTACGTGGGTTATACTTTAGCTGAAACCATATTATTGAAAATTGCTGGAATGAGCTTTTTTGATGCTATAAACCATTCTTTAGCAACGCTGAGTACAGGAGGATTTTCAACTAAAAATGCTAGTGTTGCTTATTGGAATGATAATCCGATGGTGCAATACATTATCATTTTCTTTATGTTTTTAGCGGGGAGTAATTTTGTTTTAAGCTATTTCGCCTTTAAGCGCAAATTTCAGAAAATACTTCACGATGAAGAATTTAAAATGTACACTATTTTTATAGTTGCGTTAACCATTGTGGCAGCCATATTAATCTATTTTGAAGCAGATGTAACCGTTTCAAGTATAGCGCACCCAATGGTTTGGGGTCCTTTTGAAAGCGCTTTTCGTCACGGACTATTTCAAGTACTTACGATTATTACAACCACAGGTTTTGTGAGTGCCGATTACACAATGTGGACGCCATTTTTAACAATTTTCTTTTTCGGAATGATGTTTTTGGGCGGTTGCGCAGGTTCCACAGCTGGAGGAATTAAGATAATGCGCCATTTAATAATGATTAAAAACGGCGTACTTGAATTTAAAAGAACACTTCACCCGCACGCTATTTTGCCGGTGCGTTATAATCAGAAAGCGGTGCCCAAACAAATTGTATTCAATATACTGGGGTTCTTCATTCTTTATATGCTTTCATTTATTGTTGGGACTTTAGTTTTTTCTTGGTTGGGCTTAGATTTTAAAACCGCCCTCGGTGGAGCTGCGTCAACATTAGGAAATGTGGGCCCCGCCCTCGGTGATCTTGGCCCGGTGAATAATTATGCATACTTGCCCGATGCTGCCAAATGGTGGTCAAGTTTCTTAATGCTTATTGGTAGACTGGAATTGTTTACGGTACTTATTCTTTTAACGCCTTTTTTCTGGAGAAATAGGTAGGTTGAAATTTCAAATAGAATAAAGAGACTAAGCAAAACCTTATTCACTTCGTGAATTATGTGTTCCACTAAAATCAGTCATTTATAATTTTAATCTGACGTTACTTTTACATTATTAACTAAGTTTTTCGCTCTTTCAATAACCTTATCGATATCACCATCTAAATTGTCGTACGTTAAAACTACGCCCATTCTTCGGTACGGACGGGAAGTGGGTTTGCCGAAAATTCTAAAATCTGTTTTTGGCGATGCCGCTACTATTTCAAGCCCTTCAAAATTAGGGTTTTCAGAATTTTCTGTAGCTAAAATTACCGCGCTGGTGCCTATGCGTTCTAGCGTAATTTCAGGAATTGGGAGTCCGAGTATGGCGCGAAGGTGCAATTCAAATTCATTAAAATTTTGGGTGTTCGCTAAGGTTACCATCCCCGTGTCGTGCGGACGAGGAGAGAGTTCTGAAAAATAAACCCCATCATCTGCAACAAAAAACTCAACACCCCAAATACCACAGCCTGTTAGGGCAGTGGTTACTTTTTCGGCCATTTGTTGTGCTTCTTCTAAAACAGCGCTTTTCATGGGTGCAGGTTGCCAGCTTTCCATATAATCGCCGCGTTCTTGACGATGGCCAATGGGCGGGCAGAAAAGTGTTTTTCCGGTGCGCTGGGTAACGGTGAGCAGTGTAATTTCGTAATTAAAATTTACAAATGCTTCCACAATCACTTCGGCAACATCGCCGCGGGAACCATCTTGTGTATATTGCCAGGCTTTTTCAATATCTGCTTCGGTTTTTATTGTGCTTTGGCCTTTTCCGCTGGAAGACATTAAGGGTTTTACAACGCAGGGCATTCCTATTTCTGCAACCGCTTTCTTTAAGCTCTCGGCTGAGGTTGCGTAGCGATATTCGGCAGTTTTTAAGCCTAATTCTTTAGAGGCTAAATCGCGAATGGCTTTTCGGTTCATGGTGAAATTTGCCGCCCTCGCAGAAGGGATTACCGTGTAACCCTGTTTTTCATATTCATAAAAACGTTCGGTGCGAATGGCTTCAATTTCAGGTACAATGTAATCTGGTTTGTATTTTTCAACTAACGCATCCAAAGCTTTGCCGTCCAGCATATTTATTACTTCGGCAAAATCTGCGAGTTGGGCCGCGGGAGCATTGGGATAGCTGTCTACAGCAATTACAGTTTGTCCTATTCTTTTGGCGGCAATGGTGAATTCCTTTCCTAATTCTCCACTTCCGAATAATAAAATTTTGGCCATTTTTAAAGTTTTTGTAAAAATACAGTATTAGATTTAACGAAAAAACCCAAAGCAGTATTAGTGCTTTGGGTTTTTAAACTAATAAATATTCGAAATTACTTAACGATAATTCGTTTTACTCTTCCGTTGTCTTTGTTACCAACGCGAACTAAATAAACTCCTTTAGCTACATAACTCATATCTAATTTGTAAGTGTATCCGTTGCCATTGTTTTCCAGTTTTCTGAATAACAATCTTTGGCCAAGGGTATTAAACACCGTTAGATTCATAGATTCTGAGTAATTAATAGTTTTTAAGCTTACATCGAAATTGTTGTTTTCTAACGTTAGAATTGTAAGTCCATTTTCGTCAAAAAGGTTATCTGTAACACCAGCAGTTCCAATTTGTGCAGAATAATCTTCAGTTTCACCAAAGTTAGTTTCTTCACAAGCATCGTCTGGTACTGGTCCATTCCAGTTAGTTTTAGCTCTCATTAAATGCTGACCGAAAGCCGCACCTGCAGGAACAACTAAATCTGTTGTAGTAGTATATGATCCACCAGCCTGACCCGGTGCAATTATTATATTATCTACAACAAGCTCATCCATACTGTAAACGAAATCGTCGTTAAAATCTATCCAAACACGAACGTACTGATTTCCGTAACCTGTTGTTAAAGTAAGATCGTAAGTAGTATCTGCTTCCATTCCTGCTATAAGATTAGTGAAATCTGCATAACCTTCGCAATCTGATGTATTGTTAATGTCTGTAACACTGAAAAGTTGCAATCCATCGCCGAAAGAACAATCTCCAACAGGCTGGCAATTTTGGTGTGCAATAATTACAGTTTTAGCATCATTTGTAGTATCACTATCGCCTGGCAAAGATGTGTAAGCCGATAAATTATAACTTCCAATGGCAGAAAAATCTCCTGTTTGCGCAAAAGTGAAAGAAGCTGCCGTATCTCCAGCTAATGTGCCAGTATATACTTCAGTAACCACTGTTCCGTCTAAATCGTAGGAAACGTCAAAATTTGATTGTGACTCTCCACCAAAGTTAGTAATGGTAACAATTATATCTTCGGCAGCTGTAAGGCTAGTTCCCGATACAGGTGAAGTAATAGCACTTACACCAA
Organism: Aequorivita sp. IT1282; assembly: GCF_058068205.1. NCBI lineage: Bacteria > Pseudomonadati > Bacteroidota > Flavobacteriia > Flavobacteriales > Flavobacteriaceae > Aequorivita > Aequorivita sp. IT1282. The sequence continues at coordinate 335,737 of NZ_JBYRHR010000005.1, read as the reverse complement.
TATCATTAGGCTCTAAATAAATAACTGATTTTGTGCGAGCATCGTTTCCATTGTCTTCGTCGCCAACTAAATTAGTTTTTGCTGTAATAATGTACGTTTGTCCTACCGTACCTAAGTTAGCAGTAGCCGTAAATGTATATTGCGCAGTAGCGGCAGATGCGATTGTACCTGTATAAGTTTCAGAAATAACGGTTCCACCATCAACCTGAAATGTTACAGGAAAAGTGGAAGCGCTGTTTTGTCCGTAATTAAAAATAGTAACAGTAACCGTTTCACTATTAGATAGCGTTCCAGTTTCTGGAGCATCAATACTCACTACACCAATATCATCATTGAAGTTTGGTGCAATTTGAAAAACGCCTACAACATCTTTTCTTCCGGTATTCATATATTCATTAATAAACCAGAATTGTTTATCGTTAGCAGGATCTATATCAATTTTACTGTAATCGCCGTAACGAGTTCCAGGGATATTTTGATTTCCAGCAGCAATTAATTCTTCTGCAACCGTCATCGTGTTTAATGGATCGCTTGAGTAGCGCCCTGTGTAATATGAACTAACTCTTTTAGTAGTTGGATCTGGCGTTGTTGGACCAGCCATAGCCGTGTAACCCATACCTATGTTTCCTTGAACATCCATCATCATACTTGCGTGCCAAGCGTGTTTTCCATCAGGCGAAGTATATGTACCTTCCTGATAAATACTCCACGGTTGTCCGTCAGCAGGTTGTCTAAGTTCAAACCAGCGTACTCCTGCAAGTTCTCCTCCAGAAGCATCAGTATCTACAACAAAATTAAATACTGCAGAATTATGACCTCCAAATTTTCTGAATTGAGCCTGGTTCATTACTGTAGCCTGTAGCGCATCTATGCTAGCACCACCGCCTGGTTGAGCCAAGTTTGAAAAGCTTCCACCGTCAAAAACTGAAATGAAAGGTGTAGTTGTTAATTCAACTGGAGCAGATATTGTAGAGCTTCCTGGAGTTGTCCAGTTTACATCTACAGTCCAAAGTTTTACGTGATCTTGTGCAACACCCGACCATGCATCATCTTGCAAATAAACAATTGGCATACCTCCTGCAGCAGGAAGATTGTCATTGGTTACGTTTAGTGCTTGTGGGCTATAAAAACCGCTTGTTACAATTCCAGGAAGTGGAAAACCAAGTATTTGAGCAGTTGGGTCACCAGCTAGCATCTTCGTTCTTTCCATTGCATAAATTCTATTTGCAGCACTGGTATTGTCAGTCATATAATAGCCATCACTCCAAACTGAAAGTTTTTGATAGTCATTAATTTGAGAAATAGTATAAACATACCAGCCATCATTTACTGGGTCTGGTCCATCAGAAACTGCTATTTGAGCGCCACTACCTAAAAAGGTCATAACAAATCTATCTGCAGCGTTGTCATAAGAAATGGTAAGATCGCAGCAACCTCCATTTGGAAAAATGGTTGGGTTTGGTGAAATTTGCCCGGTAAGTGGATTTCCACTTTTATCAAAAATCCTGAAACCAGTGTTGAAAACAACAACTGCATGATTTGGGCCTACACCTATTGAAGGATCTGTAGGTTGTGAGTTTGACGAAGCTGCATCAAATACTAGAGATGGAGCTCTTCCGCTAAGCATTTGCTCCAATTTGTCTGGATTTCTCTTGAAATAATCATCCTCTATTTGTGGATCTTTTCCAGGAACAATTAAGTTTTTAGAAGCTCTTCCATCTTGCATAACTTGTTCCTTCACTCTAGCTGGAGCAAGATTAGTCTGAGAGGCTATTGACGGAACGTGTACCATGGAGCCTATGGTGCCAATAAAAGTTGGCTTTGTTTTTTCCTGTGCTAGCATTCCGAAGGAAAGTGCAAAGAAAAAAAGTAATAGCGTAATTTTGGTTTTCATTGTTTATAATATGTATTAGAAGTTAAAAAATATAAACGCCCAATTTACAGATAATTTCTAACAAGAAAACGGGATTGATTTAAAATTATCAATCCCGTTTTGTTATGATGAAAATTTTTATTATTCTATAGCTTCTTTAATTCTGCGCATAGCTTCTTTTATGTCTGTTTCTGATGCAGCATAAGAAAGACGAATGCAGTTTGGATCGCCAAAAGCTTCACCAGTAACGGTGGCTACCTTGGCTTCTTCTAGTAAATAAAGTGAAAAATCTGAAGCGGTATTTATGTTTATTCCGCGCAGCGTTTTTCCGAAGAAATACGAAATATCTGGAAACACATAAAATGCGCCTTCGGGTTGGTTTGTTTTGAAACCTTCAATTTCAGAAAGTAATCCTAAGATTAATGTTCTTCGTTCTTTAAAGGCGTCGACCATAAACTTTATTTTGCTTGGCGAATTTTCCAAAGCAGTTATGGTTGCTCTTTGTGCAATACAGTTTGCACCACTAGTTACTTGGCCTTGCATTTTAGTGCACGCTTTGGCTATCCACTCTGGAGCGCCAATGTAACCAATACGCCAACCGGTCATAGAAAAGGCTTTAGAAACACCATTTACTACTACGGTGCGATCGTACATGTCTTCAAATTCTGCCATAGAGGCGTGACCTCCGCTAAAATTGATATGTTCGTAAATTTCGTCGCTAATAACAATAATGTCTGGGTATTTTACCAAAACATCTGCAAGTTTGCGAAGTTCTTTTTTACTATAAACAGAACCACTTGGATTACAAGGGGAGCTGTAGATAATCATTTTAGTTTTTGGAGTAATAGCAGCTTCTAGTGCTTCTGCAGTAACTTTAAAATCTGTTTCAATAGAGCTGGAAATTTCTTTTGGAACTCCGCCTGCTACTTTACATTGGTCTGCATAACTTACCCAATATGGGGCTGGAAGCAAAACTTCGTCGCCTTCTTCTAAAAGCACCATTGTTAAATTTGCCAAAGACTGCTTAGCGCCTGTGGAAACCACAATTTGCGAAGGTTTATAATCTATGTTATTGTCTCTTTTAAATTTAGTGATGATGGCTTTTTTAAGATCGCCATAACCATCTACGGGCGAATAAGAGTGGTAGTCATTCTCAATAGCCAGAATAGCAGACTCTTTTATATAATCTGGTATTGGAAAATCTGGTTCTCCAAGACTCAAACCAATAATATCGATTCCTTGCTCTTTTAATTCTCTAGTTTTGGCGGCCATTGCCAGCGTGGCAGAGATTGCCATCTCGTTCACACGTTTTGAAAGTCTGTTGTCCATAAATATTATGCGGATACGGCAGGTTTAATGCCCATTTCTTTTAAATGACGGAAATGTGCAAGAATAGCGCTGCGGGTAGTTTTATATTCTTTGTATGGTAGATTAAATTCTTTTGAAGTACTCTTCACTATTTTCGAAATGTTTTTATAGTGAACGTGGCTAATATTCGGAAATATATGGTGTTCTACTTGATGATTTAAACCACCAGTGTACCAATTTACAATCTTGTTTTTTGTTCCGAAATTCGTAGTAGTGAACAATTGGTGAATCGCCCAAGTGTTCTTCATTGTGCCGCTTTCATCTGGCAATAAGATATCAGTATCTTCAACAACATGTGCAAGTTGGAAAACGATACTCAGTATTAGTCCTGCTACATAATGCATTATAAAGAAGCCTAGCAAAATTTTCCACCAAACAATGTTGAAGAATAATATAGGAATTACAATCCAAAGTGAAATATAGATTAATTTAGTAACCACCAAAATACTCCACTGCGTAATTGGTTTTGGCAATTTTCCGTAAGAAAGCTTACGCGCCAAATATCTTTTAGTCTGAAAAAAATCTGTAGTAAGTACCCAGTTAAAGGTTAACAAGCCATAAAAGAAAATGCTGTACCAATGTTGAAATTTATGCATTTTGTTCCATTTTGAATGTTTTGAAAAACGTAATATTCTTCCCGCTTCCAAATCTTCATCGTGACCGTGAATATTGGTATAAGTATGGTGAAGCACATTATGCTGTACCTGCCAATTGTAAACATTTCCGGCAAGTATATACATACTGCTGCCCATTACTTTGTTAACCCATTTTTTTGATGAGTAAGATCCGTGGTTTGCGTCGTGCATTACATTCATACCCACGCCAGCCATACCAACACCCATAACAACGGTAAACAACAATTGAGCCCATCCGGGGACGTTTAGCGTTAAAAGTAAAAAGTAGGGAGTAAGGTAAATTGAAAACATGATAATAGTTTTCAGATGCAATTTCCAATTGCCTGTTCGAGCTATTTCGTTTTCTTTAAAATAATCGTTAACGCGCTTATTTAGAGTCCTAAAAAATTTAGCGCTGTCAACTCTTGAAAAATTTAAATTTGTATATGTCAAAATGTAATTGTTAACTGAAATTTGTTACGGTGAAAAGCACAAAAATAATTATCTTTTGTGGAAATCGGGAGGTACAAAATCATAATTTTACCAAAGATAACATACTTTTGCCTCTTAAATATAATTATGGAACTCATATTAAAATATTTTCCGGAGTTAACTGACCATCAAATGAGTCAATTAACCCAATTACAAGCGCTTTATGAAGATTGGAATTTAAAAATAAATGTGGTTTCCCGAAAGGATATTGAAGAGCTTTACCTTCGGCATGTGCTCCATTCGTTAGGAATTGCAAAAATACAGCCTTTTCTTCCTGGTTCAAAAATATTGGACGTGGGTACGGGAGGCGGTTTTCCTGGTATTCCGCTTGCTATTTTATATCCAGAGGTAAAGTTTCATCTTGTGGATAGCATCGGAAAAAAAATAAAAGTTGTTGAAGAAGTAGTTGCAGGCCTGAAATTGGAAAATGTAAAAGCCACCAATGCGCGTGTGGAAACGGTTTCTGGAAAGTACGATTTTATAGTAAGTCGCGCCGTGGCCCAGATGGAAACTTTTGTACATTGGGTAAATGGAAAAATTGCCAAACAAAGCATGCACGAACGAAAAAACGGAATCCTTTATTTAAAAGGAGGTGATTTAAGTGAAGAATTAAAGGTTTATAAAAATGCTGCAATCTTTCCTTTAAGTGACTTTTTTGAAGAAGAATTTTATGAAACCAAAAGCGTGGTATATCTACCTATGAAATTTAAGGGCTAATGTTTAAAGTCTTTAAAAGGAGCTCTTTTTGAAGCAAATACCATTGCAACGCAAGAATAGTTTTGGCGTCTTTCAATTCTGAAATTTTAGAAGCTATTTCTGAAACAGGAATTTTTACTAGTTGAATATCTTCGCTTTCTTCTGAATTACCGCCACCATTTCCAATTTTATCATTCTCAGAAACTTCCGAATAATATAAAAATATACGTTCCGTTGAAGCACCTGGTGAGGTGTAGAAGGTGCTTATTAATTTTGGATTTGCTATTTGGTAGCCCAATTCTTCCATTACTTCGCGTTTTACACAATCTTTGGGCTCTTCATTTTCTTCCAGAGAACCTGCGGGTATTTCTAGCAGCCAGCCATCTTGGTTTTTACAACTTGGATAACGGAATTGATTGGTTAATAAAATACTTTGGGTTTCCTTTTCAAAAAGAATAATAGCCACCGAATTGCCTCTCTCAAAAGCTAATCTTTTTGCTGTAATCTGCTTTCCGTTAAAAGTATCGTAAGTTACTGTGGCTTTTACCATTTTATAATGGTCGTTAAAAACTATTTTTTCGTCTTTAATAGCGTATTTCATCGTAGCATATTTTCATTTAAAGTAATAAAAAAACCCCGAACGAGTCGGGGTTTTTAAAATGTTTAAGAAAAACGATTTATTTTGAAATCAAGAATCTTTTTGTTGCAACAGTATTGTCTTTAGAAATTTTCATAAAGTAAGTTCCAGTCTGAAGATTAGCAACATTTATTTGTGCATCCATAGAAATGTTTTCTTGTGAAAGAATCAATTTTCCAAGAACATCGAATATTTGAATATTTGCGTTTTCAGCATTTTTAAGATTTAGTACTGTACTAGCAGGATTTGGATATAAGCTAATGTTTTCAGTGTTGAAATCATTAGTTCCTAATACACCATTACTGCTAAAGTTACCTAGTTTTTCAGAACCCCAGTCTCCAACTGCTCTGAAAAGCTGAGTTCCTTCGTGATCTGTTAAGGTAAATCTTGTTCCTCCATCACCGAAAGTATCTAGTGCTGAAAATGTGTAACAATCTGAATCTAAGTTAAAACGGAAGTTTAAAGTTTGGTTGTTAGAATAAGGTCCTCCTTGTTCAATAATAGTTCCGCTTCCGTCCTTTAAATTCCAACGACATTCTGATCCATAAGCATCAGTAATTATTTCAAGATCTACAGTTCCTGTACCGCCAATTGATTCATCAAAAGTAATTGACTGTGAGTTGTTGTTGTTGTCATCATCAGAAGGAACATTTACTTCTAGTGTGTTTGTACCGTTTAAAGTATATGGAACAGCAGGTAAAGTAATTGTTTCTTTTCTAAGAGAAGTAATGTTTCCAGTCCAGTTATACGTGTTCGATTGACCATTTATAACATACTCAATAGCTAATGAAGTTAATGGATTTGCTCCTAAGTTTTGGATAACTACATCTGGTCCAAGTTCTGCAGCACAAGTAGGTAATATCTCTAAAACCTCATCAACAGATGCATCATTGTTAGTTGTAATTCCAGTATAAGTTGGGAAAGCACGAGATCCACTAGGAATTTCTTGTTGGGTGTTACTAATAAAAACAACAACTTCCATATCGGCTAGCTCAGTTGGTACGTTGTTATAAGCTGCAGGAATTGGGTATGTATACGTGCGGTCTACAAATGTACCTGCAGTTGTTGTATTGATAACTTCACCCCATTGGCCAGTAATCATTTCAACAAGTCTGTGCATGTGGATGTAATTATTTCCTTGTCCACCACCAGTTTGTGGTCCTGCAGTGTTGTTTTGTAGAAGAGCAACATTTAATAAATTTGTACTTTCTGGGCTGTTGCTAGTGTAATATCCTTCCACGTGAATGGTTAGAACATTTGTTTGTACATCAATTACAGCTTCAATAGCTACGTTTACTTCAGAGGCAATTGCCAAAGTTTCGTTAGACGAAACAGCCCAATTACTTCTAGACATAGCAGTACCGCCGCCAGTAGCCATAGAGCGACCTGGAAAGACGTGTCTGTTTACTGATCCAGATGGATAACCAAAACCTGAGCCAGAATATGATTGTGCTACAATTGCATTACCATAAGGAGTTCTGAAATCTGGTTCGTTTCCATTTGGAGCTGCATAACCTCCTTGGTGGATGTTGATAAGCACTACGTCATCTGGGTGAGCGTCTTGAATAGCTTTTGCAATTGCATGACCTGACGGACAATACACGCAATGGATTCCTGTATATTCTTCAAGAACTACATTTTTGTTTTCTGGTGAAGTTGATACAATTGTCTGCCCGTATGATGCGAGAGCAATTAATGAAACAACTAGCGTGAAGGGTAGTTTTTTAATCATGATTTAAAAATTTAGGTTTAGAGTGAATTGAAGTTTATAAAATTAGAAATAAATATTATATCTATGTAATTTGAAGTCAGTTAGTTGCGAAATTAATTTTTTATTTTCTATGTATAAATAAATGATTCTTTGTTTTAAGTTTAAAATCTATATAAAGCCTTGAGCAATTCTGTGGCGATCATTTCAAAAAACACATTATATATCTTATAATTATTCGAGAATAAGATTTTTATTTTCTGATGTATACATCTACACGTTTACCCGAAATTATCTTACCCTAGCCAATGTCAAAACCTTATTAAGACGTATTGTTAATTTAAACTTACTAAATTTAACAATTATTGTGAAAATAAGTTGGCGGTAAATGTACTTTTTTATATTTAATTTTCGAGCTCCAACAAATCAAATATTTACGTAATTTATGTTAAAATTTACTAATTTCGTTTTATTATTTCAAATAATCAACTGTGAGGCACTAATTTCACTATTAATTAGGCAAAATTAGCATGAAGTTCACAATGATTAGGAGATTAGATGGCTTTTTAGCTCTATTTGTACCAGTAATCAATTTAATGAAATTATAAATGTCTGAAAGAGAAATAGTAAAGAATCGATAGGTTTTAATAATTATCTTTACTTTTGCTTTTCTCAGTAAACTTTTTAAAATATTTAACCTAAAAACAAAAACAATGAAATTTAAACTACTACTCTTAAGTGTTCTTGGTTCAGTTGCAATGGCAAATGCTCAGTACACAGTTATGGACAGATCAGGTAATGTGTTGAATAATGGTGATGTTATTCAATTCGGGACGCTAAGCTATCCAGATGCTTCTTACGAATTTTTCGTAACCAACGACAATCCTGCTGAGGAAATTTATACTAGAATTGAGTATGTATCTGAAACAAACTCAACTAATGGACAGTTTGAACAATTATGCTATGGTTTATGTTATAACAATCTTCTTCCTGGTGCAACAGTGCCTCCTTCAAACGAAGATGCGCTTCCTATAGCTATTGGCGAAACTACACCTATGGGTAATCACTTTTGGAACGATGATCCAGGAACCGGTGCTGGTAGTGTTGATTTTGTTTTTGCTTTCCGTCAATATGAAGATGCAGCAGGAACGGTTGAAACAGGTACTCCTTTATTATTTACGTATCGCTACGATCCAACGGGAGGTGTAAAAGATAATACTTCGGTAAACCTTACTATTCAATCTACTTTAGTTTCAAACGAATTAGTTTTGAATGTAAACGAACCAGTAAATATGGTTGTTTATAATATTCAAGGTAAAGTTGTTAAACAAGGAAACTTTGAAATTGGCCGTCAGGTTATAAATGTTTCAGACTTGAGCCCACAAACATATATTGTTCAGTTTAAGAACCATAATGGTGGTGTGCAGACTAGTAAATTTTTAGTTCAATAAGACTTTAAAATACCTAACATAAAAAGGCCCCGAAGTTCTCTTCGGGGCCTTTTTGTATTTAAAACTTATGGTTTCTTAAAAAGTAACTACAAGGTTTGCTGTTACACCTGTACTTGCAGGAACTTCTCTACAAACGCCACCAACGCAAATTAAACCTCCGCGTTGTCTTCCGTAGTTCATTGCGAAACGAGCTCTTCCTTTTGTATAACTTCCACCTACACTATAATAATGAAGTTCTTCTTCTCCACCATAGTTCCAAGAGTCTGCGGCATAAATAGTAAAGGTAGGATTGAAGTTGTATTCCAAAACACTGGCAGCCCAGTTTTTATCGTCGTCTTTAGTCCATAAATGTTGAAGTTCAAGACGTAATGCTTTCCCTTTTTCAAAACGACGCGTAGCTTCAACAACTGCAACTTGTGCTCTAATATCTCCTTCAGATCCTAGAATACCACCTTGAGAAACTCCTTTGTCAATAATTACATCTTGGTAAGATGCAACAGTGCTCCACTTAGATGTCCAACGGTTTTTTATTTCAATATTTAAATCGCGGAAATAACGATCTCCGGCGCCAATAAATTTAGCGTCATACGTTAAATCGTCAACATTATAGGTTGCTTCTAAGCCAGCCCAGTATGCAAAATTTCCTGCTACTTTGGTTCCATATTTTCCTAATACAGATTCTTTGTCAAAAGAAAAATACACATCTACCTGTGCCCCAACTTCACCGGCTCTTTTTTCGTTTTCGGAAAAAAGAAGACGTGGTTGTGAGTTGTAAACGTAGATGTTAGAAAGTAGGTAATCGTGTTGTTTGGTAATAGCAGGAACATAGTTTACTAATTGTTCATTGAATTGATTGCCTTCAGCATATCTATCTGCATAGAACGTGAAATTTTCCAATCTTCTAAATGTAGAATTTATACCTAATCCCTTTTGGGCATAACCCATATTTAATTGTAATGCTGTACCGTCAAATAATTGTGGCGTAATAACTTCTCCTTCATTTATTAATACATCTGGGTCTTTCGTAATTGCTTCAATACTTCCGTAGAAATTTGAAATCACAAAATCTAATCTACCACCGTAAGCGTTAATGTTTGCGGGAATAGAATCGCCAGAGCCGTTATCTTGGTAACGACCTACATAACTTGCGCCTAATTTTAAATCTACAGCTTCTATTTTCATAAGCTCGCTTAAATCTAAGTTTGCATCAAGCCCTTGAATAACACCTTCTGAAACATCAAAACCGTTTCGTATTTGGCCATAAACACCTGTTATGCCCAAGGTGGCTGTTGGATTAAACTTAACGCGAACTCCTTTCATTGCGTTGTTTATTCCTAATTGTCTGTCTTCCCATGAGCGAAGAATTAAACCGCTACCAAATTGCTCATAAAAATAACCTCCAGTAATGTCTAAGGTTTCATTTCTGAAATTAAGATAGTAGGTTCCTACTCCGTTCTGTCCATCCCAAGTTGGAGAATATCCCAAAAGGGCAGAAGGCAAGTAGGATTCGTATTGAACGCCTGCAGTAAATTTTCCGAGTGAATAGTTAAGTTGCAAATAATTATTGGCTCTAAATTGATCTTCAGGAGCGATGAAATTAAAATCTTCATCGTCTAAAAGCCATTGAGAGTTGGATTCTAAGCTACCAAAAAAGTAGCCATTGTCTTGCGAAAAGCCGATGGCGCCCATACACATAAAGGCGCCGAGTATTAGTTTTTTCATTATAAAGGTTTGGTTGATTGGTAATTAGATTAGTTAGAATACTCCTTTATTTTTTCATAAAGTTCGTATTCAGCGCCAGGACTGTAACCAGAATGGCGGTATACTATTTCGTTGTTTTTAACCAATAAAGTTAATGGAACGGTAGCTGCACCCAAGGCGCGTTTGAAGTCGTTATTAGTATCTAAAAGAACGGTATAGTCCCAGCCTTTTCCGTTTATTAGTGGCTTTACTCTTTTTACAGTACGGCTGTCGTCTACTGAAACAGCAAATAGTTCAACACCAGTTTCATCTTGCCATTCTGGGTAAATTTCACTGATGGCATCAAGCTCCTTTAAGCACGGAACACACCAAGTGGCCCATAGCGAAATTACAATTACCTTATTTTCCTTTGAAAGGTCGTTGGAGTTAATAGTGTTTCCATCAACGGTAGTTAAATCTACCTGGGGTAATTCACTTTGAGAAAATCCGATGAGTGAAACGAATAAAAGAAGAAGTGGAATAATTTTTTTCATAAGTAATAAGATTTGTGATTATTTTAAGTGAAGCAATATTAAGATTTTTTTAATGAAAGTTGAATTAGTTTGAGCGAAAAATATTGATTTAACAAATAATGCCTATGCATTTTTAAGATTTAAACTATATTAGCGCTCATTTTTATATCTAAATAAACAACCTTAATATGAAAACTAATACCTATTTAAAAGCTTTACTGTTCTTTGCAGTTATAGCAATTGTTTCTTGTAGCAAAAAAGAAGACCCTTTTGTGCCGGCCGCTGCAGATTTAACTATTGAATTAAAAAGTGATGCAGGAACGGGAGAATTAGAAGTTTTATCGCTTAATGATGTAGTTGTATTTACTGTATTAGGAAGTGATGGCGAAGATTATTCAGAATCGGCTACCTATTATATTAATGACGAACCAATTACAGAAAGAACTTACACATTTGATGCTTCGGGTGCCTTTACCGTTAAAGCGGTTTATGACGATAAAAACAGTAATATTCTTAATTTTGAAGTACTTACCCCAACAGAAAGAGCATTGACAATTGACGCACCTAGAGCGATGAAAAATCAAACTATAACTTTTGGATTGTTTGATAATAACGGAATTAATACAGCTTCTGAAGCAACGTTTTATGTAGGCGGCACTGCTATTGCTGGTTTCACCTATTCCTCTGCATCTGTTGGCAGTTTTCAAGTATATGCAGAATATGTGGTAGACAACGAAACGTATACTACACCTGCCAAAGACTTTTCAGTTTACGTACCAAAAAGAAAGGTAGTAATAGAAGATTATACAGGTACTTGGTGTGGCTTTTGCCCTGCTGTAGCACTTGCTATAGATGCTGCTAAATTAGCAACTAACGATATTTCTGTAGTAGCTATTCACGAAACTGGTTCTTCACTACCAGACCCAATGCATTTTGATAGAGTGCTAGAGATGAAAGACGCCTTCGGAATTGGCGGACTTCCTCAAGCGCGTTTAAATCGCAAGCAGAAATGGTTGGATCCTTATAGTATAGCTGATGTGCTCACAATGGCTGGAAATGAAACCAATCTTGCTATCGCTATTGATTCAAAAATGACAGGAGCAAACTTAACTGTTGATGTAAAAGCAGTATATGCTGGCGGATCTGAAGTTGGCGATAAACTTGTGGTTTACCTTGTAGAGAGCGGTATAGTGTATGCTCAAACAAATTATTTCAACAATACAGCAGGACACCCATTAGAAGGGCACGGAAATCCAATTCCAGATTTTATTCATAACGATGCGCTTCGTAATTCACTCACTGATATTTTTGGAGATCCAATTGCTGAAATGTCTGCTTATTCAGAATACAAGAAGCAGTTTAGTCTAGAAATTCCTTCAGAATACAATGTGGATAATTTAAGTGTAATAGTAATGGTTGTTAATTCTAACGATGAAGCCAAAAACTCACAGTTCGCAAAAGTTGGAGAGAATAAAAAATACGATTAATAAACAAAGTAGATAAAACTAAAAAACCCATCTTGAATATTTCAAGATGGGTTTTTTCATGAATGCAATTGAAAATCTATCCTAAGAAAGGGTATCTATAATCAATAGGAGAAACAAAGGTTTCCTTCACCATACGTGGCGAAATCCATCTGTAAAGATTTTGCTTACTTCCAGCCTTATCATTAGTACCACTAGCTCGGGCACCACCAAAAGGTTGTTGGCCAACAACAGCTCCCGTAGGCTTGTCGTTTATATAGAAGTTACCTGCAGCATTTTCAAGAATCTTAACCGCTACTTCCAAGGCATATCTGTCTTCACTAAAAACAGCTCCGGTTAAAGCGTATTCGCTGGTTTCATCTACTAAATGAAGGGTTTCTTCCCACTTTTTATCGTCGTAAATATAAACGGTAAGTACAGGGCCGAAAAGTTCCGTACACATTGTTGTGTATTTTGGATCTTTAGTAACAATAACTGTAGGCTCTATAAAGTAACCTTTGCTCTTGTCGTAATTACCACCTGCAATAATTTCAGCGTTTTTGTCTTTTTTGGCAGCATCAATATAGCTTGCAAGTTTATCAAAAGAACCTTCGTGGATTACTGCATTTATAAAATTGCCCATATCTTCTGGAGTTCCCATTTTGAAAGAACGCAGATCATCAATCAAATACTGTTTAACGTCTTTCCAAATACTTTCAGAAATATAGCAACGGCTGGCCGCACTACATTTTTGTCCTTGGTATTCAAAAGCACCACGAGCCATTGCAGTTGCAACTTGTTTTGCATCGGAAGTTTTGTGGGCAACGATAAAATCTTTTCCACCCGTCTCCCCAACAATACGTGGGTATGTTTTGTAATTAGTAATGTTATCACCAATTTTTTTCCAAAGTCCTTGAAAAACATTGGTAGAGCCTGTAAAGTGAACACCACTAAAATCTGGACTCGCCATAAGCGTGTCCGAAATCATAGCAGGATCTCCCATTACCATATTGATAACGCCAGCAGGAACGCCCGCTTCACGGAAAACATCCATAATAACTTTTGCAGAATATATTTGCGAGTTACTCGGTTTCCACACAACAACGTTACCCATTAACGCAGCACTTGCGGGAAGATTTCCAGCAATAGCAGTAAAGTTAAAAGGAGTAATTGCATAAATAAAACCTTCTAGAGGTCTGTATTCAACGCGGTTCCAAGCTGCAGAAGTAGATTCTGGTTGCTCTGCATAAATTTCAGTCATATACTGAACGTTGAACCTTAAAAAGTCAATAAGTTCACAAGCAGAATCAATTTCGGCTTGATAAATATTTTTAGACTGGGCCAGCATAGTAGCTGCGTTTATTTTTGCTCTGTAAGGACCAGCAATTAATTCGGCTGCACGAAGAAAAATACCAGCGCGTTGTTCCCAAGGCATTACTGACCATTTTTTTCTAGCCTCTAATGCAGTGGAAATTGAGTCCTCAACATTTTTTTTGGTAGCTTTATGATAGGTTCCCAACACGTGTTTATGGTCGTGCGGAGGAGACATAGTAGCGGTGTCTTTGGTTTTAACCTCTTCGCCATTAATAAATAAAGGTACATCTACCTTTGCCTTATACATTTCTCTGTAAGTCTCAAGTACTTCTTCGCGTTCTGCAGAACCTGGCGCGTAGCTTTTTATAGGTTCGTTAACGGCGATTGGCACTTCAAAAAATCCATTTCCCATATTATTTTATTTTTTCTGTTTATGAAGTGTGCAAAGGTACAAAAATGGAATCACCAAACCTTGAAATTCCAAATTCCAATTGGAATGCCTTTTTTTTGAAGTTTGGAATTTGTATTGTGAATTTTATTTGGAATTAGAAGCTTGTTATATAGAATTTTTAAATTTCCTTTTGTAGTTTCGGGAAACAACTCTAAGCTATGTGTACCGTAACTTTTATTCCGAAATCTAATAACGATTTTATATTAACTTCCAATAGAGATGAAGCACCTGGGCGCGAAACATTTTTACCAGAAATATATGAAGAAGAAGGCGTGCGTTTACTTTACCCGAAAGATGCTGTTGCAGGTGGAACTTGGATTGGTTTAAGTGAAAAGAAAAGAGTTATAACCTTAATGAATGGTGGTTTTGTGGCGCACCAACGAAAAACTTATTACAGAAGAAGTAGAGGTTTGGTGGTGAAAGATTTGCTGAAAAGCGATGCTTTGAAAGTTGAAATTGATAACTATAATTTCAACGATATAGAGCCATTTACAGCAGTTTTAGTTGAATGGAAAAACGAAGTACAATTGTTTCAATTGGTTTGGGACGGGACAAATTATCATTTTTCTGAAGAACCACTGGCGCCAAAAATATGGTCTTCTTCACCATTGTATCCAGTAAAATTGAAGAATAGACGGGAACATTGGTTTTCAGATTTTTTGATGAAAACTTTAAAGCCTTCCGAAGAGGAAATTCTTCACTTTCATAAAACTGCGGGCGAAGGCGATTTGAATGACGATCTTATAATGGATCGAGGTTTTATAAAAACAAAAAGTATAACCCAAGTTTCTAAAAAGGAGGATATTGTTGAAATGCGTTATGAAGATTTGCAATCGGGTAAAAGCAGCAATTCGTTAATACAGTAGACTCGCGATTTATCGCGTGCAAAGTATATTTTTCTGTTTTCCAATGCAGAGATTAATTCATAGAAAACGGTGCGCTCAAATTGAAAAGAGGAATAGAAACCCTAAACTTCCGGGTAGTAGCAAAATTCACCATTTTATAGTAACCCTTCATCGACCCAAAAGGAGAGTGGAGTAGGCAGCCGCTAGTGTAGGAGTGTTTTTCTCCAGGAAGTAGAATTGGTTTCTGGCCAATTACGCCTTCGCCTTCTACAATTTCGGTATTATTTAAGGAGTCTTTTATTTTCCAACAACGGGAAGTTAGCTGTACGGTGTCTTTACTCTGATTTTCAATAGTAATAATATATGCAAAGGCGTATTGCATTTTACTGTTTTTGTAAAACGTGCCGTCAAATTCGGTCTTCACCGAGATTTTAATACCCTGTGTTACTTGCTGTATCATTTCTTAATAAATTGCCGCGCTTGCTGCTACAAAAATTATTGTGGCAAAAGTCAATCCAATTACAAATACGGTGTTTAAAAATACGAATTTTATTAAAGTTACCGCTCTGCTTTGCTGGTAAAAATTGCGTAAAGCTTTGTAAAAATAAATTGGACCTATAAAAGTAAACAGACATCCCACAAAAAATTGTGTTCCAATTATAAGATCTGGAATAATAGAAAGGAGCATTACCAAAAAGATAAAACTGAAAATATGAAATATAAAAACCATATGTTCCATATAGGTATATTTTTTTCCAGAATAAATAAGCCAGAAAAACAATGCGAAAAAGGGTGCGAAGAAAAAGAGAAAAAAAGGTGTTTTGGAAATAATATAATTTATAAATGCAGTTGGATTTTCCCGAATTTTTTCAACTGTAATGTTTTTTGAATATACCCATCTGTTAAACGAAGAATTTTTGTGATGCATACTGTCTAGGGCATTTGCAGCATTTTTCATTTTATTTTTTTCATAAAAACTATTATATAAAGTAAACCTTTCAGTATAACTTTTTAAAAAGGGCATTGTGTCTAATTCTTTTTCTGAAATATATTTAAGTGGTTCAGTTGGCTCTTTCTCTTTTACAGAGTCGGCAAATTTAATTGCTTCTGTGGTTGTCATTGTAATATTCTGCTCTAAGGAATCTAAGCCCGCATTTTCCATTATTTTAGAGCTAAAGTTAAGCTCATTGTCAATGCTTGGATTTATAATATCCATTAAACTAATCAACAAGAAGTAGATAATAGAAACACTTAAAAAGAAACGAAAAGGGTTAGCGTATTTTAACCGCTGACCTTTTGTATAATTTCGGGTAATTCTTCCTGGTCTAAAAAGAAGATCTTTCAGTGTGTTTCGCAAACGTGAATCGTAAACGAGGATACTGCTTATGAATTCAGAAAAAAAATCTGTTGCAGAAAGCTGTTTGTCGCTATTTAATTGCGAACAATAAGAGCAATAAACATCGCTAATATCTAGCGGTTGACCGCAATTTAAACATGTATTGCCACGGAATCTCAACGACTTTCTTCCGGTGGAATTTTCGCTTCTTTTACGTTTCATGGCTAGGCGAAAAAAGATTAATGTTTAAACTAAAGTTTTGGAGGTTTAGTTGCTATTTATATTTGTAGAACTAGCGTTACCCGTTCCAATTATGCGATCGTATCTAGCGCCTAAATCGCGGAAATATACAATTACCGTATAGTCATTTTCGGTCTGCCAAAAATCACCGCCCACTGCGCCTTGCTCTATAGATCCGTCTCTATTTACAACCACGTATTTATAGTTGTAAAATCCTTGTTTAAACAAACGGGCATTTTTGTAGCTACCGCTATCAGCGTCGTATTTCATGTACGTGCTACCGTCAATAGTCCAATTATTGAAATTTCCATAAAGGTGTAATTCCTTGTCGCCAAGATCGTCATAATACTGAAGGTTAAAGTGCATACGCACGTATTCTGCTTCAATATCTTGGTTTTCAGCATCAATATTTCGCACTACAAAATTTCCATTAATGTCTGGATTGTATGTGTAAGGTCTGTTGTATCTTGGAATGTCTGTGTACAAATAATTTTCATAAACTTCGGTAACGCTAATGGAGCGCACACCGTTTGAAGCAGAGCGCTCGTCTTTATTGTCGAACGCGAGAAATTCATTGCCGCCACCAAAATAAGCTTCTTTGTCGTACCTATATATTAGCTCGTTGCCCATGGTGTATTGGGGGATGAGATCTGTGATAGCCGTTTTAAGATTGCTATTCTGCAACACCAATGTTTTAACCGTTTGCTTTGGGTTTACCAACAATAAATTTGGTGAGTTTACGGTGAAGTTAACAACTTGTTTTTCATTAATAAGTCTTAGATCGCGTGCACGTTTAATTTCAACGCCAACTGTTGCTATATTTTCTATTACCAAAAATCTTCGTGTGAAAATAAGATCACCATCGCTATTGAAAATGCTGATTAGGTAGTTTCCGCTTTTTTTAATAGATCGTGTATCGCGATTGGGAATCGAGAGTTCGTAATGCGAAAATATCTGAAGCGTATTCAGCGAGTTTTGGTAATTCTGTATGCGTACATCGTCAAAACCATCTAAATATTCACTTTTGGAAAGGTCGCTGGGAGTCCAATCAAAATCGTAGTGCGAAATGGTATAATAAAAGTCTTCCTCTTCACCATTTAGAGCATCAAACGAAAGTTGCAGTTGCCCGCCCAATTGAATTAGCGGCAATTGGCTGAGGTCTGTTGCGCCACGAAATTGGATAGTACTTATGTACGATGGTTCTACTTTTTCTACAATTTGAGAAAAGATTGGTAAAACTGTAAATAGAAGAATAAGGGTAGCCGCAAAAGTTTTTGACATAATATCGTTTTAAAAAAGCTAAGATAACAAATTTTGTGCCTCGCCCATTGAAGGGTTTTAGAAAGCAATTGATGTTTTCGTTTCTTCAGTATTTTCAATGTGGCAATTTGCAGCTTTAGAAGTTTGATGTCTTTCCAATTTTGGAGTTTGGAATGTGGAAGGCTATGCTAAATATGAATTTAGAGTGACTAGCATATCACATATTTAATCCACCTGTCCTTAAGTGATTTATATCATATAAATTCTGTCATTAGTAACTTAAATTTGTCTTAAATTAAATGTATTATGAAAAATTTAGTCATTCTTGGAGCAGGTACTTCTGGAACCATGATGGCCAATCATCTAGTTTCTAAACTTGATAAAAAAGATTGGAGCATTACTATTGTAGATCAGTACGAAACGCATTACTACCAACCTGGTTTCTTGTTTTTACCTTTTGATATTTATACCACTAAACAAGTAAAAAAGAAGGGTCAAAAATTTATTCCGAAAGGAGTTAATTATATACAAGAAAAAATAGAACTCATTGTGCCAGAGGAGAACAAAGTGACTCTCGAAAGCGGAAAGGATGTTAATTATGATATTTTAATTGTTGCCACAGGCACTAAGACTGCACCGGACGAAACTGAAGGTATGAACGGTCCAGAATGGTATAAAAGCATTTTCGATTTTTATACCTATGAAGGCGCCAAAGCCTTACGAAATAAATTACGCGAATGGGAAGGTGGTAAGTTGGTAATTCATATAACCGAAATGCCAATTAAATGTCCGGTAGCTCCTTTAGAGTTTGCTTTTTTAGCAGATTCATTCTTTAAGAATAAAGGCATGCGAGAAAAAGTAGATATCACTTTTGTGACTCCTTTGGATGGCGCTTTTACAAAGCCTAAAGCAACTCAAGCGCTTCATTATTTATTGGAAGAAAAAAATATAAAGGAAGTTACCAATTTCAATATTGAACGCGTGGATTATGAGAATAACAAAATCATAGATTACGCAGATACTGAAGTAGAATACGATTTACTTGTTACCGTACCAACTAATATGGGCGATGCTTTAATGGAGCGTTCTGGCTTGGGCGATGATCTTAATTATATTCCAACAGATAAAGCAACGTTGCAATCTAAAGAACATGAGAATATTTTCGCCATTGGAGATGCTACTAATTTACCAGCATCTAAAGCAGGCTCTGTGGCTCATTTTGAAGCTGAAATTTTAACCGATAATATTCTTCGATACATAAATGGCGAACCATTGAAGGAAGAATTTGATGGTCACGCAAACTGTTTTATTGAAACAGGAAACGGGAAAGCCCTTTTAATAGATTTTAATTACACTCACGAACCCGTGGAAGGCTCGTTTCCTTTTCCTGGCGTTGGACCATTGAGTCTATTAAAAGAAAGTAGAATTAACCACATGGGTAAAATGGCATTTAGATGGATATACTGGAATATGCTTATTAAAGGAATACACATTCCATTTGTTTCAGCAACCATGTCTGAAAAAGGAAAAAATTACGAAGAAGTAAAATAAAACAAACATAAAACATAGCATCATGAAAAAAGTAATAGCAAGTAAGGAAATTGACGTGAACGAAGAGGGATATCTCTTAGATTTTAATCAATGGGATAAAGAAGTTGGTAAGTGTATTGCAGATGATTGCAATATAGATTTAACAGATAGGCACTGGGAGGTTATTGATTATATACACGATAAATTCAAAAAAGAAGAGCCTTTATCCATCCGCGGTATTAAAAAAAGTGGGGTGTTTGATGTGAAAGAATTTTACAGTCTGTTTCCTGGAGGTCCACTAAAAAAAGCGACACTTATCGCTGGAATCCCGAAACCAAAAAGTTGTATTTAAACCTATAAATTAAAAGAAAATGGCTACAAAAGTTAGAAAAATGCTTTTTATCTTATCAAAAGCAACATTAGAAAACGCATATGCTGCATTCATAATGGCGAATGGCGCACGTATGGAAGGCATAGAGTCTGAGATATTTTTTACGTTTTTTGGTTTGGAAACTATTCAGAAGAAAAAACTAGAGCATCTACGTGTAGCAACGGTTGGTAATCCTGCTATGCATATTCCGACAATGTTGGGAGGTTTGCCTGGTGTAGAAGCCTTGGCTACAAAAATGATGAAAAAAGAAATGGAGAAGTTAGATATGCCACCCATTGGAGAGTTTTTAGAAATTCTTTCAGATTCTGGATGTAAGCTTTGGGGCTGCAAACTCGCGGTGGATATGTTCCATCTCAAAAGAGAAGATTTAATAGACGAATTAGATGGTATTCTAACTATTGGCGATTTTTACAATAGGGCAGATGAAGAGGGCTGTCAGCTTCTGTTTATATAAACTAACTATATTCAACGTCTAATTTAAAATACTCATCTTGTTAAATAGATTGGTGCGAATATTTCAAAAGTTTAAACTTTAATATAGTTTTTCGGACATAAACTCATGCCCTAATTTATAAACGTTTTAAAATACTTCTTCTTCGCTTTTTAACACATAAAATTATATGGTTTTATTGGGCTATGGAGGTTTTAATTTATAAATTTGCACGCCCATAATCCCTGTCAATGTAATTTCAAGGATTATAGGGAGTTAAAAAGGCATTATTAATATCCATATTTATGTCCAAAGACATTAAGATTAAAAAAGGTCTTACCATTAATTTACAGGGCGAAGCAGACAAAACGCTTGCTAACGCTCCGCGATCCAGAACTTTCGCAATTAGACCTTCAGATTTTCACCTCGTGACACCAAAAATGGTGGTTAGAGAAGGTGGAAAAGTTCAGGCTGGTGATACCATTTTCTACTCTAAGAGCAATGAAATTGTAAAGTTTGTTTCGCCTGTTAGCGGAACCCTTACAAAAATTGAGCGCGGTGCAAAACGTGTAATCACAGAAATTACTATTGAAGCAGATGCGCAGGATTCTTTTAAAGATTTCGGTATTCTGAGTCCAGATTCTTCAAGTGCGGATGCAATTAAAACCCGCCTGCTAGAAGCTGGCTGCTGGCCATTTATTTTGCAACGTCCCTATGCAGTAATTGCAGACACAGAGCAGGCGCCAAGAGATATATTTATTTCTGCATTTACTACCGCCCCATTAGCGAACGATTTTGATTATTCACTTCGTGGTAAAGAAAATGAGTTGCAGGCAGCTGTAACGGCACTCGGCAAACTAACCAAAGGGCAAGTGCACGTGGGTGTTGGCAAAAGTGGAAGCTCTCCTTTTAAAGGAATGAAAGATATTGTGCTTCACAATGTATCTGGTCCGCATCCAGCAGGAAATGTTGGTACGCAGATAAACAAAATTGGCCCAGTTAATAAAGGAGAAATTGTTTGGACTATTGCGCCACAAGATCTTGTTATTATTGGCGAATTGTTACTTACCGGTAAGTTTAACGCCGAAAGAATTATTGCACTTTCAGGTTCTGAGGTAAAAACTCCAAAATATTATAGAACCCGAATTGGTTCAGAAGCTTCTACATTCTTGTATGATTCTGGATTGAACAACGAAAACGTTCGCGTTATTAGTGGTGATGTGCTTACAGGGAAAAGGATTTCTCCAAAAGGACATTTGGGTTATTACACCAATACTGTTACCGTAATTCCTGAAGGTGACGATTACGAACTTTTTGGTTGGAACAAACCAGTTTTCGATAAAATTTCTACTTCAAGAGCACTTACTTTTTCTTGGTTAACGCCAAATAAGAAATTTGACTTAAATACCAATACAAACGGAGAGCACCGTGCTTTTGTGGTAACTGGTGTTTACGAACAAGTATTTCCGTTAGATATGTATCCACTACAAATGCTGAAATCTTGTATGGTTCAAGATTTAGATGAAATGGAAGCTTTGGGAATGTATGAAGTGGCTCCGGAAGATTTTGCACTTACCGAATTTGTTTGCGTGAGTAAGCAACCACATCAACAAATTATCAGGAACGGTCTTGATTTAATGTATAAAGAAATAGGATAACCGCTATGGGATTGAAACAGAATTTACATAAGCTAAAGGAAAAATACAAGGGTACAAAAATGGCCCCTGCATTCAATGCATTGCATACCTTTTTGTACACGCCAGACGAAACTACGCATTCTGGTTCTCACGTGCGTGTGGTTGACGATTTAAAGCGTACAATGAACACCGTTATTATGGCGCTTGTTCCGTGTTTAATCTTCGGAATATTTAATGCGGGTTTTCAACATTACGCAGCTATTGATGCAACTTTACGTTTAGACCCATTGGGTAACTTCTTTACTTGGGATAATTTTATTTTAGGAGCTTGGACAGTTTTGCCACTAGTTATAGTGTCGTATGTTGTAGGTCTTGGGGTAGAATTTATTTTTGCCGTAATAAAAGGGCACGAAGTAGAAGAAGGGTATTTGGTAACGGGAATGCTCGTGCCGCTTATTGTTCCTATAGATATTCCACTTTGGATGCTTACAGTTGCAGTAATCTTTGGAGTTGTTATTGGGAAAGAAGTATTTGGAGGAACGGGAATGAATATTTTGAATCCCGCACTTACCATTCGCGCCTTTTTATTCTTCGCTTATCCTACTTGGATGAGTGGCGATAAAGTTTGGGTTCACGGTGCAAAAGCTATGGCTGGACAGCCTGATGCTATTTCAGGTGAAACAATATTAGGAAGTTTAGCAGCTAACGCTGAAACTGTCTATAGTACGTGGGATATGTTCTGGGGCTTTATCCCTGGATCGGTTGGAGAGACTTCAACCTTCCTTATTATTTTAGGTGCTGCTTTTCTAATTTTTACAAAAATAGGAAGTTGGAGGATTATGCTCTCTGCCGTCTTGGGTGCTCTTACAATGGGATTAATATTTAATGGTGTAGTAGAAGCAGGATGGATTCAGAGTAATAGTAATTTCTACAGTTTAATGAGCGAAACTTTCTGGCATCACCTTATTATTGGTAGTGCAGCCTTTGCAATTGTATATATGGCAACAGATCCTGTAACTGCCTCACAAACCAATAAAGGTAAATGGTTCTATGGTTTCTTTATAGGTTTTCTGGGAATTATGATACGTGTTTTCAACCCAGCATATCCTGAAGGATTTATGCTTTCAATATTGTTGATGAACGTATTTGCACCAACTATTGATCACTATGTGATTCAAGGAAATATTAAAAAGAGAATGAAACGATTAAAAGTTAAAACAGCGTAATAATGGCGAAGTATACAGATAAAAATTCATACACCATTATCTTTGCAATTGTTATGGTGCTTGTAGTTGGCTCTCTTTTAGCGGGCGTAGCGCAAGGACTTAAAAGCAAGATAACACTGAATGAGCGTTTTGAAAAAATGCAAAACATTCTTTACGCTATGGGTGTAAATGATAATGAAGGAGATGGCGACATCGTCTTTATTTCTACCGAAAAGGTTGAAGCAGCGTTCGCTACAAATATTAAAAAGCAGTTGGTTATTCAAGGCGATAAAGTAACTGAAGACCCAGAAGCTTATTTAATAGATGTTAAAAAGGAAGAAACAAAAGCAAAAGACCCAAGTTACCAACGTAGACTTCCGCTTTTTGTGGGAGAAAAAGATGGTGAAACGCTTTATGTAATACCAATGCGCGGTAAAGGGCTTTGGGATGCTATTTGGGGTTTTGTAGCTATAGATAAATCATTTACTGTTCAAGGAGTGTTTTTTGATCACAAAGGTGAAACTCCAGGTCTTGGTGCTGAAATAAAGCAGCGCTATTTTATGGACGATTTTGAAGGTGAGCAAATTATGGACGGAGATGCTTTCGAAGGTATTACCGTTGCAAAAGGTAACAACGACCCTCTCAACGAGAATAAAACAGACAATAAAGTAGACGCACTTGCCGGAGCCACTATTACTGGAAACGGTGTAACGGCAATGATTAAGAAAGATGTTAGAATGTACTTGCCGTACTTAAAATCATTAAATCAATAAATTATGGGATTGCTATCAAAAAAAGACGGTAAATTAATACTAGACCCATTAGCGGATAATAACCCTATTACCATTCAGGTTTTGGGTATCTGTTCTGCATTAGCTATTACAGCACAATTAAAGGCATCTATTGTAATGGCCATTTCGGTTATTGCGGTTTTAGGAATTGGTAACGTAGTTATTTCGCTTATGCGGAATATTATACCTTCAAAAATCAGGATTATTGTTCAATTGGTAGTTGTAGCTGCATTGGTAATTATTGTAGATCAAGTACTAAAAGCTTTTGCTTACTCTTTAAGTAAGGAACTTTCGGTTTTTATTGGTCTAATTATTACTAACTGTATAATTATGGGACGCTTTGAAGCTTTTGCTTTGGGTAACGGACCGTGGCGTTCGTTCTTAGACGGTATAGGAAACGCAGCTGGATATGGAGTTATACTTGTAATTGTTGGTTTTTTCCGTGAGCTTTTAGGTTCGGGAACATTGTTGGGCTTTCAAGTATTAGGAGATCCAATTACAAAAACTGGTCTTTACTCCATAGGTTATGAAAACAACGGATTTATGTTGCTTTCGCCAATGGCATTGATAGTTATAGGTATCATTATTTGGGTACAACGTTCAAGAAACAAAGCATTAATAGAGGAATAACAAACTTGGCAGTAGCCCTTAGTAGTAGATAATCCTACTGCAAACTGGAACTGCAAACTGAACACTGAAAAAATGGAACACGTAGAGTTATTTTTTAAATCGATCTTTATTGACAACATGATCTTTGCCACTTTCCTTGGAATGTGCTCTTATCTTGCTGTTTCTAAAAAAGTAGCAACCGCTGTAGGTCTTGGAGCTGCAGTAATTTTTGTTCTTGCTGTAACTGTACCGCTTAACTGGTTGTTAGACCAGTATATTTTAAGAGACGGGGCATTGTCTTGGTTGGGAGAAGAATATGCTTCTTACGATCTTGGCTTCCTTTCTTTTATACTTTTTATTGCAACGATTGCAACAATGGTACAATTAGTTGAAATTGTGGTCGAAAAATTTTCGCCTTCACTTTATAACTCACTAGGTATATTTCTTCCGCTTATTGCAGTAAACTGTGCAATTTTAGGGGGATCATTATTTATGCAATCTAGAGATATTCAAACTTTAGGTTTGGCACTTAATTATGGTATTAGTTCGGGAATTGGATGGTTTTTAGCAATTCTTGCAATTGCCGCAATTCGCGAAAAAATACGTTACTCAAATGTTCCTGCACCTTTACGTGGTCTGGGCATTACCTTTATAATTACAGGTTTAATGGCAATTGGTTTTATGAGTTTTGGTGGAATGTTAACAGGTGGCGATGAATCTGCCCCTGCTTTAGACGGAAATCCTGAAAACGTAGGAATGCAAACTGAAGAAATTCAACAAGAAAATATAGAAACCGCACAAACGGTTGAAGTTTCAACTATAACGAAGCAATAGTATGTTTTTAGCAGTAAGTACACTCGGAGTTATTATAGTAACGGTTATTGCCTTTTTAATCTTAACCTTACTACTGGTATCATTATTACTTTTTACTAAGCAGAAGCTTTCGCCATCTGGCCCGGTAAAAATTACTATTAATAATGAAAAAGTAATTGAAGTAGAAAGTGGTGGCACACTTTTGTCAACCTTAAGTGGTGAAAAAATATTTTTACCATCTGCCTGTGGTGGTGGTGGAACTTGTATTCAATGTGAGTGCCACGTCAATGATGGTGGTGGTGAAGCATTGCCTACTGAAACTCCTCACTTTACACGTAAAGAATTAAAGGATGGTGCCCGTCTATCTTGCCAAGTAAAAGTAAAGCAAGACATGAATATCACAATTCCTGAAGAGGTTTTTGGTATTAAAAAATGGGATGCTACCGTTGTTAGAAACTATAACGTTGCTTCCTTTATTAAGGAATTTGTAGTTGAAATTCCTCAGGATATGAATTACAAGGCTGGGGGTTATATTCAGATTGAAATTCCACCTTGTGAGGTGAAATTCGAAAACATGGATATTACTGCACACCCTGAAGAACACGAAACACCAGACAAGTTTAAGGATGAGTGGGAAAAGTTTAAGCTTTGGCCGCTTACAATGAAAAACACTGAAACTGTTGAAAGAGCATATTCTATGGCTTCTTATCCAGCAGAAGGACGTGAAATTATGCTTAACGTTCGTATTGCAACTCCTCCATTTGACCGTGCAAAAGGCGGATGGATGGATGTAAATCCAGGGATTGCTTCTTCTTATATTTTCAATTGTAAAAAAGGAGATAAAGTAGTTATTTCTGGACCTTATGGTGAATTCTTCATCAATCCTTCAGAATCAGAAATGCTTTACGTTGGGGGTGGAGCAGGAATGGCACCTATGCGTTCGCACCTATATCATCTTTTCAGAACCCTTAAAACAGGAAGAAAAGTTACGTATTGGTACGGTGGACGTTCTAAAAGAGAACTTTTCTATTTAGACCACTTTAACCAACTTGAAAAAGAATTTCCAAACTTTAAATTCTATTTAGCACTAAGTGAACCTGCTGAAGAAGATAATTGGAAAGTAAAAAAAGACATACACGATGAAGCTGGCGATGGTTTTGTTGGCTTTATCCACCAAGTGGTTATTGATAATTATTTAAGCCTTCACGATTCTCCAGAAGATATTGAACTATATTTCTGTGGTCCACCATTGATGAACCAAGCGGTTCAAAAAATGGGTGAAGACTTTGGAATCCCAGACGAGAATATCCGTTTTGATGATTTCGGAGGATAATCTCAATTTCTAAGAATATTTAAAAACCGTTTCATTTTTTATATGAAACGGTTTTTTTTATAACCAGTAATTAGAAAAATTGCATTCAAATAATCGTAATTTTGTTGTCAATTATGAACGAGAAACTTAGCAAACAAGAACTTCACAACCTTGCGATGAATATCGTAGGGAAACAGCTGGAAGCAGATGGCTATGAATTTTTGGGCGTCAATTCTAAATTGAAACGCGATCCACAATTCGTAGCGTTAAAAGATAAAATTCTTCATTTTGTTATCGTGCGCGCCATCACATTTCCTCAAGACGCACATGCTTATGATCCGCTTTTTATGCAGACCATAAAAGATCACGCCGAAAAGTTTGAAGCAAAAACATTTTATGCGGGCGTTGGCCTTGGGCACGGAAGCGATTACGGCAACCCAGTAATTAAGGACGAAGATTACACCGTTGTTTATAAAGGTTTACAAGCTATTTTATGAAGAAATTACTTTTTTTACCCGTGTTACTACTATTTCTTTTTTGTGAAAAGAATGAAGAGCAACCTACGTTTTTGCAAGGCGAAGCATTCGGAACAACCTATAACATACAATTTTATTCAGATAAAGACATAGACTTTAAACAAGGCTTAGATTCTGTAATTGATGCTGTGAATCATTCAGTGAGCACCTATATTCCCGAAAGTGATATTTCCAAAGTAAATCGTGGCGATTCCACGGTAAAGGTTGATTCAATTTTTAGAGAAGTTTTTGAAATTTCAAAAGAAGTGAATCAAAAAACGAATGGTTATTTTGATCCTACCGTTGGCGTTTTGAGGAATGCCTATGGTTTTGGCGACGTAAAACCACTAAAAAATATAGACCGCCATACTTTAGATTCATTGATGAAATATGTAGGATTTCAAAAAGTCAGCATCAATAGCGACGGTACCATTTCCAAAGAATATCCAGAAATTTATTTCGACTTTAATGCCGTAGCAAAAGGCTTCGGAATTGATTTATTAGGGCGCTATTTGGAATCTAAAGGCGTAACAGATTACTTAATTGAATTGGGTGGTGAAATTCTTACTAAAGGTGAAAACCTTGCTAAAAACCAAGAATGGGTAGCAGGTATTGAAGCTGTAGATTCAGAATTAGAAGACCGAAGTATTGAAGCCACCGTTAAATTGAAAAATGTTGGAATGGCCTCTTCTGGCAATTATCGTAAATTCAGAATTGACTCTGCAACTGGAAAAAAATACGTGCATACCTTAAATCCATTAACTGGTTCTGCGGAAAAGAGTGATGTTACAAGTGCCACCGTGCTTGCTTCCACTTGTGGATTTGCCGATGCTTATGCCACTTCGTTTATGGCTTTAGGTTTAGAAAAATCGAAAGAGTTATTGAAAAATCTACCTAATATTGAGGCGTATTTAACCTTCAACGATACTCTCAATAATCATCAGGTTTTTATGACTGATGGTTTCAAAAGAAAAATGCCAAAATAATTTATCTCTTTAGTGTAAAATGCCCACGGTATTTGGGTCTGTTTTCAATTTCAATTGTGAACCAATAATCACTTGAAGGTAATGGAGTTCCTTTTTGATTGGCGCCGTCCCAACCCATAGAACGTGGTGGGATTGCCTTTAAAAATTTTCCAAAACGATCAAAAATATAAATCTTCGCCCTTGGAAATTCGTCCATTCCTATAATTTGCCAATAATCATTAAAGCCATCATTATTTGGTGTAAAAAACCGCGGATAGTCTAAAATTAAAACCTCTTGCGAAACTGTACCGCAACCACGCCTGTCGCGAACAAATACGGTGTAATAACCATTCGTAAGCCCAGTAAAAATGTTGCTTTGCTGGTATATTAAATCTGTGTCGAGCGCATACTCATAAAGCCCAGGTCCTTCTACAATTACTTCCATAGAATTGTTAGAACCATTAAAATCGATAACTTTTATATCAATAATCGTGGCAACATCTGAAGCTAAAACCTGTACGCTTACGCTATCTTCACATCCGTAATAATTTGTAACGGTAACAGTATAAGTTCCTGGAGCGTCCACAAAAATTTTATTCAAATTGCCGCCGTCTTCACCAGTATTCCATACATAATTTTGAAAACCCGCTTGCACAGAAATCTTCAAGGGTTCTGTTGCGTTTAAGCAGTAGATATACATTTCCTGATCAAATAATGGTTCTGGCATTGGATTTACAACTATATTGAATTGGGTATAATCAAAACATCCCGTAGCTATTTCCAACATAGTCACATAAATTGTCTGCGGGTTTTCGGTGTTTTGAAAACTTCCAGAAACAGGATTAGTACCATTTAATCGGTCCTCAGCAGAGGTGTAATAAAGTATCTGAAAATCGCTAGCCGGAAGTCTGTTCAGGATTTCAGCATTCTTCTCAGTAAGGTTTACTGTAGTTTGACCATCAAAATCATCATCACAAATAATAAAGCCTTCGGGTTGTGTAGCTCGTGTAATTATATTTATATAACCTTGAAAAGAAGTTACTGCGTAACACAACGGATCGTTTTCATCTGAAACCCGAACAAATACAGTGGTTGGGGTTTCGGTGAAATAGATAGTTCTTCCTATCGGATTCGTATTATTATTGGCATCAAGATCAGTTTCGTGATAACTAAAAACATATCCCTCTGGATCTAAAATTACCTCTGGAATTATAGCGTCCAAAAAATAAAGCGAACTAAAACCGTAATCACAAAGAACAACATCTTCAGGAGTCAATAATTCGGGACTGCCCACCTCAATTGTGAATGTGGTTAAATCTGTACATCCGTTTGATCTTTGAATACGTGCATAAATAGTTTGCGGGTTTGCAATACTATGGTATGGACTCGCCAATGGGTTTATACCAATACTAGCATCGTTTAAAGTTTCGTGATAAGTAACTGTCACATCAGTTTGTGAACCAATTATATCGGCTGTTTGTAACTCGAGATCGAAATCGGTAAAACCATCTTGATTGCCATCTGTATCACAATTAGCCAAATTTTCTGGCTGATTAGCAACCACGCTATTTGGTAATTTTGCAGTTCCTGTATAAAATAGGCTCAAAGGCCCAGATCCAACAGCGCGATCTACTAAAAGATAATAAACATCGCCCACTGTGGCATCTATATATTGTAAGTATCCATTGCCATCCTCTCCGGGACCTTCGTTTACATCTGTCTCATCCATGTTCAATCCCGTTGCAACTTGCACACCTGCCGCCAGCGGATTGGTGCTGGAACATCTAATTGAACTACCTAAAGTAGTGCAGGTTACAACAGGGCCATAAATAGCGAAGTCATAATCGTCTTCGCCGTTGTCGGGTACAAGATCGAAGGTGAGTGTGCCAGACCCAATTATGATAAACTTAAACCAAATGTTATGTTGATCGAAATAATAACAGGGAGGAACTTCATTGTCAGGTAGTGAAAATTCATCAAAACCTATTCCGCTGGGATCAATTCCCAAACTTGAATCGCCACAGATAACTATTGCATTTACACAATCGTTCGGATTTTGAGCTATAGCATTTAAAGTAAACCCAAGAAAAAGGAAGAGTAATTTTATTTTCATTAATTCGAAGTTTCGAACAAATGAACGTATTATTTTTTACATACGGGAATTAATTCGCCTAACGGAAGTCGAAATTTTTCAATTTCAGAAGAAGAAATTGTTTTTGTATAATCTTCAGCTTCCACTTTAAAGCCAACACGCTCTAATTTTGTGAAATAATCCATTCCATAAACTCGCACGTGGTCATATTGTCCGAATATTTTTGCGCGCTCTTTTGGGTCTGTAATACTATTGTCTTCAAATGTTTTTTCTAAATTTGCTTTGTAGGGAACCTGAAGAATTGCTGTTCCGCCGGGTGCTAAAACACGATAAATTTCCTGCATCGCCTTTGTGTCATCGGGAATGTGCTCCAAAACGTGATTGCAAATTATAAAATCGAATTCATTATCTCCAAAGGGTAAATTGCAGATATCGGCTTTTACATCGGCAATTGGCGAATTTAAGTCGGTAGTAGTGTAATCCAGATTTTTCATTTTTCTGAATTTCTTATAAAAAGCCTGCTCGGGAGCAAAGTGAAGTACTTTCAGATTTTTTGTGAAAAAATCAGTTTCATTTTGAAGATAGAGCCAAAATAATCTGTGTCTTTCCAAAGAAAGCGTTCCGGGAGAAAGTACATTTTCGCGAACCACTTCATAACCGTACGGAAGAAATTTCCGGTACGACTTACCATCAATTGGGTCTGTGTGTTTATTTCCTTTTAAAAAGAAAGCCAGAATTGGCCTGCCAATAATACTCAATCTAATGAGTAACGGCCGCGGGATGATATTTAATATTTTTTTGAACAATGATCTTAAGTTATTTCGCAGAGTTGCACAGAGGTTTCGCGGAGTTGCACTGAGAATTTATAAATCTTTTTAAGCCGTTTTTTAAAAGAATTGTATGAAAATTAAGTAATAAGCCTAATGGATAATTACCTAATTTTAAATAAATTAAAACTTGAGCAGAATGTACATCTGTAAAACTTTCAACAGTTTTAATTTCTATCACAACTTTGTTCTCCACTAATAAATCAATTCTGTATCCGTGATCAAGTTTAACGTCTTTATAAACGATAGGTAATGCTTTTTCCTTTTCAACGAGCAAACCTTTTGACCGCAACTCGAATAACAAACATTCTTGATAAGCAGACTCCAATAAGCCAGGGCCGAGGCTGCGATGTACCTCTATTGCTGAACCAATTATAGTTTCTGTTAATTCGTTATCCATTTCTCTGTGAATCTCTGAGTTTCTCAGCGTAACTCTGTGTAATAGCTTTTTTAGCTTGCGCGAAACTCTTTTTCCTCGTCACTAACAATTCCCAATGCTTCATATACATATTTGAAAGTTGAAAGCAATTCTGGTTTTCCGTTTACCAAAGCTATATCATGTTCAAAGTGTGCGCTCGGTTTTCCATCTTGAGTTACAATGGTCCAGCCGTCGTTTAGTTGCTTCACTTTATGAGTTCCTAAATTTATCATCGGCTCCAATGCAATGGTCATTCCTTCAATAAATTTCTTTCCACGACCACGACGCCCGTAGTTTGGCATTTCAGGATCTTCGTGCATTTTTCTTCCTAAACCATGACCCACCAATTCACGCACAACACCGTAGCCGTGTGCTTCGCAATACTCTTGTATAGCAAAACCAACATCGCCCACGCGGTTCCCAGATTTAAATTCGCGGATGCCGATATAGAGTGATTCTTTTGTTATTTTAAGTAGTTTTTTAGTTTCAGCATCCACTTCGCCAACTTCAAAAGTATAGGCGTGATCGCCATAAAACCCGTTTTTGATAGAACCACAATCAATAGCCACAATATCGCCTTCTTTCAAAGGAATATCTGTAGGCAACCCGTGAACAACCGCTTCGTTTACGCTGGTAAGTAGGGTAGAAGGACAGTCGTATAATCCTAAAAACCCCGGAATAGCGTCTTGGCTTCTAATGTACTCTTCCGCCATTTTATTAAGTTGATTGGTGGTAACGCCTGGTTTTACTTCCTTTGCAAGCATTCCCAATGTGCGGGATACTACCAAAGCACTTTCACGCATTAATTCAATTTCTTCTCTTGTTTTGGGTATTATCATAAGTGCTATTTTAAAAAGGAGAAAAATCCTTTTTTCTGTGTTTTAGATTTTGCTGGCGCAGCTTCGCCAATAAGTTGCTGATATATTTCGCCCCAACTTTTAAGACCGCCAATATTTCGGTCGTCTATAAAAACATCAGCGTGAATTTTTCGGCTGTGGTTGATATCAAATTCTTCTTCAGGAAAACTGTTGTTTACGGCATAAAAAACAATTCCATTTTCTTTGCAAAAAGCTACTGCTTCTTCCAAAGTTTGGCCTTTGCGATAGGTCCATAAAATAAGCCGATGCCCTTCTTGTTGCAATTTCTTTAATGTATCAAAAGCAAAAATAATAGGGCGACCAATGGATGGATAAGCATCTTCTACAATGGTGCCGTCAAAATCTACGGCTATGGTGATTGTTTCTCTAATCATCGTCTTTTTTCAAGCCGCAAATTTACAAAGAATTATACCATTGCTAAAGTTTTATTCAGAGTATGCGTGCTTGTATTCCTTTCCGCTCAAAATGGCGAGCATATCTTTTTCAAGGCTTTCTATCGGGTACTCTACAATACGGCCCAATTCATTTCCGTCTTTGTAGAAAATAAGTGTAGGCACGTTGGTTATATTTTTTCCTTCCTCAAACCCTTGAGGCGTTGTTTTTTCTGCGGAAACAGTATATAAAGTGAGTTTAGATTCATCAAATCCTGCATCGTCAAGAATTTTATAAAAGTGCGGTGTTTCGCGTTGGCTATCTTCGCACCAAGTTCCCATAAAAACGGTAATGTTTACGTCTTTTAAAAGTGGTTTTAGCTTTGCCATTGCTTCTGAATCTACCTTATAATCTGCATAACCCGTATTAAACCAACCTTTAAAAGCATCCATTTTAAAACCTTTACGGTTAGCTTTTCCTAAAAGCATTACAGAATTTTCGTAAGGCACGGTGTCGTTTATTTTCTCTTTTGAATTTTCTGAAATCATTTCCTTTGAAGCGTTTTCGTTTATTTGGTTTTTTTCTTTTGAAGAATTGCAAGCAACTATCGTAATTGCTGAAATGATTAGAAGTATTTTTTTCATTTTTTCTATTTTGAAATTGATGTGAAATTTACTGTCTTTAAACAGCTTTTTTATGAAAGAAGGAGTCTAATTCTAAATATTTCTCCTTCATTAAACTTAAGGCAAATGCAGCCGCAGCCGCACTAAAAACTGAATAATCGAAAACGCCTTTTATCCCCGTCGAAAAAGTCATGGATAAAGCGAATAGCAACAAAAGAAACCCGCTTAATTTTGCGAAAAGCTCCGTTTTAAATCCAATTATAAGAAACAGTGCAAAAATAACTTCGGCGGCAGTAGCTACAATTGCTACTGTAGGAATTAATGAAATAGGAATCCAAGGATTTATTATTTCGGTGTATTCTAAAAAACTGTTCCAATTTCCCCAAGCCGAAATATCTTGCGGCCACCAACCAAATCGATCTGCGGAGGCAGACAAAAAACCTGCTGCAATTGCAAGTCTAAGAAAGAGTTTGATTATTTTTTCGACCATAATTTAGACTTTAAGTCGTTCACAATTATAAATTCTTACCACAGTTTAAATCAAAGATTGTTGCGTCATTATTTCGGGTTTTTCAATGCCCAAAATATCGAGAATCGTTGGAGCAATATCTCCCAAAATTCCGTCTCTAACTTCCTTAATTTCGTTGTCAACAATTATGATTGGTACGGGATTAATCGTGTGTGCGGTATTTGGCGATCCGTCGGGATTGCGCATTGTTTCACTATTTCCGTGATCTGCAATTATGATTGTAACATAATGACTTTCCAATGCTTGCTCCACAATTGCGCGAGCGCAGTTATCTACAGTTTCACAGGCTTTTACAGCAGCTTCAAAAACTCCGGTGTGGCCTACCATATCTGCATTGGCAAAGTTTAAACAAATAAAATCGGCAGTTTCTTGTTCAATTTCTGGCAAAATCATATCCCGTAGCTCATAAGCGCTCATTTCGGGTTTTAAATCGTACGTAGCAACTTTGGGTGAGGGACAAAGAATTCGTTTTTCACCTTCAAAAGGAACTTCTCTTCCACCGGAAAAGAAGAAAGTTACGTGTGGATATTTTTCAGTTTCCGCAATCCGGATTTGCTTCTTTCCGTTTTTCTCCAATATTTCACCTAAAGTGTCGTGTAGGTTTTCTTTGTTGTAAACTACGTGCATATTTCCGAAGGAATCGTCATAATTGGTAAGTGTTACAAAATAAAGCGGAAGTTTTTTCATTCCCAAAGCGTCGTGATCTTTTTGGGTTAAAACCTCGGTGAGTTGTCTGCCGCGATCGGTTCTAAAATTGAAGAAAATTACAACATCATCTTTTTCAATAGTTGTAACTGGCTTGCCTTCAGAATTCGTCATTGTAATTGGTTCGAGGAACTCATCGGTAATTCCTTCGGCATAACTTTCATCAATGCTATTTAGGGCATCTGTTGAAGGTTTTCCTTTTCCGAAGACCAATAAATCATAAACTTTTTTTACACGTTCCCAACGTTTGTCGCGATCCATAGCGTAATAACGCCCAATTATAGAAGCCAATTTCCCGCCTGTATTTTCTAAGTGATTTTGTAAATCTGCAATAAATCCTTTCCCCGAATGTGGATCCACATCGCGACCGTCTGTGAAAGCGTGAACATAAACATTCTCTAGTCCGTCTTCTTGTGCGGCAGTTAACAATCCTTTTAAATGATTAATATGCGAATGCACACCGCCATTAGAAACGAGGCCTAAAAAGTGTACGTTTTTATTTTGAGACTTTGCATAAGCAAATGCTTTTTGAAGTTCAGGTTCGTTTTTCAACGTGCCTTTTTCAACGGCAATATTTATTTTTGCGAGGTCTTGATAAACAATTCTTCCTGCACCTAAATTCATGTGGCCCACTTCGCTATTGCCCATTTGGCCTTCGGGCAAGCCAACATTCATGCCGTGCGTAAGCAATTGTGCGTGTGGATATTTTTTGTAAAGTGAATCTATAAATGGTGTATTGGCTTGGGCGACGGCAGAAACCGAAGCATTTTGCGTAACTCCCCAACCATCGAGAATCATTAAAAGGACTTTTTTATTCATCGGAATTTTTAAGGTTCAAGGTTTAATATTCAAAGTTAACCAACATAGGCTAAACCTTGAATTTTAAACCTTAAATTTTGAATTATTTAAAGCAATTTCGGATTAATATCCAGAATATTATCTTTTACATATTTTGAAATAAATGCTTCAGAAAAATGTTCGTTCCCCATTATTTTTTCTTCAGAAAGCATTTTCTTTACGTCAATTCTTTCTTTGTACTCCTTCAACATTGGGATGGAAACTGGAGCATAACTAAAATGCCAAGGCTCGTATTTAAAGCCTTTGCGGTTGCCGTTGTCTGTGTAAACTTCGTAAAAATCAAATTTAGCTGCATTGTCGTTTAGCCACATTTTTAAATTACAAAAGGGGCCCGTGCCGTGAAAATTTTCTGGCATTAATACATTCGCAGGTCGTGGCGCGTTGGCGTCAATAATATCTATATCTGTTCCCCAATGGTGGCGTGAGGTGCCGGGAATGGTGGAATATTCTATAATTTTTTCAATTGCCTTTTCGGGTGAAAGTCCTTCGGAAGTGAAGCGTTTGTATTTGCCTTCAAATATTTCTTTTTGTCGTTGAAAGCTTCGATACGAAGAAACTACTTCAATTTTAATATTATCTTTGGCGGCTGCAGTTTTCATTCTGTTAAATGCTTCCTTGGCTGTTTTATGCATTTTGGAAGTATAGCTATCGCCCACTATATCTGGGTTTCCTTTGCCAATTAATTGGTTTCGAGTAAATTCTTCTGAAAAGTTTTTGAAAGAAAACTGTGGAAAAATGGCCAAACTTAGCCCCGCAATACCTGAAATTTTAATAAATTCGTTTCGCTTCATTTTATTTTTTAGTGAAGTTTTAAAATTACCATTATTTTGAAAGATAACGCCATTTCAATCCGTATTATTGACCCCGCAGAAATTTTTAGCATTATCCCTTTAATGCAAAAACTTGGAAATTTCTCAGTTTCCGAAACCATTCTAAAAGAGCGTGTGCAGGAAATGACGCAACAAAATTATGAGTGCCTTGGAATTTTTGATGCTGAAAAGTTAATTGGAATCTGCGGACTTTGGTTTCAAACGCGTCACTATGCCGGTAGAAGTATTGAGATGGATCATGTAATTATCGACGATGCCTACCGAGGTCATGGGATCGGTAAAAAACTAATTGATTTTGTTAGCAATTACGCAAAAAACAAAGCTTGTAATTGGGTTGAACTAAACAGTTATGTGCATAATTTTCCTTCACATAAATTTTTCTACAATCAAGGTTTTGTGGCGAAGGGGTATCATTTTGTAAAAGAACTCAAGTAATTCTGAATTCAGAATTCTAAATTCAGAATAGTTCCACTTTCCACTTCAAAAGGATCTTTCCCTTGTTCAAAGACGCGTGCTTTTAATTCGCCATTCAGAATAATTTCTTCTCCTTTTACGCGTAGCCAGCTGCCTTCGCGTAGCCCAACAACGGGAACAGTGTTTTGCGTATGAAATTCTGCAATGCGAGTTTCGCGGGTTTCACCCATATGCTTACTACCGAGGTCTGGATCTAAATAATGCGGATTTAAATTGAAAGGAATAACCCCCAAAGTTTTAAACGAAGGCGGATACACTATAGGCATATCGTTCGTAGTTTGCATAGAAACTCCACAAATATTACTGCCAGCACTGGTGCCCATATACGGCAGACCATTAAAAATAGCTTCGCGAAGCGGTTGCATTAACTCTAATCGGTAAAGCGCGCTCACTAATACAAATGTGTTTCCGCCGCCAGTGAATGCACCTTTCGCGTTTTTTAGAGCTTCAACTGGATTGTCAAAAGTGTGTAATCCAATTAGTTTTTTGCCAATTTTATTGAATGCTTTAGCAGCTTTTTCAGTGTACTCGTCGTGGCTAATTCCACCCGGACGCGCGTAGGGAATAAAGATAACTTCTTCGGTATCTTTAAATAGATCAGTCATCTCTTCTGTAAGATAATCGAGGTATTCGCCGCCGTAAACGGTGCTTGTGCTTGCTATAATTAATTCCCTTGAAGCCGGGAATCTCTTTGAGTCTGTATTATTCATTTATGTTATTTTTCAGAATTGTAAATTTAATCATTGAGATTGTAAACTTTAAGTTTTCGCTATCAAAACAAATATGTATTTTTAGTGAATGACAAAAAAGCTACTTCTACTTTTATTAATCGTCGCTGCGCCCGCAATTTTTGCGCAAGAGATTGACCGCACAAAAGTTTCTGGAAAAATACATGTTCCCCAAGGTGAAGATGCGGAAGGAATTTCTGTTTACAATATTTCTTCACAGAAAGGAACCATTACCAATGTCGATGGGACTTTCGTAATTGATTTGGCCGAAAACGATCGGATACAGATTACAGCTCTGCAATACCAATCGTTTACCGTTATAGTGGATAAAGGCGTTGTGGACAGAAAACTGATGAATATTTTCCTAAACGCTGCCGTAAATCAGCTGGAAGAAGTTGTGGTGCGACCGTACGATCTTTCGGGAAACATAAATGTAGATGTAAAGAAAATACCGACTTATAATGTAACGAAAGATTGGGATCTTAGTTATGGTAATTTGGAATACGGTTATACTTTTGTGCCAGACGTTAAAACTTCTGTTTCTGGCAACGCTGCAGAGGAGGCTCTTCACGGCAATGCGCTGACGAATGGCGCAAATGTTTTAGCGCTTTTAGGCGGGGTGGGACAGTTACTTTTTCCGAAAGGGAAGAAGATTTCTCCTGTAGAAAAATTAGAAGATCAAAGCACTGTAAGCAATAATATCCAGCAGCGTTTTAGTAAAGATTTTATTGTGGCAAACTTTGGAATTGCTGAAGATAAGGCTGTAGATTTTCTGTTCTTTGCTCAAGAAAACGGTTTAGATAAGGAATTACTAAAGCCAATTAACGAAATGCAGTTGATGGAATTTCTTATCAAAAAAAGTAAAGAATACAAAGCACGAGGTGAGTAAAAAGTGCTTTGGTATGTTGCTGAAGAATATTTCAAAAGCAATAATCTAAAGACATTTGTAACAAACCATTTTATAGACCGTCTAATGTTCCATTAGCCTCCCTTTTTAATATGAAGTATTTTAGAATTCTCCTTTTAATAGTAGTATTACCGTTAATTTCGGGCACTTCTGCGCACAAATTTTATGTTAGTATTACCAAGATTGAATACGTAAAGGAGAAAAATTCTCTTCAAATTATTACTAAAATTTTTACTGATGATATTGAAGATGCGCTTCAGCAGCGTTATGATGCTTCAATTTCGCTGAATACCAAAAAGGAAACTGAAGCCGCAGACGAAGATTTAAAAAAGTACCTTCTTCAAAAGATAAATATAAAAGTGAACGGCAAGCCTGTTCAACTAAATTATATTGGCAAAGAATACGATACCGATATGCTTATTGCTTATATAGAAGTAACGGGCGTGAAAGAATTAAAAAATATTGAAATTGAAAATAAGGTGTTGCTGGATAAGTTTAG
Organism: Aequorivita sp. IT1282; assembly: GCF_058068205.1. Lineage (NCBI taxonomy): Bacteria > Pseudomonadati > Bacteroidota > Flavobacteriia > Flavobacteriales > Flavobacteriaceae > Aequorivita > Aequorivita sp. IT1282. The sequence goes on along the minus strand of NZ_JBYRHR010000005.1, from coordinate 296,838 downwards.
CGAACAGCAAAACATAATTCACCTAAAAACCGAAACGAGCCGCCGAAGTTTAATCTTGGACAAAGACGAACCTAGCGGAAAATTAAAATTTAATTAATACATTGCCAATCCATTTTTTAAAATTTCCTAATACATATGCGATTATTCAATTCTCTTCTACTTACGGGGCTTTTCCTGTTTGCCGGCGCAGTTTCAGCACAAGATGAAACAGAGTCTCAAAAGCGTGACCCTGGCCATTACAATATCAACCGTTTTAAACAGCTTTACGAAGAGTTTTCTACACCCAATATGTTCCGTACTGCCAGTGGAGCGCCAGGTCCAAGTTATTACCAACAACAAGCAGATTATAGAATGGACGTGGAGTTGGATGATAAAAACAACAAACTCACAGGTTTTGAAACCATAACTTACACTAATAATTCTCCAGACCAACTAGAATATTTATGGGTTCAGTTAGATCAAAACGTACGAGCTAAAGATTCTAAATCGCCTTTGATTGAGCCATCAAGTGCCGTTCCCGCAGATATGGTAAATAGCTTTGTAAAAAACCATATGGGCAATTCTTTCGACGGTGGTTTTAATATACAAGAAGTAAAGGACGAAAAAGGCAATCCGCTGAAGCATACCATCAATCAAACTATGATGCGTATTGATATGCAAAAACCTTTAAAGCCAGGCGAAAAATATGTGTTTTCAATTAAATGGTGGTATAATATTAATAACCACGTTTTAGACCGTGCTCGAAGTGGATATGAGATTTTTGAAGATGGCAACAAAGGGTTCGTTATTGCACAGTTTTACCCAAGAATGGCCGTTTATAACGACGTTGAAGGCTGGCAGAATAGTCAGTTTTGGGGAAGAGATGAGTTTGCACTTCCCTTTGGAAATTTTGAAGTGAATATTACCGTTCCTGCAGATCATATTTTGGATGCAACGGGAAACCTTCAAAACACAAAAGATATTTTTACAAAAGAAATGATGAATCGCTACGAAGCGGCGCAGAAATCTTTTGATAAACCAGTACTAATTGTTACCCAAGCGGAAGCTGAAGCTGCTTCAAAAGGATTTGCAACTAATAAAAAGACTTGGAAATTCAAAGCAGAAAATGTTCGCGATTATGCTTTTGCTACTTCCAGACGCTACATTTGGGATATGATGGCTGTAAAAATGGGCAACCGAACAGTGATGGCAGTTTCAATGTATCCACCTGAAGGAAATCCGCTGTGGGAAGATTGGTCTACAAGAACCGTGGCGAGTACTTTGAAGACGTATTCAAGAATGACTTTTGATTATCCTTATCCGAAAGCTATTTCGGTTAATGCGAAAAATCAAGGGATGGAATACCCAATGATTTGTTGGAATTACGGAAGACCAGACAAAGACGGAAACATTAGCGACCGCACAAAATACGGGATGATGAGTGTAATTATTCATGAAGTTGGGCACAACTATTTCCCGATGATTATTAACAACGATGAACGCCAATGGACGTGGATGGATGAAGGCTTAAATACTTTTACCCAATACGTGGCTGAGCAAGATTTTGCCGAAGCGTATCCAAATGCTATTGCGCCAAATACTAAATATCCGTCTCGTCGCGGTCCTGCCAATAAAATTGTGGATTATATGGCTGGCGATCAAAGTCAGTTGGCGCCCATTATGACCAAAGGTTTAAACACTTATAACTTTGGCGCGAATGCCTACGCTAAACCAGCTACAGCGCTCAATATTCTTCGCGAAACCATTATGGGTCGTGAGCTTTTTGACTTCGCATTTAAAACCTACGCAAACCGATGGATGTTTAAGCACCCAACGCCCGAGGATTTTTTCAGAACTATGGAAGACGCTTCAGCGGTAGATTTGGACTGGTATTGGAGAGAGTGGTTTTACACCACAGATTATGTAGATATTGGGGTGAAGGATGTTAAAAAATTCTACATTACTTCAAAAATGAATAAAGAGGTGAAAGAAATGATGACCGCTCGCGGAGTTTCTGAAAGTGATTTGCCGCCAATGGTTTATTTAATTGAAGAAGGAAGTGAAGATTTTGAAGAAAGTATGCGTAATTCAAAACTAGAAGACATCACTTCGCTTAATGACTATTTAATGGAAAATGTTCCAGCCGAAGAGCGTGCGAATCTAAAAAGCCCTAAATATTTTTACGAAGTTACTTTTGAAAAACTTGGTGGGATTCCAATGCCAATTATCGCGCAGTATACTTATAGCGATGGCACAAGTGAGCGCGTAACTTATCCTGCTCAAATTTGGAGAAAAAATGACGAATCTGTAGGGAAAGTTATTGCTTCTGAAAAAGAAATCACCAAGATTGAAGTAGATCCCGATGAAGAAACCGCAGACATTGATACTTCAAATAATTTCTGGCCAAAGCGCAAAAAACTGGGTGCTTTTGATAAGTTTAAAAAGAATTCACAGACAGATTAAATCTGTTGCTATATCTTGAGAGAACTGGGCTTATAAAAATGAATAGGTTTTTAATTTATATTAGGCCTAGCTGTAAAGCATTTTGAAGAAAATCTGGGACATATTATTAATACTCGTCGGAATAGGAAGTCTATTGCTTATCGCCTTTACAATTTTAATTGCAACCGTTTTGGGAAAAAGGACTGATAGTGATGATATTATTCACAAAGAACAAATAAGTTTTAATAAACAGAATCGTAAAACTGAATTAATAGAAACCGACAGTATTCCTCAAGGAAAGATGAGATATGAATTATACTTTGCGGAATTTGATGGACGAATGGAAAACCTTCCAGTTCAGATAGAAATTGATGGAAATAGAATCACCGTATATAATAACGAAATAAATCCTCTGACTGGCGAAAAAATAATAATCAATGGAATTTTGTTAAAACATAAGTCTGGCAAATGGATTATCGGAGAAACGGAAACGGACCGAAATGCAGCGGAAATTGGGGGATGTTCCGGCGGACCAATACCAATCAATTTTGAAACAAAAACAATCGAATGGTGCTAGGGAAACGTTTTGCAAAAACGTATAAACGCAAGTAAAAAGAAATTTTCTACGCAAAAATTCACGCCTGTGCTTCTTTTCCGCCACATACTGCAAGAATTTGGAAGTGTGATTGCCGAGTTTGTGATTAAGCAAAATTAATTTTAAAATTTTGGGTCAATCATAACGTTGAAAATAGTAGTCCTTCAATGTACTATTATTACAAATAAACCATTAATTCCGAAGATTCCATAAGGCGAATCAATTAACCGTATCTTCTAAATTCAATCAATCTCATAAAACTTTTAGTTTCATAAAAACTCTTCGCTCAACACCAATAACTCATAACTCATTACTATATTTGCATCATGATTTCACAGGCAATTTTTCTTTTTATTAGTGGTGCCGAAATAGGGTTCATCATGTTTATGATTCTGTTGGTTTTTGGCGCAGATAAAGTGCCAGAGATTGCCCGTGGTTTGGGTAAAGCAATGCGACAGGTTAAAGATGCTACGAACGATATAAAATCTGAAATCACTAAAAGTGCCGAAAAACAGGGGATTGATATAGACATTACCAGCGACGTCCAAAAACAGATAGATCAAGTTAAAGAAGATGTTGATGAGGTTACAGGCCCTATCAAAAGAAAGTTCTAAATTTTGATCTGTTTAATATTTCTATAAAACACGAGAAATAGTCAATCCATCGCGGATAGGAAGCAATACAGTTTCAAGTCGTGGATGCTCGTTTAATAATTTATTATATTGAATCAGCGCTTTTGTATCAATATCATCAGCTTTCACTTTTTCAACCACTTTTCCACTCCAAAGCACATTATCACTCAAAATAATCGAGCCTTTTTTTAGCTTCGGAATAATTATTTCCAGATAGTTTGGGTAGTTGCTTTTATCGGCATCAATAAAAACCATATCGAATGTTTTATCGAGCTTCGGAATTATTTCCAAAGCATTCCCTAAATGCTGAAAAATCTGTTTTCCGAAAGGAGATTCATCAAAATATTTCCGCTGAAAATCTACCAATTCTTCGTTGATGTCAATAGTGTGCAATTCACCATCTTCCCGCATTCCTTCAGCCAAACATAGAGCGGAATACCCTGTGTAAGTGCCAATTTCAAGAATATTTTTTGGTTGCATTAATTTAGATAGCATACTCAAAACACGTCCCTGTAAATGGCCGCTCAACATTCGTGGTACTAGTACTTTTTGCCAAGTTTCACGATTTAGTTTTGCAAGTAATTCCGGTTCGGGTTGCGAATGTTTTTCTACGTAATCGTTTATTTTTTCGGGAAGAAAATCCATTTTGAAATTTTTAGTGAATGCCGACCATCATCTTTTTTATAATTGGCGAAATGAGTATTGCAAATATACCCACAATCATACTAATTACGCCAAAACTTGCATAAACAGAAACGTACGAAAACAATTGTTGAAATCCCTCACTTTGTCCCGAAGCAATCTGTGGTGTCAAGCCAGTAATGTATTCCGTGATTGTCCCGAAAATTCCTTCTGAAAAAACATTTGAACCACTATCGGAAACGGTAGTCAGTTTCGCAATTTTTCCGGCAAAAAAGTGTCCGTAAAAGTTCGCCGAAAACCAAACCCCCATTATAAAAGCTACATATTTTATGGGTGAAAGCTCCGTCATTTTTGAAAGGCCAATTGGAGATAAAAATAATTCTCCTATGGTTAAAACCAAATAACCAATTACCAAATAACTCATCGAGGTTTTTGCAAAATTGTCTACACTATGCGCAGAAAGTGCAAAAACAATAAAACCGAGACCGAGAAATAGCAGCCCAAGCCCAAACTTTACAGCAGAATTTGGATTTGCTTTTCTTCGGCTTAAATAGGTCCAAAGCATTGAAAACGGAATGGCGAAAAGAATAATGAACCCCGCGTTTATACTATTTGTACCCGCGGCATCCATACCAATTAAATTCACATTTCTATCTGCAAAAAGTGTTAGTGAACTACCAGCCTGTTCAAAAATTGCGGCGAACAAAGTGTATAAAATTGTAAAGTAAACGGCGACTAATAATCGCTTCTTTTCTTTTGAGCTGACTGTAGAAATAATGTAACCAATATAGAAAACCAAAAAGGCAGAAACAATCCAAACCAGATACCCTTCAAATTCATTAAAGCGAACAAGAGTTGCAAAAACTCCAACTGATGCAACTGCCGCCAAAACAATCAATTTTCCTCGATTTAATCCAAACGATTTGCGGTCATAAATTTCCTGATTCGGTACATGACCTTTATTTCCAAAGACATTATTTTTCAATCCATTTCTAAATACCAAAAGCCCTGTAACCATTCCAATTCCTGCCAAAACAAAACCGTAATGCCAGCCGTAAGTAATCGCGAACCACGCGCATAAAAGTGGTGCAATAGCGGCACCTAAATTAATTCCAAGGTAAAAAATAGTGAATCCTGAATCGCGCCGAGCATCTCCCTGGGCGTAAAGTTCACCTACGAAAGACGAAATATTTGGTTTGAAAAATCCATTACCAACAATTATCAATCCGAGCGAACCATAAAAGAAAATAGGCATTTCAATTGAAAGGAAAAAGTGACCAAACACCATTAAAATACCGCCAAGAATAATGGCTTTCCGGTAACCCAATATCTTGTCGGCTAAAATCCCTCCAATCATTGGCGTAACATAAACTAGCGACATATAAGCGGCGTAAACGCCAAAGGCCATATCGTCATCATATAAAAGATGTTTGGTCATATAAAGCACCAAAAGAGCGCGCATTCCATAGAAGGAAAAACGTTCCCATAATTCGGCGAAAAACAGATAAAGAAGTCCTTTAGGGTGGCCAAAAAGTTGAGGTTGTTCCGCCTCAGAAATTACATTGCTCATAGTTGGGTTTTTAATTTGGGGCAATGTAGAACAGATTATAAATGGAGCCTTTCTCTGTTTTAAATTATATTAAAAAATAGCGGATTGTGATTAATTGTGTACGCGGTTACAATGAGTTACAAAAGGCTTTGTAATCTTTGTTTTCGGCACTTTCGGAGAATTCTTCAAGCAATCGTTTATCGATTAAAATATTATTCGGGACAATACGCAGTCTGTATTTACTTTCGCCAATAAAGGTGAAAAGATCGCGCCGATCTAGTTTTTGTGTAGTGTTAAGCTGAAGAATATCGTTGATGTTTTCGATTATTCGGGTAAGGTAAGTTTGGTTTTTTATTTCGCCTCCTAGATGTACAGGAATGGTTTGCAAATCGCCTTCCGTATATTTTCTTCTAATGGCAAATTTCAGCAGGTTTTTATACTGCGTGGTTTTGGACCCGAAATCAATAGTTTGGTCGTAAATATTTTTGGTTGGAATGTTCAATTTCACCAAGCCCCAATCCATAAAGTGAATGGTAATTTCGTTTGGCTTTGGCATGCTTGCAAGCCTAATTACCCACGTTGTAGCCAAAACTAAAAAGATTGAAATCAACGAAGTCTTTGCGATTATTTTTATGAAATTGTTGCTGAAATCATTTCCGAAAGTCAAGAAAACTTCAGAAATCTGCGAAACAAAAATTAGCAGCATTACCAAAACAGAAATATAGCCGATAATCTTTAAACCTCGATATACAAACGTTCTGTAGAAGGAAATTCCCAATATATACGAGAGAAAAGCAGAGATTAATAAATCTGGAATTCCGCTTATGTGGATCCCGTTTATTACATTATTTTCTTTTAAAATGAAAGGAAGCGCAAAGGTTACAATTGAAGTGAAAACAATAACGACAACAATTTTCTTAATGTTTTTTTTGTTGTGATAAATAAATCCCGGAGCGTAATAGAAGTAAAAAAGCGCCAAAAGCAGAAACATGTTATTGACAATAGAAAATAGATTTATTCCTAATTGGTACCCTTGTGTTTCCGTAAAATTGAAAACGGTTCCGCAATAAATCCAACATCCAGAAATTACCCAAATAAACATAGAAAAACTTAGGTAAAGCATTCCTTTGTCCACTCTTTTCTGCGAATCGTCTTCTTCTAAAAGTTGGCTAAAACGCGCCCGAATATTGAACCAAAGTGCAAGTAGCAAAACCCCGCCCAGAAAAGCGATACAGATATGAGAAAGGATATAAAATTTGGCTACTTCGGTCATTATTCACCAAGAATTCTTTTAACGAGTTTATCTTTTGCAGCTTCATCATCGCCACAAAGCCATTGAATAACATTTTTATCCCAAATGTCATCACATTGTTCAGAGGTTATAATCTTTTGCTCAACGGCCAAATCTAAAATTTTTCCGGGATAGGAAGATTGCACTGCGCTTTCCATTTCGCCTAACGGATACGGATCGTCTAGGCCCATAAGCACTTGTTTGCTTCCTTGATTTTTCACCAATAATTCCAAGCCGCCAGTATCGTGTAATAGCGTATCGAAGAAAATATTTTTGTGCCCCACAGCTTTTCGTGGATGTGTTTTTCCTTCAAAAAGATCGGGACGTCCATCAAAACCTTGAATTCTTCTTCCCAAATTAATTTGCGCTAATTGTCCGCCGTGGGCGAAACATGTTCGCATATTTGGGTATTTATCTGCGTAGCCATTCAAAGTTAAAAAGTGATAGGCATCTGCGCATTGTGCCAGCATCCAGATTAGATGAAATCGCCAAGAGGTATTTTCAAGTTTTATAAATTTTTCACCGTCATAGGGATGAATTTCAACAGCGAGGTTATATTTTGAAGCCAATTCAAAAATAGGCTCATTTTCTTCGTCAAAAATGCAGCGCCAAGTACCAATGGTATCCATATAGTGGGTTGGCAAACATAATAATTGAAGCCCTAAAGTTTCCACACAACGCTCAATTTCCCATAATGCACCGCGGACAAAACCTGGATGCACAACAAAACCGCAGGTAAATTTGGAGGGATGGTCGTGCTGTACCTTAGCATTAAAATCGTTTTGAAAACGAAGCGCTTGTTTCATTTCTTCCACACGCAAACCATTTCCATAGAGTTGAGAAAGATTCAAAACCACGGCGTGATCTATTTTGAAACGGTCCATCCATTCCAATTTTTCGTCCAAAAAGAAACTAGAGTCGGTTACAGGACGGCTCCAATCTTTTTGAAGCATAAATTTTCGATCTTTATCAACCCAAAAAATTCCTTTGTCCTGCATAAACTGTGGAATTTCCTCGGGATAAGGAAGAAGGTGTGAATGGCCGTTAATGCGTAGTTTTCGTCTCATATTTATTCCCCGCAAAGGCGGAGATCTCATTAATTAATTCTCTAATTGAGTATAAAGTTACAAACTTTTGGTGCGTCCTCCATCTACCGGAAGATTTATTCCGTTTATGTAGCTGGCAGCTTCACTCGCCAAAAAAGCGACTGCGTTGGCAATTTCACCAGGTTGCGCAAAGCGTCGTGCAGGGACTAGACTTTGCATAAACTCGCTAGCTTCTTTTTCAGTTTTGTTCATTTTTTTTGCTGCGTTACCAACGATATCTTCCAATCTGTCTGTAGCAGTGAAACCTGGTAAAACATTGTTTACAGTTATACCATATTGTCCCAACTCATTAGCCAAAGTTTTACTCCAACTGGCAACGGCACCACGAATAGTGTTACTTACGCCCAGCCCATCGATAGGTTGTTTTACCGAAGTAGAAATAATATTTATTATGCGACCGTAATCCGCCTCTTTCATTCCCGGAACAACTGCTTGCGCCAAAATCTGGTTGCAAATTAAATGCATGGAGAATGCTTTTTCAAATTCGTCCGTTCCAGCAGAAAAAATAGGCCCACCTTTTGGTCCGCCGGTATTATTCACCAGAATATGAAAAGTCTTACTTGAAGCTGCCAATTCAGCTTTCTTTTTTACCTCTTTGGGTTTGGTGAAATCTGCCACAAAATAATTGTGCTTTTGGCCTTTGTCGTGTGCAAGTTCAATTAACGTTTCTTCGAGTTTTTCTTTATCTCGGGCAACCAAAGTTATCGTAGCGCCAAGTTTGGCTAATTGTATAGCTGTAGCTTTTCCTATGCCGGCGGTGCTGCCGCATACTAATGCATTTTTATCTGTTAAATCTATATTCATATTTTCTTGTCAGGTCGAGCACAGTCGAGACCTATTTAATCATTATTTGTCTTCAAATAAAACCCCTCGACTGCGCTCGGGGATATTTTTTTTAGTGTTCAGTAATCAGTAATCAGTATTCGTTTTTCGATTTCAAGTTCGATTTTGTTTTCCATTCCCCCTTCGGGGGTTAGGGGGCTTATTCATATTTAATACACACATTCTTCGCCTCCGTAAAAAACCGAAGCGCTTCAAAGCCACCTTCACGGCCTACGCCGCTGTCTTTCATTCCTCCAAAAGGCGTGCGTAAATCACGGTTTAGCCAAGTATTCACCCACACAATTCCCGCTTCAATTTGTTTTGAAATGCGCATTGTGCGATTTAAATCTGAAGTCCAAAGCGTAGCGGATAAGCCGTATTTAACGGAGTTTGCCATTTGCAATGCTTCTTCTTCGGTTTCAAAAGGCATAATAGTTACAACTGGTCCGAAGATTTCTTCTTGGTTTACTCGGCACTGATCGTCAAAAACTTCGATAACCGTTGGTTCTAAATAATAACCGTTTTCGAAATCTTTCACCGTAACTCTATTGCCGCCAAAAAGGATTTTTCCACCTTCTTTTTCAGCGAGTTTTATGTAAGATTCTACTTTTTCTAAATGTGATTTAGAAACCAAAGCACCCATATTTGTTTTCGCATCAAAAGGATTTCCAACTTTTAATTGCTTTACTTTTTCAACGAAATCTTTATTGAATTTTTCATAAATAGGTTTTTCAACAAAAATCCTGCTGCCGCAAAGACAGATTTGACCTTGGTTGGCGAAAGAAGAACGAACAGTTACTTCCAGCATTTTTTCATAATCACAATCTGCGAAGATGAGATTTGGGTTTTTTCCGCCCAGCTCCAACGAGAGTTTTTTGAACATTGGCGCAGCGGTTCGGGCAATGTGTTCGCCAGTTTTTGTTCCGCCTGTAAATGAAATTGCTTTTATATTTTCATGCTCCACAATCGCTTGTCCTGCGGAAGGACCCGTACCGTGAACAATATTTAAAACACCTTTTGGCAAACCAGCTTCCGTGCAAATTTCACCTAAAAGAAAAGCGGTCATTGGCGTAACTTCGCTGGGTTTTGCCACAACTGTATTTCCTGCCGCTATAGCTGGTGCGATTTTCCAAGTGAATAAATACAGCGGAAGATTCCAGGGCGAAATACAACCTACAACCCCAAGAGGTTGCCGTAGCGTAAAATTCATCGTGTTCAATCCCACACTTTCATGGGCTTCGCTGGAAAATTGTGTGATTGCATTTCCGAAAAAGCGAAAATTTGAAGAAGCTCGCGGAATGTCAACAGCCAGTGCTAAACTTAAAGGTTTACCATTGTCTTTTGCTTCGGCTTCAGCTAAATCGACCAATTTTTCTTCAATTAAATCTGCAATTTTCAGAAGAATTCGGCTGCGTTCGTCGATGGTTGTATTGCTCCATTTTGGGAATGCTTCTTTCGCGGCCTGATATGCATTTTCAATATCTTCTTTATTTGAATTCGCTATCTGTGAATACACTTCGCCATTGGATGGGTTATAATTGTCCAACCATTTTTTTGATAGTGGTTCAACGTATTCGCCGTTTATGTAGTTTAGGATTTTTTGCATATTTAACAACTTCCTTGAATTTCGAAAATCAAAATGCCTTCAGTAAGCAACTTAGTTTTAAGTTCATTTAAATAATCGAAAAATGGTTTTATGTTTTCTGAATTAATAGATTTTTTTTCCGGAATTGATTCGATTAATTTTTTTGAAATACTCCTTTGGATCTCTTGCAAATCTTTATCTTTTTTCCAGGATAGGATTAAAAAGCTTGACATTACTGAGTAGGATTCATTATAAACAAATTGAACATTAGGTTGGTGAAATTTTAGGAGTTCCATTTCTTTGGGTTCTAACTCAATAAGTCGTTGACCCATCGGATACTCCAAAATATCGCTATGGGAAATCGTTGAAATGTTTTTAAATGCTACTACTTTTTTATTTTGTTTTAGTGTAAAATCGACATCGCTAAACCCTAATTTATAAGTTGAAACAAAAGGATAAATCGGAATAGAATCCATTGGTTTGGCTTCTAAAAAAAAGCGTTTAATATCACTACCGTAATTTTGGACGTCAAATTCCTTATAGCTTCCAATATAAATATAGCCAGATATAGAATCTGAGCTATTTGTTACAACTACAACGCTGAATCGATATGTATTACCAGCATCTGCAAACATAGTCGAGATTGAAAAAATAAAAAATAGTATAGTAAATAGCGTCTTCATAAATTCAATTGTAACTGCATACTGCTACTGATTTCTGCGAACTGGTTTATACGCCATAGCCTTAATTTCCACCACTAACTGCGGATGTGGCAATTGATGCACCGCAACAGTAGTTCTGGCTGGCCCAGTTTCTTTATTGAAGTATTTAGCATACACTTCATTATAACCAGCAAAGTCATTCATATTCACTAAAAAGCTAGTTACATCAACTACGTCGGCCAATGTTGCGCCTTCGGTTGCAAGATAATCCTTGATGTTTTCCAAGACCACGCGAGTTTGTTCTCTAATATCGAAATGCATTGTGCCCATTTCATCAATTTTATTTACGCCTGCAATGGTATTGTCGGGCAAGCGTGAACTTGTGCCGCTGATAAATATGAAATCGCCCACGCGCTTTACGTGAGGATATGCGCCACGTGGCGTTGCTTTTCCTTCTACCACATTCCCGCGGAGGTTGGAATCTTTTTGATTGTTAGCCATAGTTTATTTTTTTCAAATTAGTTACTGGAAATTACCCCTTCCGTCTTCCAAATCGCTTTGGGCGATTTAGAATCCACCTTCCCCTGAAAAGGGGAAAGAACCATTATTTTTATCCAAATGCCACTTCATCATCGTGAAGGATGGCTTCGGTATGTTTTTTTACTAGTTCTAGTTTTTGTTTTAAAGACATTTCCTCTGTGATTTTACCATCGTCCAAAAGGTTTAAAATTGCTTTGTCTTGGGCTCTTCCGCGTTTCATTGCTTCGGAATATGTTATTGATTCTTTAAAGGTAACCAAAGAATATTTGCTGTAATAATCTTGTGGAAACTCTGCCTCAAAAGCTGTTTCCAGTTTTCGTTTTTTCTGAAAGATTTCCATCGCCGTGTGTTCTTTCATTTCGTGAAAATTGTCTACAGCCAAATCTGCAATTGCATCGGCGTCTTTTTTCCGAAGCGCTTCGTATTCTTTAAATATAACTTCCCAGTTTAACTCTTTCTCAGAATTGTATTTCTCTAAAACTTCGTCAAAAACCACGACATCTTCAAAGGAAGCGTTCATTCCTTGTCCGTAAAATGGTACGATTGCGTGAGCCGCATCGCCCATTAAAAGCACTTTTCCGAAGCTATTCCACGGAGCGCATTTTACAGTGCCGAGTGGACCAATTGGGTTATTGAAAAATTCTTCGGAAAGGTTTGGAATCATTTCAACTACATCTGGAAATTCCTTTTTGAAATATTCGTTCACCATTTCTGGAGTGGTCAAATTCGCGAAACAATATTCGCTGTTTTCATACGGAAGAAACAGTGTTACGGTAAAACTTCCATCTAGATTTGGGAGCGCAATGAGCATATCTTCGCCACGTGGCCAAATATGCAAAGCGTTTTTATAAGTTCGGTATCCAGCATTTTCAGCTGCTGGAATTTCAAGTTCTTTATAACCGTGACTAAGCCATTGTTGTGAAAAACTAAAAAGAAACTTATGACTATCGAACATACTTTTGCGAACTGAAGACCCTGCGCCGTCGGTTCCAAAAACAATATCTGCGGTAATCGTAGTTTCTTCTTTTGAATTGAAGTCTCTAAAAGTTGCCGAAGCATTTTCCAAATCAACACTTTCGCAACTCTGATTGAAAATGATACTTACATTCGTCATTTTTTCCGCTTCATCTAACAGCAGCATATTTAAGCCAGGTCGAGAAATGGAATTGATATATTCATCTTTACGACCGCTATACGGACTCAAAAATGTGTTTCCTGCTTTGTCGTGAATCATGCGCCCATTCATTGGGATACATTGCTTTTTAGCAGCTTCCTCAACTCCCGCTAAACGCAAACCGCGAAGTCCGCGATCACTTAGGGCGAGATTAATGGAGCGTCCGGCGTCTTGTGTGATTTTTCGTAAATCGGGACGCTTTTCTACTAAAGTAACTTGATAGCCACGTTGCGCCATTCGCAAAGCGAGTAAACTTCCGCAAAGGCCGGCGCCGATGATAAGTATATTATGGTTTTTACTCATATAATATTTCGTTGGACATTGGACGGAAAGACTTAAGACGTAGGACAAATATTGCAGAGTATGAGTCTTACGTCTTATGTCAATCAGTCCTGAGTCAATTTTTTAAAACTTCTTTTAATTTTTCCGAAAAGCGAAACACATCCTCGAAACTATTGTAAAGTGGGGCAGGGGCAACGCGAATTACATCGGGCTCGCGCCAATCGCTTATTACACCAGCTTCGGTGAGTTTAGTGTGTAACCTTTTGTCTGCATTTTTAACTTGAATTGAAAGCTGGCAGCCACGGTCGTCTGGATTACGTGGAGTTATAATTTTAATTGAATCATTTTTCATTTCGTCCAACAAAAACTCTAAATAGCCCGTTAGTTTTTCAGATTTCTTTCTAATATTTTCAAAACCTGCTTCGGAAAACGTGTCTAAAGAAGCACGAATTGCAGCCATTGAAAGTATTGGCGGATTGCTTAATTGCCATCCTTCAGCGCCGGGAAGTGCATCAAATTCATGGCGCATATTGAAACGTGTTTTTTTATTATGACCCCACCAACCCGCAAATCTATTTAGGTTTTCGTTATTTGCGTGGCGTTCGTGAACGAAGCAGCCGCCCAAACTTCCGGGGCCGCTGTTTAAATATTTGTAAGAACACCAAACAGCAAAATCGGCTCCCGTCTCGTGCAGATTTGGCTGGATATTTCCCGCACCATGCGCTAAATCGAAACCGACCATACAGTCGTATTTATGCCCCAGTTCTGTTATTTTTTTCAGTGGAAAAGATTGACCTGTGTAATAATTGGTGCTGCCAATCATTAACAAAGCAATTTCATCTCCGTGGTTTTTCATTATTTCTTCCAAATCCTCAAATCGGCAAAGTTCTTCGCCTTTTCTGGGTTTCCAAAGAATTAAGCCATCTTTTGGGTCTATTCCGTGAAATTTCAACTGACTTTCAACGGCATATTTATCGCTCGGAAAAGCATCGCTTTCCACTACAATTTTATATTTGGTTTTTGTGGGTTGGTAAAATGAAACCATCATTAAATGAAGATTAGTTGTAAGGGTGTTCATTACTACTACTTCCGAGGGTTTTGCGCCCACGATTTTTGCCATGTTTTCGGCTAAAAACTCGTGATACGGGAGCCAAGGATGCTCTCCTTCGGTATGCCCATCCACACCAAAATTTGCCCAATCTGTAAGTTCTTCTTTTATGTATTCTGCAGTAATTTTTGGTTGTAAACCAAGTGAGTTTCCGCAGAGATAAATAAGCGATTCGCCTGAAGCATTTTTTGGAATGTGAAATTTATTTCTGAAAGAGGCCAAAGAATCTTCGGCGTCTTGTGTTTTTGCGTATTCTAAAGAGTTTTGGAACATTTGGATACGTTGTATTTTATAGGCTTTTTACAAAAATAGGAATTTATATTCGTTTAATTTTCAGTTTCTTTTTTCACTGAAATGTTGGTGAAATACAGCTTAAAACCGGCTGTGCTATCCTTATGCATTTTTGCAATTTCAATTCCGTTGAAGTTTTCATAATCTTCCCAAGTGGTAATCATAGAAGGTTTTTCGGCATTTGCTTTTCTATAATTCCATTCTTTTATTTTGAAATTTTTATCATAAAAAAAATCGTAGGCATCGCCTGGAGTGTATCCACCTTCGTTTTTGTAAACAATTGTAAGTTGGTTTAACGTGTCTTTGGAAATTGGAGCGACAACATTTTCCTTTTCAGAAATCGTAATACCTTCATCCCAAATTAATTGAAAAGGTGCCAATAGCCAATATTTATCGTTAATAAAAGAAGCATCGGTTTTCATGATAATGCTGTCCATATTTGAATGGTTGTAGCTAACATTTTGTGTGGCGGTCCTCATTAGCACATTACCCGTTTTTGGTTTCCAAACCCAAGAGCGATCAAAATGATTTTCTCCCCGGTCTACGTTGAATGTAAACGCAATTTCTGAAACGTCTTTCCAATTTTGAAAGCCGTTGGCCTTTGCAATTTTATACCGAATATCTGTTTTTTGAAGTGAATTATTACCTTCCAATAATTCGTTCGAAGTAGATTTTTCAGTGTTATTACAGCTTATAAAAGTGAAAAATGTAAATAAAAGAGTGATAGTAATTTTCATAAAAAATATGTTTCTTGTAAAAGTAAGGAATACTTTTGGCTTTCATATTTTTTGTATTTTTAATCTGTAGAAACAATATAACTTCTGATTGGTATGCGAGTGATTGATAATAAAGAAAAGCATCGGTTTGAGGCCGAAGAGAATGGCTACAAAGCCATTATTGAATATTCTGTGAAGCCTGGCATCTTATCTCTTAACCATACCGAAGTGCCAAAAGAACTTAAAGGACAAGGTGTGGCCAGCGAAATGACCGAGAAAGTTTTATTGCAAATAGAACTTCGGGGTTTAAAAGTAGATCCCGTTTGCGCTTTTACTAAAAATTACATTGAAAGGCATCCTGAATGGAAATCTATTGTAGCCGAATAGGCCAAAATTAAAAGCCCTCTCAATTTTCTTGAATGGGCTTTTGTTTTAAATGTTTTGTATTATTAATCAACGGCGTCTTCTATATCGTCCGCTACGTCTTCAATTTTGTCTCCTACTGATTCCTTTTCTCTACAGCTAATAAAGCTAGTGCTTACTAATCCTGCTGCAAATAAAATTAAAAATACCTTTTTCATAATAGTTTGAGTTTAATAATTAATGGATAGTTTTTATTTTAATTATGGTCTGCGGCCGGTTGCTAATCGGTATAAAATACCAATAATTGCTAAGACCAATAAAATGTGAATTAGGCTTCCTACAGCGTCACCGAAACCGAAAAAACCTACGAGCCATCCTATAATAAGGAGTACTACAATTAACCAAATGATGTCACCCATGATGTTAGTGTTTAAATGTTAGTGTGATTAAAACTACAATAAAAGCAAATATCTTTTAAATTTTTAACCGATGTTTAACGAAAACAGTTCATAAATGTGAAAAGCATTAGTAAATGTGTTTTTTGAGTTAATTATATACCTTTATCAAAAACTAATATTTTGGATCATTCAGAAAAATTTGAAACTAATAGGAAAACATGGAATACTAAAGTCGCAGTTCATGCGAAGAGTGATTTTTACGATTTGGAAAATTTCAAAAAGGGTGAAACTTCATTAAATAAATACGAATTGAATGCTTTAGGCGATATCTCAGAGAAGAGCATTCTTCATCTTCAATGTCACTTTGGACAAGATACGTTGAGCCTTTCTAGAATGGGAGCCAAATGCACTGGCGTTGATCTTTCTGATGACGGAATTGAACTCGCACAGCAATTAAATGCAGAATTAAAGCTTGACGCAAAATTTGTTTGTTGCAATGTTTTGGATACTTCGGAATATGTTTCAGAAAAATTCGATATCGTGTTTACAAGCTACGGTACTATAGGTTGGCTGCCAGATTTAAGACCATGGGCAAAAATGATTTCAGAGAGATTAAAGCCCGGAGGTTTCTTTTATATTGTGGAGTTTCATCCAATTGCTTGGATGTTTGATTATACTGTTTCTCCACCCGTTATGAAATACGGCTACCATCAAAAGGATACTATTTATGGAGAATATGAAGGAACTTACGCCGATGCATCTTCAAAAATGAAAAGCAAGGAATACGGTTGGAATCACAGTTTGGGTGAAGTAATTACGTCGCTTTCAGAAGCGGGACTTCAAATTCAATATTTAAAAGAACACGACGCCTCGCCCTATGATATTTTTCCGGGTTTGGTGAAAAATGAGGAAGGCATGTTTGAGCTTAAAGACAAGCTTTATCCATTGATTTTTGAAGTAAAAGCAATAAAAAATTCCACAGTTTGAAGCTGTGGAATTTTTAAAAATATATGATTTTAGTGAAATTTAATGTCCAGAGTTTTTCTTTAACAACTCGGGTAGTTTTGCCTTAAACTTATTCAATCTAGGGATGGAAACATTCTGGATATATGGATTTCCGGGATTGTTGCGTTCGTAATTTTGGTGATAAGCTTCGGCTTCCCAAAATTTTTGGAACGGTAAAACTTGTGCCGCCACTTTATCTCCGCCTAATTCCTTGCTTAATGTGACTATTTTTTCATCAATTATTTTCTTTTCAGCATCATTTTGATAAAATGCGATGGAACGGTAAGAGGCGCCGTGGTCTGGTCCTTGTCCGTTTACTTGCGTAATGTTTTGTGAAGCAAAATACACATCTACCAATTGGCTGAAACTTACAACTGCGGGATCATAAATAACCTCTACCGCTTCGGCGTGGTCTGCGTGATTTTTGTAAGTTGGGTTTTCTGTTTTACCTCCGCTATAACCAGAAACCGCTTCTTTAACTCCGTTTACACTTTCGTATACTGCTTCTACACACCAGAAACATCCGCTGGCGAAATAGGCTTTTTTTAATCCATCTGCCGCGTCCGTCTGAACTGGAGTTTGTTCTTTTAGTGCCAAAGCTTCTTCTTTCTTAGAATCATTGGAAGGTTTGCAAGCAGCTTGAAGAGAAAATAGAAGAATACTTGCGATTAAAACTGTTATCTTTTTCATACGTTTTTTTTTGACGTTGGTCTTTTATAAAATAAAAACCTTGCATTTAAGGTACAAAAAAAGCCTTCACTTTATGTGAAGGCTTTGTTATAATAAATTTTAGACGCTTATTTAAGCTTGGTAAACAAAGCTTCCATTTTTTCGCGTTCTTCTGTAGCTAAATCTGGATCAACCAAAATACGGCCACTGTGTTCGTCTGTAATAATTTTTTTACGACCAGCAATTTCCATTTGCACTTGTGGTGGAATGGTAAAGAAAGAACCTCCAGATGCACCGCGCTCTACAGCAACTACTGCCAAGCCGTTTTTTACATTTGTACGGATTCTTTTGTATGCTTTTATAAGGCGTGGCTCGATCTGAGTTTCGTAATTTTCAGATTGCTTTAGTAGCGTTTGCTCTTCCTTTTCAGTCTCTTTTAAGATTTCATCAAGCTCGCTTTGTTTGTGCTTCAAGTGCTCAGAGCGTTCGTCGAAACGTGTTTTAGTTTCTTCGATTACCTGACTTTTTTGCTCAATCTGTGCGCGATATTCTTTGATATTCTTATCTGCAAGTTGAATTTCAAGTTCTTGGAATTCAATTTCTTTGGTTAAGGAGTTGTATTCGCGATTATTGCGAACGTTGTCCTGCTGGGTAGCATATTTTTTCATCAGAGTCTTAGACTCTTCGATGTTGTTCTTCTTTTCTTTAATTTGATCTTCAATAATTTCAAGATCAGATTTAAGTTTTTCCAAACGAGTGTTCATTCCTGCTACTTCGTCTTCAAGATCTTCTACTTCTAGAGGAAGTTCACCGCGAACATTTCTAATTTCATCTATTCTTGAATCAATAAGCTGAAGGTCATAAAGTGCTCTTAACTTCTCTTCAACAGTAACTTCGGTTTTTGTTGCCATAAATTATAAATAGCTAATAGGATTGGTATTTGTTTGTGATAAAAGGACTGCAAAATTAGTCATTTTTTTCTTAAGGAAAGAATGTAAAAGATCTTTTGTGTATTGTTCACTTTCATAATGCCCAATATCAGCCAAAAGCATAGTGTTTTCAGCCTTAAAGAAGTCGTGATATTTGAAATCTGCCGAAATAAAAGCGTCAGCTCCAGCGTTTTTTGCACTGTCAATAGCAAAACTACCGCTTCCGCCGAGCACAGCAACCTTTTTAATAGGCTTATTTAATAGTGCTGAATGACGTACACAATCTGTTTTCATGGTTTTTTTCAAAAATTGCAGAAATTCAGTTTCATCCATCGCATTTTTAAATTCACCTATCATTCCTGAACCCAAATGTTGATTTGAATTTTCTAGTGTAGTAATCTCATAAGCAACTTCTTCGTATGGATGCGCTTCAAAAAGTGCCTTTAAAATATGGCTTTGAAGATGTTTCGCATAAGTAATTCCTATCTGTGTTTCTTCTTCAAAGTGAATCTTCCCTTTCGTGCCAATAACGGGGTTTGAATCTTTATTTCCTTTAAAACTTCCGCTGCCTTGAATATTAAAACTGCAGTTTTCATAATTGCCTATGCTTCCGGCACCAGCTGCAAATAGTGCATTTCGCACTTTTTCAGCATTTTTTGACGGCACAAAAGTGATGAGTTTTTTAATCGTTTCTTTTTGTGGAATTAAAACCGATCCTTTAATTAGTCCGAGTTTTTCGCAAATCATTGCATTCACTCCATTCCAGGAATTGTCCAGTGCCGTATGGTTTGAAAAAATGGCAATATCGTTTTTTATTGCTTTTTGAACTACCCGTTCAACGTATGTTTTGCCTGTGATTTTTTTCAATCCAGAAAAAATAATTGGGTGAAAGCTAACGATTAAGTTGCAGTTTTTTTCAATGGCTTCATCCACCACAGCTTCTAACGTATCGAGCGTTACCAATACTCCTGTAATAGTTGCATTTGCATCGCCAACGAGCAAACCCGTGTTATCAAAACCTTCGGAATAAGAGAGTGGTGAGAGTTGCTCGAGGAGCGAAATGACTTCCTTTACCTTCATTTTTTTATAGTTTCAGTAAAGATAGTAGTTTAAATAATTTTTGAAGAAAATGGGCTCCACTTAAAATTTCGAAATGTTTGCAGTGTAGATTTCCACTTTCGTGGGAATTTGTACTTTCGTGAAATGAATTTGCTCCGAAAACTTCTTTTTCCCTTTTCGTTGTTATACGGTGGTATTACGGCGCTGCGTAATTGGCTTTACGATAATAACTGGCTTAAAAGTAAAGCATACGATATTCCAGTTATTTGCGTGGGAAACCTATCTACGGGCGGAACGGGAAAATCGCCGATGATAGAATTGCTCGTTTCATTTTTAAAAAATGACCATAGAATTGCAGTTTTAAGCCGTGGATATAAAAGAAAAACTACGGGATATCGTAATGTTTTATCATGCGATTCTGTAGAAGAAGTGGGGGACGAACCACTTCAGTTTAAAAAGAAATTTCCTGAGATTAGCGTTGCTGTCTGCGAAGATCGACAAACAGGTATTGAAAAATTGCAGAATACCGCTGAGGTAATTTTACTCGATGATGCTTTTCAGCATAGAAAAGTTAAGGCTTCGCTGAATATTTTATTAACGTCTTTTGATTCGTTGTATATAAAGGATTGTATGCTTCCAACGGGTAATCTGCGCGAACCTAAATTTGGAGCAAAACGTGCCGATGTAATTGTGGTAACAAAATGTCCAGAAAATATAAGCGAATCTACAATTGACACAATAAAACTTAATCTAAAACCCAAAAACAATCAAGAAATCTATTTTTCAAAAATTGGTTATGATTCTGAAATTTATAACGGCAACGAACAAAAACCGCTATCGTATTTGGCCCACCGAGAGTTCGTTTTAGTAACTGGAATTGCCAATCCGAAGCCTCTGATTTCGTATTTAAAAAATGAAGGGTTGCGTTTTGAAGAAAAGACTTTTGCTGACCATCATAATTTCACTATTTCTGAAATGGATGAGTTGAAAAAACAACCATTGATACTTACTACCGAAAAAGATTTTATGCGGTTGCAACCAATTGCTAGCACAACGGAAATTTATTATTTACCAATAAAAACGGTGATTCTAAATGATGCCGAGGCCGCTTTTAAAAGTAGAATTAAAAGTGCGGTAGCGTTGAAGAAGTAGTTACTTTATTAAAAATTCATTGCCGCGAATGGCGCGATTAATTTTTTCGAAGAAATCTTCGGCGTTGAAGGGTTTTGGGATAAATTCATTGAAACCTGCTTTGTAGAAATCTTCCAAATTTTCCTCAATAGTTATTGCCGTTAATGCAATAATAGGAACAGTTTTATTGAACTCACGAATCTTTCTAGTAGCCTCAATTCCGCTTATTCCAGGCATGTGAATATCCATTAATATAACGTCGAAGTCGGTCTCTTTTACATTCGCTATTGCATCCATTCCATTATCTACAACGGTACAGATCATTTTCTTCTTCTCGAGAATTTTCTTGGTAATCATTTGGTTAATTTTGTTGTCTTCAACAATCAAAACCTTTTTATCTTCGAGCATATTACTTTCAACTACTACTTCTAAGTTTTTAATGTTTTTACTATCCTTTTCAACCTCGGCGATATCATAACTTATATTAAACCAAAACTTGGAACCTTCACCCAATTTACTCTCCAGAAATATCTTACTTCCCATAAGTTCTAAGAGGTTTTTCACAATGGAAAGTCCTAATCCGGTGCCGCCGTATTTTCTATTTATTTGAAGTGATCCTTGCGAAAATGATTCGAAAATTGTGTTTTGTTTCTTTTTTGAAATACCGTCTCCAGTATCTTCAACTTCAAAATGAACTACTACTTTCTTTGCAGATTTTTCGGCGCTTACTATCCGAACCCATATATCACCGTTTTCTGTAAACTTGATTGAATTACTAATAAGATTGATTAAAATCTGAGAAATTTTTAAAGAATCGCCTAATACTATATTTGGGAGTGTAGTGTCGTAATCATAGTTTAGGTTGTTGTTTTTGGCCTCGGCAGATTTTTTTAAAGCTATTAAAACGCCGTCTATTCGCTTCTTTAAATTGAAAGGAACTTTTTCAATCTCCACTTTATTTGCCTCCAGTTTGTTGAGGTCTAAAATATTATTGATTAACGAAAGCAAATATTCTCCAGAAAATTTAAGGGAATTTAGGTGTTCTTTTTGTTCTGGTTTGGGGTCTTCTTCCAAAAGTAAATGGGTTAAACCAGTTACAGTGTACATTGGGGTTCGTAATTCATGCGTAATTGTAGAGAGAAACTGAGCTTTGGCTTGCGAGGCGCGTTCTGCATTTTCTTTTGCTTCTTGAAGTTCAGTATTTTTGTCTTGTAAAAGTTCGTTAGCCTTCGCTCTTAGATTGTTGTTTTTATAAAGTGAAAGCGTTAAAAGTGACAAAATTAGAATTAAAGCTATACTAAGCCAGCCTGTAAGTTTGCCAAAAAACAACGATTTATCTTGCTTCTTTAAATCGTTTTGCTGATTTTCAATAATTAGATTTAAGTCGCCAATGTCAGATTCTTCCTTTAATCCACGCTCAATTGCTTTTAAATGTACTTGACGCAGCGAGTCTTTTTGAGCTAAATAAAATTTAAACTCCTCTTCAGCTTGAGAACTCTTTTTCTCTGCAATAAAAATTTGTGAATTGATTCGGTGATTTTCTATCAGTATTTTTGTGTACCCTTTATCGGATGCAATATCAGTAGCATACTTTAAAAGTATTTTTGCTTCTGTCAAAGGAGATGGGTAGGTGGACGGATCTATAAGTGAAAGTGCGTCTGCAAGATTGCAATACGCAATTGCCTCTTGATAAGGCAATTGTTGAGTTTTAAAATCATTTGCTGCGCTTTTTAAATACTTAATGGCCTCGGCGTAATTTCCAAGACGGTGTTCTAGTAATCCTTTGCCATAAAGAAAATCTGCTTTACTATTTCGGGCGTTAAGTACAGTGTAAATAGAATCTGCTTTATCTAGATATATTTCAGCTTTGGCAGTCTTACCTTGAGAAATTAGAATTAAGGCATAAAGATTATAAGCTTTTCCCTGCTTAAAAGTATTTTTATAAATTTCTCCGTTCGCAATCGCTTTCTCGGTCTCTTCTTTTGCCTTTTCAAAATACTCCAATTTATAATAAAGCTCGGCTATATTAAGCTCTACATCTGTTTTGTAACTTTTATATTTCGGAATAGATGCAAGCTTATTGGCATCGTTAAGATGTTTAATAGCCTCCATAAATTTTTCAGCTTCCACGGCTTTACTTGCCGAAAACTGCAACTGTTTTATGGTTACAATGGTATCTTCTATTTGAATGGAAAATGACTTAACTGAAATCAGTAAACACAAAATAAGAGGCAAGAAGATTTTGTATTTTAGAATCAATTGGCGCATTTGTTGGTTTAAGAAGTCAATAAATATAGTTATTTCACAGAAATTCTTTCTATTAAATCAACAATTCTAGCTGAATAGCCGATTTCATTGTCGTACCAACCAATTATTTTCACCATTTTCCCAATTACCGAAGTCATTCCTGCATCAAAAATACATGAGTGTGGATTGCCAACAATATCTATGGAAACAATAGGGTCTTCGGTATATTCAAGTATTCCGGCTAAAGAGTTTTCAGCAGCTTTTTTAAAGGCTTCGTTTATCTCTTCAATAGAAACTTCTCTTTTTACGTTTAGTGTTATATCTGTTAAAGAGCCATCCGGCACTGGAACGCGAATTCCGCAACCCCCAATCACGTCGGATAATTCTGGGAAGATTTTCGTTAGCGCCTTTGCGGCTCCCGTTGTAGTAGGAACAATGGATTGTCCAGCTGCACGAGCTCTGCGAAGATCTCGATGTGGCTGATCGTGCAAACTCTGATCTGTTGTATAACTGTGAACCGTTGTAATATACGCCTGCTCAATACCACAAAGCTCGTTTATAATTTTGAGCATTGGTGCGGCATTGTTGGTGGTACAAGATGCATTCGAAATTATTAAATCGTCTGGTTCGAGAATAGAATCATTTACGCCAAGAACTACTGTTTTTATGTCATCATCCTCGGGTGGGACGCTAAGAATAACTTTTTTAGCGCCATTTTTTAAATGATTTTCAAGCTGACTTTTGGTCTTAAACTTGCCCGTACTTTCTATAACAACATCTACGTTGCCCCATGAAATGGCTTCAATGTTTTTTTCTGAAGTAAACGTGACTTTATTTCCGGCAACGATAATTTGGTTTTCAGTATGTACAATTTCTTCCTTTAAAACGCCGTGAATGCTGTCGTATTTTAATAGATGGCTCAACGTTCGAGTATCTGCCAAATCGTTAACTGCCACAACTTTTATGGAAGGATGGTTGAGCAATAATCTAAACACATTGCGGCCAATGCGACCAAAACCATTGATACCTACCGTTATTTTTTTGTCCATTTCAGAAATACTAATTAGGTAAGATGTTTTTGCGCTTTATACGAAGACCGCACTAAAGCACCACTTTCTACGTGGCGGAAACCCATCTCTAAACCTACGGTTTCATATATTTTGAATTGCTCTGGGGTAATAAATTCTTTTACCGGAAGGTGTTTTTTTGAAGGTTGCAAATATTGCCCGATGGTTAAAATATCTAAACCTATGTTTCTTAAATCTTCCATCGTTTGGAAAACTTCGTCTTCCTTTTCGCCCAAACCGAGCATAATACCACTTTTGGTTCGCGGCATTCCAGATAGTTTCAAATAATTTAAAACCTCAAGGCTACGTTCGTATTTAGCTTGTATCCGCACTTCGCGGGTTAGGCGCTTTACAGTTTCCATATTGTGACTTATCACTTCTGGTTTTACTGCAATTATTCTATCTATGTTGCGAGTGTTTCCTTGAAAATCTGGGATTAAAGTTTCCAAAGTAGTTTCAGGATTCATTCTGCGAATCGCCTTTACTGTTTCGGCCCAAATTATAGACCCCATATCTTTTAAATCATCACGATCTACCGAAGTTACAACCGCGTGTTTAATTTTCATGATTTTAATAGAGCGTGCTACCTTTTCAGGTTCGTCCCAATCCACAGTTTCGGGTCTTCCGGTTTTTACGCCGCAAAATCCACAAGAACGAGTACAAGTATTCCCTAAAATCATAAAGGTTGCAGTACCCTCTCCCCAACATTCGCCCATGTTTGGGCAACTTCCAGAGGCGCAGATGGTATTTAATTTATACTTGTCTACCAAGCCGCGGAGTTCGGTATATTTTTTCCCGGTGGGAAGTTTAACGCGTAGCCATTTTGGCTTCGGTCCCGAGGTTCCGGGTGTCTTTTGAATTTCCAAAGTTTCTGTGCTCATATAGGAAGCAAAAGTACGAAAAAAAGCCCCCTAACGCCCCAATGGATTACGCCATTTTTTTGGAATTAGAAATTTGAATTTTTATTCGGAATTTGAGTGTTTTAATCTTTTTGCGTAATAATTTCTGCAAGAAGTTTTCGAGCTCTCAATAGCCGTACTTTTACGTTATTTAGCGGCTCTTCAAGTGATTCGGAGATTTCATTATAACTCATTTCCTGAAAATAACGAAGATTAATTACTTCCTGATAATGTGGTTTTAATAACTTAATGTAACGTAGAAGTTCTGCGAGATTTTGCTCTCGTATTAATTTGTCTTCTGGAGTGGGAGCGTGGTCGGCAATTTTGTGAACCTGTTCGTTAAAGGCATCTGTGGTGTTTGAATAAATAGAGGCATTTTTTTTTCGAGAGCGGTCTATCTGAATGTTTTTTGAAATCGTAACAAGCCAAGTAGAAAATGCGTAGTTTTCGTCAAATTTTTCAATTTTATCGAATGCTTTTGCAAAGGTTTCAATAGTTATATCTTCGGCTTCGTGCTCATTGCGAACTCTTTTAAGTTGAAAGCCATAAACTTCGTTCCAATAATAATCTAAGAGAAATTTGAAAGCACCCTGCCTTCCTTTTTTCGCCTTTTCAATTTGGAGCCCTATTTCTTCTGAAGTCATTTCCATCGCGAATTTTTTTCGCCTCTGTTGGAAATAAAGATACTCAATTGTGTTACAACCAAAAACAATTCATATAAAGGAATAAAAGGAACCAAATCTTGTTCTTTTAGTTTTTTTGCGGCGTTGCCAATAATAATATATTGCACTAAAAACCTGATAAAGGTTATTGCAAGTCCAAAAATCCAATATTCAGTAAATAGCGTTATAATTGCTAGCGGCCAGAAAAGGAAATTAAAAGTATAATAGGCGCCTAAAAGTATACGGTGCTTGGGTTTGTAAAGTTTGGCAGTAGAATAATGTCTCTTTTTTTGAGTGAGCCATTTTTTCTTTTTCTTCTTCGGAATTGAATATGTAAATGCTTCTGCCTCGGTGCAAATAGCAACGTTTTTTGAAGTTGCTGCTTCATTTACAAAAAGATCGTCATCGCCCGATGGAATTTTCATATGGCTCATAAAACCTTTAGTGTCGTAGAACAATTCGCTTGTATAAGCTAGGTTTCTACCCACGCCCATATATGGATTTCCCGCTTTTGCGTACGAGAAATATTGCACTGCTGTCATCAGCGTTTCAAAGCGGATCATTTTATTTAGAAATCCTGGTTGCTTTTCATAAGCTCCATAGCCTAAAACCAATTGATTTTCGTTTGAAAATTTACTGGCCATTGTGGCTAACCATTCATTACTGGCGGGATAGCAATCGGCATCGCTGAAAACGAGTCGTGTGTTTTTTGAACGTTTTATACCCAATGTAAGGGCATATTTTTTGTTTGCCCAAAAGGCTTCGTTATTTTTTACGTTTACAATTTGAATGCGGGTATCATTTTCGGCAAAAGCTTCCATTACTTCTAAGGTGTCGTCCACTGAAGCATCATTGATAAGTATAATATCGAAGTTTGGATAATTCTGTTGTTGCCAAAGCGGAATGTGCTTTTGAAGATTTTCGGCTTCGTTTTTGGCGCAAATTATTAATGAAATAGAGTGGTTATCCGAAGTAATTTTCTTTGCAGTTTTTAGAAAAGCAAATTTCGAAAAGAGGAGGTAGTAAGCGCAGTTAATCAACGCAACTGCGCCGAAAACGTAAAGTAGCACCATAAAGATTTACGATTGAAGTCCCAATAACTTAATCGGGAGATGATTTTAGTTAGGCGCGTTTGCGCTTTAATTTATATTCTTGAAATTGATAATTATTCTGACGGTGCTTCTGGTTTGTGGCTTTCCTCTGCACAGTTTTCAAACTGGTCTGGGGTTTTTCCACAGAATCCGCAAGCTTGGCCTTCTTTATTCAAAAACGGACTTTGGCTAGCGCAAGTTCCAGCAAATTTTCCATCTTTTTTAGCCCAAATTTTTATTGCAATACCTGCAACGCCAAGTAATAATAATACTAATGTGATAAGTAAAAGTTTCATATCTAAAGATATTTGATAAAAAGTGTAGCTGTTATGCCCAAAAAATAACCGTCTATAGATTCAAAATTGTGATGGGCATTTCATCACTTTAAATTAGGCCACAAAAATACAATCTTTCTTGTCGTTGTCCTCGGAATTTAAGTATTTTTAGCCTTCATTTTAAATATTTTAACGATGCTGAAATCAATTACTTTCTTATCCATAGCAATGTTCACTCTATTAACTATTTCGTGTAAAAACGAAACGCAGGATAGCAAAAATAGCGATGTTGAAAATGTTACTACACAGGTGCCGGTAGATACTACTATAAAACGCGCAGCGAAAAAAGATTTAACACCGGCAGATATTGCATTGCTACAAAGTGTAATGGCGCGCGTAATGAACGAACCCCAATTGAAGAGGTTTGCGAGTTATCTTGTAACGGCTGCGTTGACCGATCAATTGGCAAACGAAGGAGCATTTACTGTTTTTGGACCATCAAATACAGCGGTGGAATCCTTAACTGCTGAACGCACAAAGTTCTATTCAATTCAAGAAAACAGAGCAAAGTTAGAAGAAATGCTGAAATCGCATATTGTTGTGGGAAAAATGGATAAAGAAACCTTGCTGCAAGCTATTGGAAAAAGCGGAAAAGCAAAACTAAAAACTTTGGCAGGAACTACTTTAACAGCAACGAAATCTGGTGAAGACATAGTTCTTTCTGACGGGAAATCAGGAAGTGCTAAGGTTACAAGTGTTGGTGTAGAGGGATCGAACGGAATGGTTTATATTATTGACGGTGTGCTAAACGCGAACTAAAATACATTTACTTCGGGCTCAATAAAAATACCCGTCATTTCCTTTACCTTTTTTTGAATATCCATTGCGAGCTGCCATATTTGTTTTCCGGTGGCGTTGCCATAATTTACCAAAACCAAAGCTTGATTTTTATGAACGCCTGCCTCGCCAAAACGCTGGCCTTTAAATCCTGCTTTTTCGATTAACCAACCTGCCGGAATTTTAAATTCGGTGGGTGAAACTTCGTAAAATGGTGCTTCTGGAAAATTTCTTCGGAATGCTTGAAATGTTTCAGAATCAACTACAGGGTTTTTAAAAAAACTACCACTGTTTCCCAAAACTTTCGGATCTGGAAGTTTTGATTGGCGAATTGCAATAACCGCTTCTGAAATATCTTTTATAGTAGGAACTTCAATTTTTCTTTCAGCTAAATTCTTTTGAATGTCGCCGTAAGAAATACTCGTTTTATGATTCTTTTTTGTTAGCCGAAAAGTTACGCTAGTAATAATATATTTTCCCTTCGCAGCATTTTTGAAGATTGAATTTCGGTATTCAAAAGCGCATTCGGCTTTGCTGAATTTTCGTTCTTTTAAAGTGTCTATTTCAACCGTATTACAGCTTTCGAAAGTGTCTTTCAACTCCGCGCCATAAGCTCCAATATTTTGAATGGGCGCTGTACCCACATTTCCAGGAATTAAGGAGAGGTTTTCTAACCCGCCAAAATCTTTCGCGATGCAATACTGAACAAACTCGTGCCAGTTTTCGCCAGCCATTGCTTTTACGAAAACTTCAGTTTCGGTTTCTTTTAGAATTTCAATTCCCTTTAAATTTACGTGAAGTACAAATGCATTTAAATCGGCGGTGAGCAGCATATTACTGCCACCGCCGAGTATAAATAGTTCTTCAGAAGGTTTTTTGGAAAGTACCTGTTTAAGTTCTTCAATGGTTTCCACCGAAGAGAAATAGCGCGCATTGCTAGCTATTCCAAATGTATTGTAAAGTTTAAGCGATTTGTTTTCTTCAACCCGCATTAATCCTTATATTTTTGAAGCGCAATTTTTAAGATTTTTACCGCTCTAATAAGGCTTTCTTTTTTCAGAACGTAAGCAATACGTACTTGGTTTAAACCAACGCCCGGGGTAGAGTAAAACCCTGCCGCTGGAGCAACCATAATAGTTTCGCCGTTGTCGTCAAAATCTTCTAACAACCATTGCGCAAATTTATCACTATTTTTTACGGGCAACTGAACGATGCAGTAAAAAGCGCCTTTAGGCTCGCCAACAACAACGCCAGGAATTTCTTTTAATGCCGCCACTAATGTATTTCTGCGATCTTGATATTCTGTTTTAACATTGTCAAAATAGCTCTGCGGGGTTTGTAGTGCTGCTTCACTGGCAATCTGTGCAAAAGTTGGTGGACTTAAACGTGCCTGTGCAAATTTAAGCGCTGTAGCAATTACCTCTTTGTTTTTGGATACCAAACAACCTATACGGGCGCCACACATACTATATCTTTTGGAAACAGAATCGATGATGATTCCATATTCTGCCAAGCTTTCTTCTTCAAGAATTGAGTAGTGCTTAGAGCCATCGTAGGTAAACTCACGATATACTTCATCTGCAACCAAGTACAAATCATGCTTTTTTACGAGTTTTGCTAAGGATTGTATTTCTTCTTTAGAATAAAGATAACCTGTAGGATTTCCGGGGTTACAAATTAAGATAGCCTTTGTTCTCGGAGTAATAAGTTTTTCAAACTCTGCAATAGCAGGTAAGGCAAAGTTGTCTTCAATTTTTGAAATAACGGGAACAATCTTTACATCGGTGGCTGTTGCGAAACCGTTGTAATTGGCATAAAATGGTTCTGGAATAATTATTTCGTCGCCAGCATCAGCGATGGTGCCCATTGCAAACAATAGTGCTTCACTTCCGCCTGTGGTAACTATTAGATCCTGCGCTTCAACGGGGATGTTGTTTTTTTGATAATATTTTGCAATTTTCTCGCGATACTCCTGCGAACCTTCGGAACGAGTGTATGCAAGAATCTCCAAATTATGGTTTGCCACAGCTTCCATCGCAATTTCTGGCGATTTAATATCAGGTTGACCAATGTTTAGGTGATAAACGGTTTTGTTTGCTTTGTACGCTTTTTCGGCGTAGGGCACCAACTTGCGGATGGGTGATTCCGGCATGTGTTTCCCTTTATTTGAAACTGAAGGCATAGTGGTTTATTTTGAGGCAAAGTTGCGAAATATATTTTATAATTCCATAGTGCCCAATACAACATTCGCCTTTTTTTTATACCTTCAAGTGTTTTCAAGGTAATTCTTAAAATTTTGTATAAATATCTAATCTTATGGTTTTTATTTAGTTTTTCTGCTTCATTAGTGGCCCAACCTGGATTTTTTCTTCTAAACAATAAAAAGAAAGATCGAATTCCTTTTAAATTGGTTAA
This sequence comes from Aequorivita sp. IT1282, assembly GCF_058068205.1. Taxonomy (NCBI): domain Bacteria; kingdom Pseudomonadati; phylum Bacteroidota; class Flavobacteriia; order Flavobacteriales; family Flavobacteriaceae; genus Aequorivita; species Aequorivita sp. IT1282. Next base: position 266,375 of record NZ_JBYRHR010000005.1, on the reverse strand, counting down.
CAACGTACCAATAATTCAATTAGAAATTAACGGCACCCCACTTTCCTTTATACTCGATACTGGTGTAAAATCTACCATACTTTTTAGCTTAGAACAGGCAGATAGTATTCAACTTCGTAATACTACACCAGTGCTTTTGCAAGGTTTAGGTTCTGGGGGCTCTGTGGAAGCTTTAAAAAGTTTGGAGAATAAAGTGAAGGTGGGTAACGCGATAGACACGAACCACAAAATATATATAATTTTTGATAGCTCGCTGAATTTTTCACCAAGAATGGGAATTCCGGTGCACGGCATTTTAGGTAATGAGTTTTTTAAGAATTTTATTGTGAAGATTAATTATTCAACGCAAATTATAACTATTTATAATTCTAAGAAATACACGTTGAAGCCTTGCAAAAAATGTGAAGATTTACCGCTAAATTTTGTGGGTGGGAAACCCTATATTTCGCTATTAATTGAATCTGAAAATTTAAAGGAAAAAGTTACGCTATTAGTAGATTCTGGCTCGAGTGACGTAATGTGGATTTTTGACAATCGCGATTTTATAAAAGAATCTCCCAAGAATTATTTTAATGATTTTTTAGGCCTCGGACTTAGTGGTAACATTTTCGGTAAGCGTACTAGAATTCCAGGTTTGTCCGTTGGGAGTTTTCACTTAAACGATGTAAACACCTCCTTTCCTGAAGAGGATGCTATTCGGAAAGCGCGTTATTATGAAGAGCGTGATGGCAGTGTTGGTGGTGGTTTTCTGAGTCGGTTTACAGTAACTTTCGACTATGGCAACCAGTTGGTGCGCTTCAAGAAAAACCGAAAATTTAATGAACCTTTCAATTATAATATGAGTGGTTTAACTTTAGAGCACGAAGGTGTAGAACTTATAAGGGAAGAACGCCAAGCCTCTGTTAATACAAATCGGGAAAACTATAATGAGAGTTTAACAATGAATAGTATTTCCATTACTACGGAAGTTCACTTTTCACTTGTGCCGAAATATGTTGTGGTAGATGTGCGCAAAGACTCTCCCGCGGCATTAGCAGGGATTCAAAATGGAGATGAAATTATTACTATTAACGGGAAGCCTTGTTATCAATTCAAATTATACGAGTTAATAGCCATGTTTTCCACAGATGAAGGTAAAAGAGTATCTATGGAAGTAAAAAGAGGGGGTTACATTAATAAGGTGAAGTTTTATCTAAAAAGTGTATTCTAAAAAAAATCCGGTAAAAGCAATTTGCTTCCACCGGATTTGATTTATAATAAGTAAAGTTTTCTAGCTTTTTTCCAGCACACTTGACGAATCATTCATTACTTCACCTTTAATTTTTAAAGCAACCATTGGTTCGCTGGCGTTAGAATAAACTGTAATAGTTTTTCTAATCGGCCCAACACGGTTTGTGTCGTACTTTACTTGAATGGTACTACTTGCACCGGGTGCAATAGGTCCATCCGGTTTTTTAGGTACCGTACAGCCACAGCTGGATTTTACATCACTAATAATAAGCGGGGCATCGCCAGTATTAGTGAATTCAAATACACGAACTCCGTCACTACCTTTTGCAATAGTACCGTAATCCACGGTGTCTTCCTTGAAACTGATTTTTGCTTGTTGCGCCTGAGCGGCAAAACCGATAAAGGCAACAAGAGCCATAAGAGCTAATTTTTTCATGATTTTATATTTTTAATATCTGCTAAAGTATATAACTTTTGAACAATGAGCAAAATAACTTATTCACTTTTATTATCCTTTAGTTATAATTACTTTTGCAGCATATTACACAAATACCAGACCAATGTATGGCTTTAGAAGCAAAATATAATTCAAAAGAAATTGAAAACAAGTGGTATAACTACTGGATGGAAAACCGTTATTTCCATTCTGAAGTTGACGAAAGAACGCCATACACCATCGTCATACCTCCACCGAACGTTACAGGTGTCCTACATATGGGGCATATGCTCAACAACACCCTGCAAGATGTTTTAATACGTCGAGCACGTTTACAGGGCTTTAACGCTTGTTGGGTGCCTGGTACAGATCACGCTTCTATTGCTACAGAAGCAAAAGTTGTTGCGAAGCTAAAAGCAGATGGAATAGATAAAGCGAACCTTTCTCGCGAAGAATTTTTAGAACATGCTTGGGAATGGACGCATAAACACGGCGGAATTATCCTAGAACAATTAAAAAAACTTGGCGCTTCCTGCGATTGGGAACGAACTAAGTTTACCATGGATGAAGAAATGTCAGCCTCGGTGATAAAGGTATTTGTAGATTTATACCGAAAAGGAAATATATATCGTGGTTTCCGAATGGTTAATTGGGATCCGCAGGCAAAAACAACGCTTTCTGATGAAGAGGTTATTTACGAAGAAAAACAAGGTAATCTTTATTACTTAAACTATAAAATTGATGGTAGCGACGACACTTTAACAATCGCCACTACGCGTCCAGAAACCATTTTGGGCGATACTGCAATTTGTATTAACCCGAATGATGAACGCTTTGCACACCTTCGCGGTAAAAAAGCAATCGTTCCTGTTTGCAACCGTGTTATTCCTATAATTGAAGACGAATATGTAGATGTTGAATTTGGAACAGGTTGTTTAAAAGTTACTCCCGCCCACGACGAGAATGATAAAATGTTGGGCGATAAACACAATCTTGAAATAATAGATATTCTTAACGATAATGGAACTTTAAACAGTTTCGGTCTTCATTATGAAGGCAAAGACCGTTTTGTGGTACGTAAGGAAATTGTAAAGGAACTTGAAGAAATGGGCGTGGTTTCAAAAATTGAAACCCATATGCACAAAGTAGGTACGAGTGAGAGAACTGGTGCTGTTATTGAACCAAAATTGAGCGATCAATGGTTTCTTAAAATGAAGGAACTAGCGCAACCAGCATTGGATGCAGTACTTGACAAAGAAGTGCATCTTGTTCCCGAAAAATTTATAAATACCTACCGCCACTGGATGGAAAACGTGCGCGACTGGAATATTTCTCGCCAGCTTTGGTGGGGACAACAAATTCCCGCATATTTCTATGGCGACGGAAAAGAAGATTTTGTGGTTGCTGAAAATATGAACGAAGCTTTAAAGCTAGCTCAAGAAAAAACCAACAACCCACAACTTACGGCCGAAAACTTAAAACAAGACCCAGATGCACTAGATACTTGGTTCTCATCTTGGCTATGGCCAATCAGCGTTTTCAACGGAATCTTGGAGCCTGACAATAAAGAAATAAATTATTACTATCCAACCAACGATTTGGTAACCGCTCCCGAAATATTATTTTTCTGGGTAGCACGAATGATTATCGCGGGTTATGAATATAGAAACGAAAAACCATTCACAAATGTTTACTTAACCGGAATCGTTCGCGATAAGCAGCGCAGAAAGATGAGTAAATCTTTGGGTAACTCTCCAGATCCAATCGATTTGATGGAAACCTATGGCGCCGATGGCGTACGTGTAGGGATGCTTCTTAGTTCGCCAGCGGGAAACGATTTAATGTTTGAAGAAGACCTTTGCAAACAGGGGAGTGGCTTCGTAAATAAAATTTGGAACGCTTACAGATTAATTGATGGTTGGGAAGTTTCATTGGAAAAAGAACAATCGCAAAGCGACATAATTGCATTACAATGGTACCGCAGTAAATTTCAAAAAACCCTTGCCGAAATTGAAGATCATTACGGTAAATACCGAATTAGCGATGCTTTAATGTCTACTTATAAGTTGGTTTGGGACGATTTCTGCTCTTGGCTATTAGAAATGGTAAAACCACCTTTTGGCGAAAAGATTTCAGAAAAAACTTATTTGGAAGTTATTTCAGTTTTGGAGGATAACTTGAAAGTGCTTCATCCTTTTGTTCCTTTTATTTCTGAAGAAATTTGGCAGCACATTACCCAGCGCGATATTTCGGAAGCGTTGATAATTTCTGAATGGCCAAAGTTTGAAACTTTCGACGAAAAGATTATTAAAGATTTCGAATTTGCTTCCGAAGTTATTTCTGGAATTAGAACTATTCGAAAAGAGAAAAATATTTCATTTAAAGATACAATTCAGCTTTCAGTTTTAAATAATGATAATGCTTCAAAGGAATTTGATGCTGTGATTTCAAAACTCGGGAATATTTCAGAATTAAATTACATTTCAGAAAAACTGGATGGCGCATTAACTTTCCGTGTAAAAAGTAATGAATATTTCATCCCAATTGCTGGCGCTATAAACGTTGAAGAAGAAATAGCAAAACTTTCTGAAGAGTTGAAATATACTGAAGGTTTCTTAAAAAGCGTACAGGGCAAGCTTAAAAACGAACGTTTCGTAAGCGGTGCTCCAGAACAAGTTGTAGCCTTAGAAAAACAAAAAGAAGCAGATGCTTTGGCGAAGATTGAAACGTTAAAGGCAAGTCTCCAGGGATTGAAATAAAATAGCTAGCTATTTCTTTTCTTGGATTTCTACTGGTGTGAAGAATGGCCAATACGTATATGGCATTTTCTTCAATTATATAATGTATCCCGTACGGAAATGTTTTTGTGAAGCAAATCCTGATATTTCGATATTTTTTTTGAAAGTTCTCAGGCTGCAATTTAATGTAGTGAAGTGTGCTTTTTAATTCTGCGGCAAACCGTAACCCTAGATTCATGTCTTTGTTCACGTACCAATTTATAGCTTCGAACATTTCGAAATCTGCTTCCGGTTTTACGATCAATTTATAAGCCATATTTTTGGCTAAGTTCGGTCTCTATTTCTTCAATTGATCTGCCAGTTTGGGGATTATTGTTGTGCTTTTTAAGCCGCTCGTCTAATATTTCTTTATGCGCTTCAGAAACAATATAATCATCTTCGTTGAATATTTCAGCTGTTAGAAAATCATCAACTTTTTGTAATTTTTCGGGGCTCATCACGGTCATTAAGCGTTCTATCAATTTATATTTTTTAGCCGCGATATCCATAATTCACAATTTTATTTAGTTGTAACCGATCTTTCCACCTGTTATTGTGCTTGCTAATTTAAGGCATTATATTTATTTAATCTCAGTTAAAAATTCCTAAATTACTCAAAATGAAGGTTAATTATTTTTAAAAGAAGCGTGCTTGTTCGTAACTTGTATGAAAATAAAATAATTATGGATCAATCAAAGTATGTCGAAATGCAATCTATGCTTCACAAATTGGAAGACATTAAAAACAGTCAGAGAAGTATTATCGACAAAATTAACCACGTAATCACAGACCTTTTTCAGCATCCGGATTCCGACCTTGAAAAGGCTATGGAAGCAGCTCATCAAAAGTCTTCAGAAAATGTGGAGAAAATTAAAGAAGCAATCGAAGATTACGAAATAAAATTCAACAAGGCACAGCAGGCCTAGTTTATTTTCGGTATAAAAAATATTGATTTACAGCTTCAATATAAAGCTCTTTGGCCTCATCTGTCGTTAGTCCACGAGTTTGGAAAAGCGCATTGGTTTTAAATGCAGAAATGTGCGGTTTTCTGCCGCTGGGCTGGTGGGCTTCATTTGTAGCGCGTTTGTAATACGCATACAGTCGCAACAAAACATCAGCAGGAAAAGGGTCCTTGTGGTCGTTAATGCTTTTTACAGCATTTTTAAAAGTGATATCTAACTCTTCAGAAGTCATTATTTTTCAGCGATTATCGAGATTCCTCCTTTAACTTTTTGGTTTAGGACTACTTTTATTTTTGCGTCTAGCGGAAGAAAAATATCTACTCGCGATCCAAATTTTATAAAACCACTGTCCGACGCTTGATCTACTTCTTGGTCAACTTCGGCATAATTTACAATTCGTTTGGCCAATGCGCCTGCAATCTGACGGAATAAAATTTCGCCAAACGCATCATTCTTTACCACAACTGTGGTACGTTCATTTTCTTCGGAAGACTTCGGGTGCCACGCCACTAGATATTTTCCAGGGTGGTACTTGCTATAAACTATTTTTCCAGCTACAGGATAGCGCGTAATGTGAACATTTATTGGACTCATAAATACAGAAACCTGCATTCTTTTATCTTTGAAATATTCCTTTTCAAATACTTCTTCAATAACCACAACCTTGCCATCAACAGATGAAATCACTTGGTCTGGATGGATTAAAAAATTGCGTTTTGGGTTTCTAAAGAACTGCAAAACCAGTAATAAAAGAATAATTAAGGAAATAATAACTCCGCCACGAATTGTAGGGTGTTCAACAAATACATTTGCCAAAAGGCTTAGCCCGATAACTACTACCAGCGCTATAAAAATAATTTTGAATCCTTCTTTATGAAACATTGTCAACAATTAATAAAAATGCATAAACAAATGGACTGGCGTAAATAATGCTGTCAAGCCTATCGTACAACCCGCCGTGACCGGGCATAATAATTCCGCTATCTTTTACCCCTGCCTGTCTTTTAAACTTTGATTGGATTAAATCGCCAATTGTGCCAAAAACGGCTACAATAACTGCCAGCGTTATCCAAACCCACAACGGGTAATTTTGAGCCTCGAACTGGAAGTTGATTTGCAATACTTTAAAGATAATAAATCCTGCCAAAAGAGCCCCTATTAAACCGCCTACAAAACCTTCAATAGTTTTCTTTGGTGAAATACGTTCTAAGAGTTTATGTTTTCCAAAGTTCTTGCCAATAAGGAAAGCAAAAGTATCATTACTCCAAATTAGTATAAAAACTGCCACGATTATTTCGGGCATAAATTTACCGTTTATATTCATTATAGGAATAAGCGTAAGAAACACAAAGCCGCTAATGATGTAGAAAATTACAGTTATGTATTTTTTCTTTTCGAACATTGGTATTTTACTTGTCCAAAGTACGTCCTTTAATAGAAACAGATTTACAAAACCACTTAAAATTAGGAGTAGATAAATTGCATTGTCTGAAAAAACCGAATAACTTAAAAAATAAAATCCCGCGGCAAGTAGAAAGTACGCGAGATAACTGGTTAGATGTACAAGCTTTAAAAATTCGCTTAAGGTGATAATTCCAAGTACAAAGAAAAGCCCCATAAACCACTCGCGCGAGGTGAACATTGCAAAAATGATGATCGAAATGTATAATACGCCCGACAGGGTCCGTATGAGAATTTCCTTCATATTATAAGTCTTCCAGTAGCAACAAATATAGGTTTTTTGTGCTACTTCCATAACTCATAAAATCCTTTTCTTTTTCAGTTTCAAAGTCTTGAATAGTAGTGATGTTACTAGGAATATAGTTAGAACTTTGGTTTTTAATGGTTCGCAATCCTTCACTAATAGTGTCTACAAACTGACTAGTGGTTGCAAAAATAATTACGTTGAAAGGTAATTCTTTCAACTTCTTCTCCTTTATTTGATTTGATGAAAGTAAAATGGAGCCATTGTTCGCAATTAGCGATTCGCAGCTAGATAGAAAAAATGTAGACTCTGCAGACTTGCCAAAGTTGAGGTTGAAACCATCAAATTTTTGACACAGCTGTTCGTTGACACAGAATACATCTTGTTCGTACCAATCGTTTTCAAGCAATATATTATCAAAAGCTTCGGTAACTTCTTCCCAATTTTCACAGTAAATAAACTTGCCTCCATTGTTTTTGAAGTTGAAAGTGAATTTCTCGTCGATCGGAAGTTTTTGCTCTGGGTAATAACTACTTTGGTCGGTTTTGTCGGCTTTCTTAGCCTTCTCTTCCGACTTCTTATAATTGGGATTTAAAAGTCTTTTAAATAGACTCATTTATAGTGAATTGAGAAGTTTTTATACATGTTATACTTCAAATATATAAAATCTATATTGAAGTAGTAACACCTGCAAAGTAAAGTTTCGACCGCAAACTGAAAATGGCAACAATTAAGTTGTTGCCACTCTCGGTACTTCTTCTGGCACATCGAACGGACGGTCTCCAAATATTTTTTGAAGATTGTCTTTGAATATTACTTCTTTTTCAAGAAGCACGTTGGCCAACTCGGTCAATTTATCTTTGTTGTCTTCTAAAAGTTGTACAGCACGTTGGTACTGACCTTCTATTAGTGCAGATATTTCTTTGTCTATTAATTCTGCAGTTTTCTCGCTGTAAGGCTTAGAGAAATTATACTCATTCTGTCCGCTGCTATCGTAATAAGTTAGGTTACCTATTTTGTCATTCAAGCCATAAATAGTTACCATAGCGCGGGCTTGTTTGGTTACTTTTTCAAGATCGCTTAATGCACCGGTAGAAATTCTATTAAAAATAACTTTTTCTGCAGCACGACCACCAAGAGCTGCACACATTTCGTCAAGCATCTGTTCTGGGTGAATAATAAGTCTTTCTTCTGGTAAATACCAAGCTGCACCCAAAGATTGCCCACGAGGAACGATAGTTACTTTTACCAATGGAGCAGCGTGCTCTAGCATCCAGCTTACCGTTGCGTGACCAGCTTCGTGATATGCAATGGCGCGTTTTTCGGCCACTGTCATTATTTTGTTTTTCTTTTCAAGTCCGCCTACAATTCTGTCAACTGCATCTAGGAAGTCTTGTTTACCCACAGATTTTTTACCGTTTCTTGCGGCAATTAAAGCTGCTTCGTTACAAACATTCGCAATATCTGCTCCAGAAAAACCAGGTGTTTGTTTTGAAAGAAAATCTGTATCTAAGTTGTCATCCTTTTTAATGGGACGTAAGTGAACTTCAAATATTTCTTTACGTTCGCGAACATCTGGAAGATCTACATAAATCTGTCTATCAAAACGTCCCGCACGCATTAAAGCTTTGTCCAACACATCGGCGCGGTTTGTAGCTGCCAATACAATTACATTTGTATTGGTGCCAAAACCATCCATTTCTGTCAATAATTGGTTTAATGTATTTTCACGCTCATCGTTACTACCGGAGAAATTGTTTTTTCCACGAGCACGACCAATGGCATCTATTTCGTCAATAAAGATAATTGCTGGCGATTTTTCTTTCGCTTGTTTAAATAAGTCACGAACACGTGATGCGCCCACACCTACAAACATTTCAACAAAATCTGAACCAGAAAGTGAAAAGAAAGGCACTTTAGCTTCACCGGCTACGGCTTTTGCCAGCAATGTTTTACCAGTTCCCGGAGGACCTACCAACAATGCACCTTTCGGAATTTTACCACCTAATGAAGTGTATTTTTCAGGTTGTTTTAGGAAATCTACAATTTCTTGTACTTCTTCTTTTGCGCCTTCAAGACCTGCAACATCTTTAAAAGAGGTTTTTACGTCAGTCTTTTCATCAAATAATTTTGCTTTCGACTTCCCAATATTGAAAAGTTGACCGCCAGCGCCACCGCCGCCACCCGAAGACATTCGGCGCATAATGAAAATCCAAATGGCAATAATGATTACAAATGGTAAAATGCCCATTAGTATATCGCCCCAAACATTGGAGTCTGTATGCCATTCCATTTTCGTGGTTAGGCCATTCTCCGCTTTTATAGTTTTAAACGAATTTTCAAAATTTTGCAAATCTCCAAATTCAAACTGATAATCAGGATCATTTGGGCCTGGAGCCAAAAAGGCCGGAGTTTCTTCTTTTTTGGAATGAACTTCTTTAGCCTTAGCCTCTGTGGTAAGATATACCTTGGCAATCTTTTTATTTATTAAATCAACCTTTTCAACATCACCATTTTTCAGAAATTCTTCAAATTGGGCTTGATTCGTCTTTTCTGGTTGCGACCAACTGCCACCACCAAAAATTTGGATTCCAAAAAACAACAGAATTATTGCTGCATAGATCCAATAATAATTAGGTTTTGGTTTCTTTGAATCGCTCTTTTTACTTTTCTTTTCTTCGGCCATAAGGCTTGTATGTTTTTTAAAGTGTTGTTTCTATTTTAACCGATTTTGCATCGCCCCAAAGTCCTTCAATATCATAAAACTCGCGAATGTGCTTTTGGAAAACGTGTACAACTACGTGTACGTAATCCATAAGTACCCACTCCGAGTTGTCGCTGCCTTCAACGTGCCACGGTTTTTCTTTTAAAGCTTTGCTTACTGATTTTTGAACGGAATTTACAATGGCGTTTACCTGTGTGTTTGAGGTACCATTGCAGATTATAAAATAGTCACAAACGGTATTTTCTATATCTCTTAAGTCAAGTATTTCTATATCTTGTCCTTTTACATCTTCTATCCCTCTTATTATTTGGGCAATAAGTTGATCTGTTCCTGCTTGATTTTTCTGCATTAATTATTTTTCTTTTCTATTTCGCAAAGTTATTACTTTTTTGTTTCTTGAACCGCCTTTAAAGACGTAATACTAAACATATTTATCCTTTTGAATATAATCAAACTTAATGCCATCGATTCTACCAATACTTACTTAAAGCAGTTGGCAAAAGAAACGTCCATAATGGATGAAACCGTAGTCGTGACAGAAAACCAACTTTCGGGTCGTGGGCAAATGGGTAATGGTTGGTTGTCTCGAGAGGGTCAGAGCCTAACATTCAGCATGTTTAAAGCTTTTGAAGGCCTATTTGCCGAAGATCAATTTATAATTTCGGCAGCTGTTTCTTTGGCTATTGCCGACTCAATTGCCAAGTTAAATGTACCGAATGTTACTATTAAATGGCCTAACGACATATTGTCAGCCAAAACGAAAATTGGCGGTATTTTAATTGAAAACGTGCTGGAAGGCAGTTATGTGAAATATTCAATAATTGGAATTGGAATAAATGTAAATGAAACAGATTTTCCAAATCTGTCGCAAGCAAGTTCAATGAAGCTTGAATCTGGAGATACTTTTCAATTAGAAGAAGTATTACATACAATTTTGAAAGCTGTATACAGTAATTTAGAAAATCTTTCTAAAGCCAATTTTTCTGAAATAAAGCAACTATATGAAAACGATTTATTCCGAAAAAATATCATTTCAGTGTTTGAAACACCCGAAGGTTTACATTTTAACGGAATTATAAAAGGTGTTTCAGATATTGGGGAGCTTTTGGTAGAAACTGAAGATAATGCTGAACAGAAATTTCAACTAAAAGAAGTGAAACTAATTTATTGAAACTATCCTTCGGCTCCGCTCAGAAACCGAAGTTTAAATATAAAGAGAAATTAAAGCTAAACCTGCTCCATATTTGAGACAAGCGTGTCAATAAATTTAGTGATTGGCCCTTTTATCATCATAGCCATCATAGTATTGAATTCACCTTCAAAAAGTAGTTCAACCGTTGCAGTGCTTTCAGAAACTTCAGTAATATTTGCAATCAACGTAAAAGGAATTTTATCGCTAATAGCACCTAAAACAACTTTGTTTGGTTTTTCAACTTCTTTAACTTCCAATGCAATTTCGGGCATTCCTTTTAAGCCAAAAACAAATGCGTTGTCTCGTATCACTTCAAATTTGCTAATGTTCTCGGGCATTAGTTTTTCAAAATTTTTAACATCTGTCAAAAAATCACAAAGTTCTGGAGCTGATTTTTGAACGGTTACTTTTTTGCTGTTTAATTTCATCTAAACTATTTCTTAATAATTATTATTGTTTTTTGTTTGGAACCCTAAATTACTTCGGCGGTACTTAGCATTCAACTTTAAATCTTGAATTACTGTCCCCAAGTTTCAGGACTATTGCGCCATTCTCCCAGTAACTTAGCCTCTTCGGCATTTATATATTTAGAATTTTCGGCTTCTTCAACTAACATTTGGTAGTTGCTTAAAGTGTTTAAAGTAACGTCTGCATTTTTAAAATTGTCTTCCGCAGTTTTAAAACCGTAGCTAAAAATAGCTAACATGCCTTTTACATTGGCATTGGCTTCTTTTAGTGCTTCAACAGCCATTAAGCTGCTTTTTCCGGTGCTTATCAAGTCTTCCACAACAATAACATTGGTGTTTGGTGCTAAATAACCTTCAATTTTATTTTGGCGTCCGTGGCCTTTTGCTTCGGGCCGAACATAACAAAAAGGAACGTTTAAATAATCGGCAACTAACACGCCAATTCCAATTGCTCCAGTAGCCACACCTGCAATCATTTCGGGCTTTCCGTAAAGCTCTACAATTTGTTTTGCAAGGTTTTCGCGGATGTAATTTCGTATGTCAGGGTAGGAAAGTGTGATTCGATTATCGCAGTAAATTGGAGATTTCCATCCAGAAGCCCAAGTAAAAGGGTTTTGTGGTTGCAATTTAATTGCATTAATTTGCAATAATAATCCAGCGGTTTTTTTGGCCGTTTCTTTGTTTAATATCATAGTGCAAATGTATAAAGTTTTTGTAAAAGATATCCCCATTATTCTGTCAACAGAAAAAAATATTGGGGAGCATTACACCACCATTCCTTTAAAACAAGCGCGTTTTAAAAAATTGGTGAAGAAAATAAACAACGGCGAGCTGCTATATGTGAATTTATATCACAAAAATGCAGAGAAACTGGAACGCTTTCTTCGGAAGAAGATAAAGGTTGTAGAGGCTGCAGGTGGTTTGGTTTATAACAGCAAAAAGGAAATTCTTTTTATCCGCCGAAACAAAAAATGGGACCTTCCGAAAGGAAAAATTGAAAAAGGCGAAACCCATCGCGAAGCTGCAAAACGCGAAGTTATTGAAGAAACTGGAGTTCAAGATTTAGAAATCCGCGAGTTTATAATGACGACCTATCACGTTTTTACCCGCAACGATAAGTTTAGGTTGAAGATAACCTATTGGTACGAAATGTTCAGCGATTACGAAGGGCCGTTGATTCCCGAGCCACAAGAGGGTATTAAAAAAGTGAAGTGGAAAAACTTCGAAAAATCGCAAAAGGCATTGCAAGATTCCTACGAGAATATAAAGCTAATTTTCCCGAAAGAATATCTAACGAGCCACCCGAACGATAGGATAACGGAGGTGTGATTTTTCATAATAGGGCGATTGTTTATGAATCCAGTCTAATTGCAAATACCAATTTTTCGCAAAATCGGGTTCGTTGCTTTTTTTAGTTTCGAATGCTGTTTTAATCTTCGGATTATCTGCTAAAAACTTTTCAGCTATATCTTCCCAAACGTAGGGCGAAAAACCTTCCTTTTGCTGTAGAATTGCATCGAAAAAATTCCAATTAAAAAATGAGTCCGGGGCCGATGGTTCTAGTGTTTCCAAGAGGTAACGCACGCCAGGTTGCTGCGTTTTTATTAATATATCGCCTTTTCGTAGCACCACATTTTCTGTTCTTTTTGCAACTTCAGTTTTATAATGTAAATAATGTCCTTCGTATGCATTCTTTACTGTTTCGTAATTTTTTATTCGATATACTTGAGCAGAAATAGTGGAGTCGTTTTTAATTTCTGAAAATTCAATTTTATTGAGTTTTAGTAATTCAATTACATTCCAATAGCCTTTTGGAATAACGTAAGCAAAGGGAATTGTTACAGAATCTGCTGGTTTAAAATGATTATAATAGGTAACGTCTTTTGTAAATGGCTTGTCGCGGAAGTACTTTAATCGCTCTGCACCCGTGATGTTGCTCGGCACCATTTTTCCTTCAAAACCTTTAAATGAAAGTGTAGTTGTTTTTAACGAATCTACTTCCCAAGTAATAGGGTAGTGGTTTCCAACTTTATATTTTTCGAAATAGTTTTTCCGAAGTGTTTTAATTTTTTCGGCATCAACATCTACAATATTTATAAAAGATTTCATCAATTCGTAAGTTCCATCAACCCTTTGTTTATAGGTTTTTAGCATATGTGTTTCCACCATCATTCCCAAAGTATTGAATAATGTAGTATACCCTGTTGAATAGCGCGGCGAATCCATAAACTGCGTGAAACCATTATCTGGCACTTGGTTAAATACATTTACATATGGGGTAATGTCCCATTGTTTTTGATGAAGCGAATCTTCCAATTGCGGCATCAATGAATTGTGAAGATAGTCTCCCAAAGTACCGCCTAATTTATTATGTTGTGTAAAAAGATGGGTAAGCGCGTATTGGTAATCAGCACCATTGCTAACGTGATTGTCAATAAACAACTCAGGATTTAACCAGTGGAATATTTCGGCAAAAGCTCTCGCGTTTTTAGTGTCGGCTTTTATAAAATCACGATTCAAATCATAATTTCGTGCGTTGCCGCGAAATCCGTATTCCTCGGGGCCGTCTTGATTGGTGCGGGTGGTGCTATTTCTACTTAGCGCACCTCCTATATTATATATAGGTATTGTAGTAATGATTGTGTTTTTTGGGGTGCGAATTTTGTTTTCGGCAAAGTCGCGAAATAAAAGCATTGTGGCATCAATACCATCGGGTTCGCCAGGATGGATTCCGTTATTTATAAGTAATACGTTTTTGCCGTTTTTTTGAAATGCGCTATTGGTTTTCTTTGCATTTGAATTTTGCGGATTAAAAACCACCAAATGAAGCGGAAAACCACTATCGGTTTCGCCTATTTCATATATAGAAATTGCAGGGTAATTTTCCGATAAAGTCGAATAGAATTCAATTATTTGCGCATAAGTTTCCGTTTCAGTGCCTTGCGATTTTTCATAAGGAATAAGTGTTTGTGAATGAATTGGAGCGAAAGAACCTAAACATAGTAGCAGTAAGAAAAGCTTCATAATTCGATGAATTTGGACAAATATAATGGTCTAAACTGAACTTTTTTGAAAAATGGCGTATCAAAAAACCCTAAAAAAAAGTTAAAATTTTTATGATTGATTACACTAAAGAGATAGGCGCTAGTGGGTTATATAAACTGAATTTCCCATTCGTTTTATTGAGGTTGCAATTGCTTTTTGTCTTTCTATATAATTCTTAGCTTTGGCAGAGTTAATTATTAATAATTTTAAAAATAGTATAATGAAAAAAATTACTTTATTGCTTAGTGCAATGATGCTGACTTTAGCAGCACAATCTCAAACTCTTCTTACTCAATCTGCAGATCCAACTAGCGTTACTGACGGTGGCGTTGCTTGTTGGGATTCAGCAGGTGGAACTTACAGTGAAAACTCTTTTTTAAGAGCTTATGTTCTTGCTGATTTTGGCGTAACAGGTCAATTTGTAATCTCTGAAGTTCAATACGGACAGGGAACTGCTGACGACGGTAAATTAATCAACTTAAACATTTACACTGCTGATACAGATGATTTAGCTACTGCAACATTAACATTAATTGGAGGAACTACTCACGTTAGTAGCTCTGCTGATGATCTTTCTGTAGTTACTGAGCCTTTAGTTGCTACTATTCCTGCAGGATCTATAGTTGTTTTTGAAGTAAATGCTGGTGACAGTGGAGTTAACACTGGCGAGACTTACTTCCCAGGAATTAACCTTACAGGTGAAAATGATGATAGTTACTTATTAGCTGAAGATTGTGGTATTTTAGATCCTACAACTGCAACTACAATCGGTTTCCCAGACAATCAATACGTAATGAGCGTTCTTGGTGACGAGCTTCTTTCTGTTGGAGATAACTTAGCCGAAATGGTTTCTGTATACCCAAGTCCTGCTACTGATGTATTGAATGTAAGACTTCCTTCAAATGTTGTAGTTCAGAATTCTGCTTTAGTAAGCATTCTTGGTAAAACAACTGGTGTTACTCTTTCAAATGGTGTAATGAATGTTTCTGGAATTGCTCCAGGAGTTTACTTCCTTAACCTTGAAACTAACATGGGAACTTATACTCAAAAAGTTATTAAGCAGTAATTGCTTTTTCCTAAACGGAAATAACTTTTAGAAAAGCCTCAATCGAAAGATTGAGGCTTTTTTTTGTTCACTAAACTTAGAAGAAAGCGTTATAGTTTTATAGCCTTGATGAAGCTAAGTATGTGATTAATATTAAACTTACAGGTTCGTTTCAGCTTGTATTAGCAATAAAATGCTAAGTTGGCAAGCAAAGTATTGTGCAATAAAAAAAGTCCCTCAAACCTGTGTTTGAGGGACTTTTTAGCTATTGTATAATTAGTTGTTATCCGTTCATCGAAATCAAAAACTCTTCGTTGTTTCTGGTTTGTTTAATACGGTCGTTAATGAATTCCATTGCTTCTACAGGATTCATATCTGCAAGGTATTTGCGTAACACCCACATACGTTGAATTGTGTTTTCATCAAGCAATAAATCATCTCGACGTGTACTTGAAGAAGTAAGGTCGATTGCAGGGAAAATTCTTCGGTTAGAAATTTTTCTATCCAATTGAAGTTCCATGTTACCAGTTCCTTTAAATTCTTCGAAAATAACTTCGTCCATTTTAGATCCTGTTTCAGTCAAAGCCGTAGCGATGATACTTAGCGATCCACCATTTTCAATGTTACGTGCAGCACCAAAGAAACGTTTTGGTTTGTGTAATGCGTTTGCATCTACACCACCACTCAATATTTTACCACTGGCAGGCTGCACGGTGTTATATGCTCTAGCCAAACGCGTAATAGAATCTAAAAGAATTACAACATCGTGGCCACATTCTACCAAACGTTTTGCTTTGTCAATAACTAGGTTTGCAACACGAACGTGCTCGGTAGCCTCTTTATCAAAAGTTGAAGCAACTACTTCGCCACGAACATTTCGTTGCATATCAGTTACCTCTTCTGGGCGTTCATCAATTAAAAGTATAATTTGGTAAACCTCAGGATGGTTTGCTGCAATTGCATTTGCAATATCTTTCAGCAACATGGTTTTACCAGTTTTTGGTTGCGACACAATCATGCCACGTTGTCCTTTTCCTATAGGAGCAAAAAGATCTATAATTCTGGTTGAAATAGTACTTTGCTTATCTGCAAGGTTGAATTTTTCTTGTGGGAAAAGTGGCGTTAAATGCTCAAAAGAAACACGGTCGCGGACCACATTAGGGTTTAAGCCATTTATTTTATTCACCTTAATTAAAGGGAAATATTTTTCTCCTTCTTTCGGCGGACGTACTTCACCTAAAACTGTATCTCCAGTTTTTAGACCGAAAAGGCGTATTTGTGATTGTGAAACGTAAATATCATCAGGAGATGATAAATAGTTATAATCGCTAGAGCGCAAAAAGCCGTAGCCATCTTGCATTATATCTAGCACACCTTCACTTTCAATTATACCGTCAAATTCATAATCTGGCTCTCGGTAACGATTGCGTGAATCTTTGTTGCCATTACTTCTGTTGTCCTGCACATTACCGTCCTTTTGTCTGTGGCTTGGGTGTTTTTGACGATTATCAGAATTTGGATTATCGCTGCGCTGGTTTTTCTGTCTGTTGTCGTTAGCGTTGGGATTCGATTTTTGGTGTTGTGGTTTTCTGTCGCTTTCCTTTTTGTCGCCTTTATCGCTCTTATCATTGCTAGAACGCTTATCGGTTACAACTTTTTTATCGTCATCACCCTTATTGTCGTCATCGCTCTTTTTGTCATCATCACTTTTTTTGTCGTGATGTTGCTTTTTTGGCAATGGTTTTTTGTTTCTAGTGTCGTTTTTCTGCGGACGTGGTTTTTGTTCCTTGTCGCGATTATCGCTAGCAGCTGGAGTATTTTCCTCCTTTTTTGGTTCTGGGGAAGGTTCGTCCGCTTTTAGAACTGCTTTTACCGCCGTAGGATTGGCGGCTTGGTAATCGAGAATTTGATACACCAAGTCTAGTTTTTTTTGTGTGCGATATTTCGGCACATTGAGTTCTTTTGCTATATCCTGAAGTTCAGGTAGCTTTTTGTTTTTTAAATCTGAAATTTCAAACATGTATAAAATACTGTAGTTAAAGTTGATACTAATGTGTTCCTTTTGAGAAGATAAGTACGTTGAAAGTTTTTCGAAGACTAAGTAACCTTTATTGAGCTGGTTACGAATAGATACTGCAATAATACAATAATAAATTAAAAAGTACTGTTATTTTTTTTAAAAAGAAACTGTATTTTTGCTGCGCATTCAAGTTTTTTGCAAGATGATTCAACGTATTCAAACCATATATTTAGTAATATCTGCCATTATTATGGGAGCGTTGTTTATGTGGTTTCCTGTAATTTTAGGTGAAGACGGTTCTGTTATTGTAGAACGCAGTGAGCCTGTGGTTTCTGGATTGATATTCGTTTCAATTGCATTGGCTATAATTTCAATTTTAAGTTTCAAAAAGCGGCAGACACAATTTGTGTTTAACCGTTTAAATATAGTATCAAACTTTGTATTACTGGGAGTTTTCGTTTACAGATCGCTCACTTTATCCGGAGAAACATTAGTTTCAGAGAAGGGTATTGGGGTTCTTCTTCCTATCATTTCTATCGTATTTTTAGTGCTGGCCAATAAGGCTATTAAAAGGGATGAAGATCTTGTAAAATCTGTTGATCGTTTACGATAAACCAATCTTAGTATATTAGTGCAAGACCCTCAAAGGATGCCACCTTTGGGGGTTTTTTTTTGTCTTCTGCTGAATTAATCCTGAGCGAGAAAGAAACACCTAGGTTATAGGTGTTGGTCATTTCGGCTCCGCTCAATGACCGGTTTCTGAGCGGAGCCGAAGTCACCCTCCTCAAGTTTATTTTGCAAACTCAATTACTTCTAAATTTTGGATTTTCTCACCATCAATTTCAAAACGAAGCATGGTGCGCACCTGTTGAAATCCGTGCTTGCCAACGGCGCCGGGATTCATATGCAGTAATCCTGTGGTTTTATCGGGCATTACTTTTAAAATATGCGAATGGCCGCAGATAAAAATTTTAGGAGGATTGGAGTAAATTTCCTGCCGAATGGAAGGGTTGTATTTTCCGGGATAACCGCCAATGTGGGTTATCCAAACATCAACACCTTCGCACATAAATCGATTGTTAAGCGGAAATTCCATTCGGGCTTCCGTCCCGTCAATATTGCCATAAACGGCTCGTAATGGTTTTAATTTCTTGATGGCATCGGTAACTGCAAGATCGCCAATATCACCAGCGTGCCACACTTCATCGGCCTGTTTTATGTAGGTCAGGATTTTTTCGTCTATATAACTGTGGGTATCACTTAAGAGCAGAATCTTTTTCAAAGTAGGAGGAATTGTTGTTTGGCGAAGGTATTAAGTTTTTCAAAGTTATAACATAAATGCTGGCCTGTATATTGTAATTTTGTCGATTCTGAAAAAAAGCCAATTGCGATATTTTATTGAAATAGCCTACAACGGGAAAAATTACTTTGGATGGCAGCGCCAACCTAAGCAGATTAGCGTACAACAGGTTTTAGAGGAAACGTTTTCTACATTGCTTCGGAAGAAGGTAAAACTCACCGGAGCAGGAAGAACAGATACAGGAGTGCATGCAAAACAGCTTTTTGCGCATTTCGATTTTGATGCAATTAAAAATATTGAAAAACTCATTTTTAGAATAAATTCCTTTCTACCGAAAGATGTTTCAATAGTAAATATTTTGGAAGTAAAGGAAGACGCACACGCTCGTTTTCATGCAATTGAAAGAGAATACGAATATATAATTTCACTTGGCAAAGATCCTTTTTTACAGGATTTTGCGTTTCAAATTAAAAAAGCACCCAATGTTGATTTGATGAATCAGGCTGCGGAATTGCTATTGCAGCATAGAGATTTTCAATGCTTTTCGCGTTCTAAAACCGACGTAAAAACGTACAATTGTACAATTGTAAAAGCGAATTGGGAAGCTAAAAATAATAGACTTATTTTTACAATCGCCGCAGATCGTTTTTTGCGAAACATGGTACGTGCAATTGTGGGAACGCTATTGGATGTGGGTTTCGGAAAAACTTCTTTGGAAGATTTTAAAGCTATATTAAAAAGTAAAAGTAGGGAAGAAGCGGGCGCTTCGGCTCCAGCCCACGGGTTGTATTTAACGAAAGTGGCGTATCCGAAAGAGCTATTTTTGAAATAAAAAACAGAGACGAACGACAAACGAGGAGAAAGGGAAAAAATCTGATTAACGAATTCCAAATCCCGATTTTCAAATTAACGAATTAATAAATTACAGTGTCAGAAAATACAGGCAACGCATTCGATTTTAAGCTTTTTAAGCGCTTACTGGCTTTTACCAAGCCGTATAGCTTAATATTTTATTTTGTAGCATTTGCCGCGGTCATTATGTCTGGGCTGGCGGTGTTGCGTCCTTATTTACTAGAATTAGCCATTGATAATTCTATGGTTCCCAAAGACGGGGAAGGGTTTATGAAATATATCATCTTAATGGTGGTAGTTCTTTTTTTAGAGGTAATTTTTCAATTCGCCTTTATATTTTACACCAATTATTTAGGTCAGAGTGTAATTCGAGATATGCGCCAACAACTCTTCCGATTGATGATGAGTTTCAAAATGAAATATTTCGATAAAAGCGCCGTCGGAAGATTGACAACCCGAGCCGTAAATGATGTAGAAACTATTTCCAGTATTTTTAGTGAAGGTTTATTTATGATAATTAGTGATCTTCTAAAAATGCTTGTTATCGCTGGTTTTATGCTTTATCAAAGTTGGAAGTTGTCGCTTATAGCTTTTATTGTTTTGCCGTTCATTTTGTATGCAACTCGCGTATTTCAAAAAGCAATGAAAGTGGCTTTTGAAGACGTGCGTAACCAATTAGCCAACTTAAATACGTTTGTGCAGGAACGTATTACTGGAATGAAAATAGTGCAAATATTCACTCGCGAAAAAACCGAATACGAGCGTTTTCAGGAAATAAATAAGAGTCACAGAAAAGCTTGGATAAAGACAGTTTGGTATAACTCTATATTCTTTCCTATTGCAGAAACGGCGGGTGCTGTGGCTACTGGTTTGGTAGTTTGGTACGGTGGTTTAAATGTAATTAGCGGGGGAGCGGTAACTTTAGGTCTTGTTGTTGCATTTATTCAATATTCCGAAATGCTTTTCAGACCACTTCGTCAGATTGCAGATAAGTTCAATACACTGCAAATGGGTATGGTTGCTGCCAATCGTGTGTTTGGAATTCTCGATACCAAATCGCATATAGCAGATACGGGTACGGTAGAGTATAAAAGTACTAAGGGTGAAATTGAATTTAAAAATGTCTCTTTTGGTTATAATGAAGACGAAGAAGTAATTAAAGAAATTTCCTTTAGAGCAAATCCAGGTGAAACCGTTGCTATTGTTGGCGCTACGGGTGCCGGAAAAAGTACAATTATCAATCTACTAAATCGTTTTTACGAAATTAACAGCGGCGAAATCACGATTGACGATATTTCTATAAAGGATTATAAACTGGCATCACTTCGAAATCAAATAGCAGTCGTGTTACAAGATGTATTTCTATTTGCCGATACTATCTTGAATAATATTACACTCGGAAATCCAGATATTACTGAAGAAGAGGTGGTTGCGGCAGCAAAAGAAATAGGCGTCGATAAATTTATTGAATCACTCCCCGGAGGCTATCATTATAATGTGAAGGAACGCGGAAGTATGCTTTCTTCTGGGCAGCGACAGCTAGTTTCATTTTTGCGTGCCTATGTTAGTAAACCTAGTATTTTAATTTTAGATGAAGCTACGTCTTCCGTAGATACATATTCAGAAGAATTAATACAGACCGCGACAGACAAAATCACAAAAGGTCGTACTTCAATTGTAATTGCCCACCGTTTGGCAACTATTAAAAAAGCTGATAAAATTATTGTGATGGATGCTGGAAGAATTATGGAAGAAGGCACGCATAAAGAATTGCTAAAACTTGATAATGGGTTTTATAGAAATCTTTATGAAGTTCAGTTTATGGCAGAAGAGACAATTTGAAAAGTCTAAATCATCTTTTAATACGGTATTTTCCCTACATTTGATAAATAACTTTCGTTATGGAAACATTAAAGCTTAAAGTAAATAAAGAAATTCTAGGCCAAATTTTGGAGATATTAAAGCAATTTAAGTCTGAAGATTTACAGATTGTTGTTGAAGAAACAGAAGATATTCAGAGGTTGAGAAATAGATTTGATGAGCTAAATTCAAAAGATGCTAAATTTATTTCCTTAGAAGAATTAGATGCCAATTTAGAAAAAACCATTTTAAAATATGAAAATTAAGGTTCTTGAAAGCTTTAATTTTGATTTGAACGAGCAAGTAGCTTTTATAGCCAGAGATAAACCTAGAGCAGCCAGAAAGTTTAAAAAAGACGTGATTGTCTTGCTTAAAGATTTAAAAAAATATCCTTTTAAGAATAGACGCTCAATACATTTTGAAAATGAAAATATTCGAGATTTGATTTTTAAGGGATATACAATTATTTATCTCGTTAAGCCGAATGATGAAATAATTGAGGTATTTGGCTTGATAAAATATCGAGATGGCCTGTAGGTGTGATTTAACTTAAATCCTTTTTCAGAATTTTCGTTAGCTCTTCAATATTATCGTAAAGCACAAAATCGCCATCTTTTAGATAAGAAATCTGGCCGTTTTCTTCTGAAACTACCAAACAAACCGCATCTGTTTTTTCTGTAATTCCAACGGCTGCACGGTGCCTAAGTCCGAACCGTAATGGTATCTTTTTGTCGTTTGAAACTGGTAAAATAACGCGTGTTGCTGTAATTCTATTTTCTTCAATAATCATTGCGCCATCGTGCAACGGACTATTTTTAAAGAAGACACTTTCAATAATAGGTTGATTAACTTCAAGATTCATTTCATCTCCCGTAGTTTTCACAAAATCAAGGCTATTATTGCGTTGCAGAACGATAAGTGCGCCGGTATTTGTGCTAGACATTCTTTTACAAGCAGCTATTATTCCGTCTACATTTATTTGAAGAGTTTTATCATTTCCGGAAAATTTAAACTGCTTTAAAAATCTGCGTCGCGCATTGAAATTCGTGGAGCCCAACATTAAAAGGAATTTCCTAATTTCAGGTTGAAAAACAACTACCAAGGCAAACATTCCAACGCCCAAAAAGCCACCGAGAATCTTACTTAAAAGTTCCATTTCTAACAATTGCGTAAAAACGTAAAAGGTGTAAACAATAATTATTCCGACCAAAATATTGATGGCCACTGTGCCTTTTACCAAATTATAGAGATAGTAAAGCAGGAATGCTACCAGCACAATGTCTACAATATCAATAATTCGAATGTCGAGAAAATCCAAGGAGGTGTGTTTTTTGTAAAAGTAAATTAAAAAATGATTCTATTGAAACTGTTGTCGGTATTGTTTTTTCTTATACTATTTGCTGCGATTATTATGAAAACTATATTATGGACTTAAAATTAATTTTGAAGAATTTGTAGCAATTTCACACATTCTACAGCCTCCTTTACATCGTGCACTCTTAAAATTGAAGCACTTTTTAAAAGTGCAATTGTATTTAATGAGGTTGTTCCGTTTAAAGCATTTTCTGCTGAAGTATCTAAGGTTTTATAAATCATCGATTTCCGAGAAACTCCCGCTAAAATAGGAACTCCCAAGGTTTTAAAAAGTTCTAAATTATTCAAAAGCTGAAAACTTTGTTCTCGGGTTTTTGCAAATCCGAATCCAGGATCGGCGATAATATCGTTTATTCCTTCGGCTCGGGCGAGAGCGATCTTTTCAGATAAATCCTTTATTACTTCAACTGTTACATTTTTGTAATCGGTTAATTTTGTCATTGTTTTTGGGGTGCCCCGCATATGCATCAAAATGTACGGAACCTTTAATTTAGCAACGGTTTTATACATTTCTGTATCTAAAGTTCCGCCAGAAACATCGTTTACAATTGCGGCTCCAGCTTCAATTCCGCTCTTTGCAACCTCACTTCTAAATGTGTCCACAGAGATTAAAGCTTCCGGAAATTCATTCAAAATAATTTCTATTCCTTTTACAACTCTTTCAATTTCTTCTTTTTCAGAAATTTCTTCGGCATTTGGGCGTGTGCTGTATCCGCCAATATCTAAAAACGTAGCACCGTCCGAAAGCATTTTTTCGGCTTGCTTCAAAATTTCGTTTTCTGAAAACGTTTTTCCGCCGTCGTAAAACGAATCTGGTGTAACGTTGATTATGCCCATCACTTTGGGTTCGGAGAGATCTATGAGTTTGCCGCGGCAATTAAGGGTCTGCAATTTTTTAATTTTTTTATCGCTTTCAAAATTCAAAAACTTTTAGTCAATGTGCCATTTGGCGAATAACTTTCAACTTTCAACTTTGAACTTCGAACTATTTAAGCGAAATTTACGCAAAATCTTACAATTCAGTAATGGCGGATACTTCAAATCAATACAACGACCAGATAGAAAAATGCAGGACGCTGTTTATCAACAAAATGCACGACTACGGTAGTGCGTGGCGAATTCTTAGGCTTCCTTCGTTGACAGACCAAATTTTTATTAAAGCACAACGTATTCGAGGTTTGCAACAAAATGCGCAGCAAAAAATTGAAGAGGACGAAACTAGTGAGTTTATTGGGATTGTAAATTATTCTATCATGGCCCTCATTCAACTTGAAAAAGGAGTTGTGGAGCAGCCAGATTTTTCTTTGGAAGTTGCTACCCAACTTTACGATGAACATGTTGCTGCAACCAAGCAATTAATGCTGAATAAGAATCACGATTACGGCGAGGCTTGGCGAGATATGCGAGTGAGTTCGCTTACAGATTTGATTCTTCAAAAATTGCTTCGTGTAAAGCAAATTGAAAATAATAGCGGGAAAACGTTAGTGTCTGAAGGCATTGATGCAAATTATCAAGATATGGTTAATTATGCTGTTTTTGCGCTAATTCATTTGGAAGAAAGTAAAGAGAAGGAAGAAAAAAGAGGAAAGAATAAAGAGTAAAGAAAGTCTTGACCGATAAATTTTCCAAGACTTCCTGCAAGGTTTTCAAAACCTTGTAGGTGTTAAAATAAAATAATGATAATACTTGCGAGATACCCACTGAGACGGAAATAGCTTGCAGAATATAAATAGTACGTATGAAAATAATAGTAGGAATATCTAGAATTATAGTTGGAGCACTTTTTATAATTAGTGGATTGATAAAACTGAACGATCCCGTTGGGTTTTCATTTAAACTAAAAGATTACTTCGCCCCCGAAGTTTTAGATCTTAATTTTCTTGTGCCGTACGCATTATTGATTGCAATTTTCGTTGTAATTTTTGAAGTATTGCTAGGTGTTGCGCTGCTTTTGGGCTATTTAAAAAAGTTTACACTTTGGGCGTTATTGCTAATGATAGTGTTTTTCACATTCCTGACTTTCTATTCGGCATATTTTAATAAAGTAACAGATTGCGGTTGCTTTGGCGATGCAATAAAACTAACGCCTTGGGAATCTTTCAGCAAAGACATTGTATTGCTGGTTTTGATTTTAATTCTTTTTGTGGGACAAAAATATATCCAGCCCTTTTTTACAAAAGGAACGCGCAGTATTTTAATTTTCGCATCATTTGTGGCTTGCCTTGGAATAACTTATTACGTGCTGCTACACCTGCCAATTATAGATTTTCGTCCGTATAAAATTGGGGCAAACATCAGAGAGGGAATGGCTGTTCCAGAGAATGCACCCGGACCTATTTATGAATACAAGTGGACTTTTAATATTAATGGCGAAGAAAAGGTGATAACTACTAATGGCGAATATCCGCAAGTTGATGGGGAGCTAATTAATACCGAGACTGAAATGATTCAGGAAGGCTACACACCGCCAATCCACGATTTCACAATGGAACGCGACGGTGAGGATTATACCACGCAATTTTTAGAAGAAGAAAATCTCGTGGTTATTATAGCATATAGCCTGGGAAATACGGAGAAAGACGGTTATATTCCAATTAAGGAAATTACAGATAAGGCTTTGGAAAATGGTTATAATGTAATAGGTCTTTCAGCCTCTTCGCAAGAAATGACAGAAGCGCTGGTGGAACAGTATAAACTGAACTTCAAGTTTTATTTCTGTGACGAAACTACGCTGAAAACGATTGTGCGAAGTAATCCAGGAATTTTGGAACTGGACAACGGAACAATCAAACAAAAACTTCACTGGAATGATACCTCAAAGCTGCAACTTCCAACTGTGAAAAGTGCAAGTTTAAAATTAGACCTTTCCTTAAAACAACGATTGGACAGTATTGGAATGCTAGACCAGCGATACCGACTATTAATGCAAGCTCAGTCTTTGGAAGAACGTAAAAAGTTGGGTGAAAAAATGGGTCTTACTGAAGCTGAATACAGCGGCGATTTGGCAAATATGCAAAGCGTTTTGGATAGTGTAAACATGCTTTTTGTTGAAAAATATTTTATTGAAAAAGGATATCCCGGAAAATCTGTGGTGGGTGAAGAATCGAGTCTTGTGGCGTGGAATGTTTTACAGCACAACCCCGATAAAATTCCGCTTTATTTGCCATTGGTAAAGAAAGCCGCTGACGCTGGAGAAATACCTAAAACTTCTGCAGCAATGATGGAAGATCGCTATTTAATGATGGAGGGGAAGCCACAAATTTACGGTACTCAAGGAATGAGTTATGACGATGCTCGTGGTTCTTTTATTTGGCCAATCGCGAATCCAGAAAATGTAAATCAAAGAAGAAAAGCAGCGGGTTTTGACGAAACTATTGAAGCATATTCAAAAATACTTTTTGGTAAAGATTTTCAATACGAGCCACGTACAATGGAACAAATAAACCAACAATAAAGTGGCAGTTTACATACTTCAAAAATTGGGTTATGCATTGCTTACTTTGTTTGGGGTTGTAACTGTTATTTTTCTTTTATTTACAATACTTCCCGGCGACCCCGCACGAATGATGTTGGGGCAAAACGAAACTGCAGAACAGCTTGCAATTGTAAAAAAGAAGTATGGTTTTGATCAGCCCGTTTCAATACAATATGTCCGGTATTTAAACGATCTGTTGCCTATTTCTTTTCACAGTACAAACCCAGACGATTATACGTTTCTTTCGAAGGGAAAATATAATGCCGCAGAATTATTTTCAGTTGGAAATACAAACGTAGTTCTAAAAACGCCGTACTTGCGCGAATCTTTTCAAAAGAATGGAAAAGAAGTAAGCGCAGTAATAGCTGAAACTCTCCCGAACACATTTATTTTGGCAGTTTCAGCAATTATTATTGCAATAATTATAGGGGTTTTTCTCGGAATTATTTCGGTGCTCTTCAAAGATGGATTTATAGATAAATTTATTCAATTAGTTAGCACCTTGGGGATGAGTGTTCCGTCGTTTTTCAGTGCAATTATTTTTGCATGGATTTTCGGTTTTTTACTTCACGAGTACACAAATTTGAATATGACCGGAAGCCTTTACTCAGTCGACGATTTTGGAAACGGCAAGCACATTCAGTGGAAAAATTTAATACTTCCGGCTATCGTTTTGGGTATTCGTCCGTTGGCTGTCGTAAGTCAGTTGATGCGTAATTCGTTACTCGAAGTTTTGAACCAAGATTACATTCGCACTGCAAAAGCAAAAGGGTTATCCAATTATCAAATTATAAAAAAACACGCGCTTAAAAACTCACTAAATCCTGTTGTTACTGCAATTTCAGGTTGGTTCGCAAGTATGCTTGCAGGTGCTGTTTTTGTGGAATACATTTTCGGGTGGAATGGTTTGGGAAAGGAAATAGTGAATGCATTAAACACCTTAGATTTACCTGTAATTATGGGCGCTGTAATAGTAATTGCCACATTATTCATTATAATTAATATTTTTGTAGACATAATTTACGGTTGGCTGGATCCTAAAATTAGTAGACAGTAGGCTCAGGATTTATCGTGTGCAATTCATCAGTCAGAAAACAATAAATTTGCAACAGTATCAACGTACCAATAATCAAAACTCATGAAACTATCAATAACATTTATTTTATTTGTAAGCTTTGCACAAGCGCAGCAAAAAACGTTTTCTGAAGCTGCGTTGAGCGAGAAATTTCTAGCTGAAGACAACACTGAAATCAGCTTTTCAGAAATACTTCAACAATATAAAGGCAAAACCGTTTTAATAGATATTTGGGCTACTTGGTGCAAAGATTGTATTGAAGGAATGCCCGCGCTGCATAAGCTTCAAAAGGATAATCCCGAAATTGTATTTTTGTTTCTTTCTTTAGATAAAGAAATAGAAAGTTGGAAACATGGAATTGAAAAGTACGGCGTGGTGGGCGAAAATTATTTTATACCCGCAGGTTGGAAAGGTGCCTTTTGCTCTTCCATAGATTTAGATTGGATTCCAAGATATATAATCGTAAATCCCGAAGGCGAAATAAGTCTTTACAAAGCCATTGAAACAAATGACGAAAATTTATTAAAAGCATTGAATAACTAATATTAAAAAGATACTCGCTGAAGTTTATATTGAGCGTAGTCGAAATACGGGCATGATTATGAGAAAAAAAATAGTAGCTGGAAACTGGAAAATGAATTACGATTTATCGGAAACTGAAATGTTTTTAGTTGACTTGAAAAAACAAGTTTATCCGGAAAATGTAGTAATAATGATAGCGCCGCCTTTTACGAGTTTGAACCATGCGTTCAATTCTTTGCGCGAGCATCCTGTTACGGTTGTCGCGCAGAATATGCACCAAAGTAATGATGGTGCTTTTACGGGTGAAATCTCTGCTAAAATGTTGAAAAGTGTAGGTACAAACACCGTTATTTTGGGCCATAGCGAACGTCGGGCCTATTTTAAAGAAGATGGTGCTACGCTTGCCGAGAAGGTAAATACCGCACTTGAAAATGAAATGACAGCTATTTTTTGTATCGGTGAAGAATTGGAAGATCGAAAAAATAACAACCATTTTGAATTGATAAAAACCCAGCTTACTGAAGGACTTTTTCATATTTCAGATGACGCTTGGGAAAATATAATTGTTGCCTACGAACCTGTTTGGGCAATAGGCACAGGCGAAACTGCTAGCCCAGAGCAAGCTCAAGAAATGCATAAATTTATACGTAAAACCATTGCCGAAAACTATTCAAAAGAGATTGCCGAAAAGGTTTCAATCTTGTACGGCGGTAGCGTAAAACCCGATAATGCAGCCGAAATTTTTGGACAAGCTGACGTTGACGGTGGGTTAATTGGCGGTGCGTCGCTGAAAGTAGATAGTTTTATGAAAATTGTAAATTCTTTTTAATGTCACATATATATATTGAATACATTTTTAAAGTAAGTCCGCTTCAACCTGGAACCGAAATTCTGATTGCTGAATTAGGCTACGCAGGCTTTGAAAGTTTTGTGGAAACTGAAGACGGCGTTACTGCATATATTCAGAAAGATGAATGGAACGAAAATATTTTAGAAGACATAAATATTTTGGATTCGGAAGAATTTGAAATCGATTTTACTACTTCTGAAATTGCACAAGTAAACTGGAATTCTGAATGGGAGAAAAATTTCGACGCAATTGAAGTTGATGGAAAATGTACCGTACGCGCGCCATTTCACCCAACTAAAAATTTTGAGTATGAAATAGTTATCGAACCAAAAATGTCTTTTGGGACGGGCCACCATGAGACTACTTTTATGATGCTTCAATTTATTTTGGAGAGGGATTTTAAAGAAAAAACTGTGCTCGATATGGGTTGTGGAACCGCTGTTTTGGCAATTCTGGCAGAAATGCGTGGGGCGTCAAAATTAGACGCAATAGATATTGACGAATGGTGTTTTGAGAATTCCATGGAAAACATTGAAAGAAACAGTTGTAAAAGCATTTCTGTTTTCTTGGGCGATGCTTCTTTGCTTTCCGACAAAAAATACGATGTTATTATTGCCAATATCAACAGAAATATTCTTTTGAACGATATGGAGACTTATAGAAAATGTTTAGATAAAGGCGGCGAACTTTATTTAAGTGGGTTTTATAACGAAGATTTGCCGATTATTACAGAAACTTGCAATAATCTAGGACTCAGTTTCGTTGAAAATAAAGAAAAAAACAAATGGGTTGCCGCAAAATTCGTAATTTAGTGAAAACGAATTTTCGAATCCCGGATTAATGAATTAACATGTATCGCGTTTTGAGTACTAAAGAAAAAATACAAGAAGATGTAGCGGTTGCCGAAAAAGAGAGCAACCTCAATGAAATTGTACTTTATAATGATGAAGTAAATACATTCGACCACGTAATTAATAGTCTTATATTTGCTTGTGAACACACGCCAGAACAAGCTGAGCAGTGTTCCATTATTGTACATTACAAAGGAAAATGCACCGTGAAAACGGGTGAGTTTAATGATTTAAAACCGCGCTGTAGTATGCTTTTAGAAGCTGGGTTAAGCGCAGAAATTGTTTAATACCAATCAAAATATATTGCAGAAAATATTACGGCGATTATAAGAATAATTAAAACAGTAATAATAAAACCTGCTCCAAAGCGGGTTTTTTTATTGTCTTGAAAGATGTAGTCTCTTTCCTGTTCGTTATCAGCGTCTTTTACGATTTTGGTCATAATAATGGATTTGAAGTATCCAAATTACTCAAAAATCTGCAATAGTTATAAAAATTATTTCATAAAAAAACCACGTTTTTTAGAACGTGGTTGCTTTAGTGTAGTGACCTTGCCAAGATTCAAACTTGGAACCTCCTGAGCCGTAATCAGGTGCGCTATTCAGTTGCGCCACAAGGCCATTTAATTCTCGCTTTAAGCGGGTGCAAATATATTTCTTTTTAAATTGCAAGACAAATTAAACTCGAAAAAAAATGGATTTATCAAAATATATTCGAAATATTGAACATTTTCCTAAGGCTGGTGTTCACTTTAAAGACATTACACCGCTGCTTGCAAGTAGCGAAGCAATGGAAAATTGTGTGGAACAACTTCTGGCAATGGTTGGTGATCAAAAAATTGATAAGGTAGTGGCTATAGAGTCTCGTGGGTTTTTCTTCGGAACTCTTTTAGCCCAAAAACTTAACGCTGGTTTTGTGCCAATCAGAAAACCAGGGAAACTTCCTTACAATACATTAAAGGAGCCGTACCAATTAGAGTATGGAATGGATGCCCTTGAAATTCACGAAGATGCCATAAAAAAAGGTGAGCGTGTGTTATTACACGACGATGTTTTGGCTACCGGAGGCACAGCAAAAGCAGCTTGTAATTTAATTGAAAGTTTAGGTGGAGTAGTTGTGCAGTGTAATTTTATGCTGGAAATTGAATTTTTAAAAGGCATTAATAAATTGCGAGGCCAGACGGTTAAATCTCTTTTAAAATATTAATCCAAGGCATTTTTAGTAACCCATAATTTATAGGCGAACACAGCCATTTGAAGTTTGGAGGCCTTTTCAAGTTCAACACCACTTTTAGTGAAACTTGGCAGTACCTTACTATTAGCTTTGGCAAGCAATTTAAAAAACTTCTTTTTCATCTTAGTTTAAATATATTTTGAAATTAAGCATTTTGAATTGATATTATTGAAAAACTTAAGTTAAAAACTAATGATGAGATTATCGTAATAATTCAGGTTAGCACTGATTATGCTATTGATTCTTTTTAGCATTTACTATCTTCGCGAACAATTATTTTTCGATGGATTATTTAATGCTTTTTTTAGGTTTAGTTTTATTAGTTGTTGGAGGTGAATTTCTGGTTCGATCTTCTGTAGCGCTTTCATTCAAGCTACATCTTTCCAAGATGGTTATTGGGCTAACGGTAGTATCTTTTGCTACTTCGGCGCCAGAACTGTTGGTCAGCTTGCAGGCTGCACTCAACGGATTTTCAGATATTTCTATTGGTAATGTAATAGGCTCAAATATTGCCAATATTGGGCTGGTTCTTGGTATAACCGCAATTATTTCGCCACTGGCAATAGATAAAGATTTTTACAAACTTAATTGGCCTGTAATGATGGTGGCTTCAATTGCGCTTTATTTTATTCTGAAAAGCGGTAGAATAATAAGTCATTCCGAAGGCGTGGCATTGCTGCTGATGCTTTTTGTATATCTCTGGATTTTAATCAAAAGAGCAAAAGGACAGCGGAGCACTGAGCCGGTGGATGATAGTATTGACGATGGACTATCTCAAACTTCAAATTTTAAAATTACCATTTGGTTAATAATTGGAGCTGTTTCACTTTATGCAGGTAGTGAATTTTTGGTGAGTGGCGCAGTTTCCTTAGCGGAACAATTTGGCGTAAGCGAACGAGTTATTGCCATAACTATGATTGCTGTTGGAACAAGCATTCCAGAGTTGGCAGCTTCGGTTATTGCAGCCTTAAAAAAGGAGAAGGCTATTTCGCTCGGAAACCTAATAGGCTCTAATATTTTCAATATTTGTTCTGTTTTGGGTATTACGGCAATAATTCAACCTATAGTAGTTAAGAGTGAAGAAGTACTTACTAATGATATTTTCTGGATGATAGGATTTGCTGGAATTCTACTACCATTAGCATTTCTTCCTAAAGCATTCCAACTTGGTAGAAAAAGGGGCATTCTTTTGCTCGCAGCCTATGCTATTTTTATTGGAATGACGATTTTAAAATAATTTCAAAATCGTTTATCGCTAATTTATTAGGGGGTGTTCATAACTATTTTACTAATTTTTGCAAATTAACTGCCAAAATTTAGGGGGTGTATCTGTGTTTTTTCTATTTTTGCCTCGTCGAACCATAAAACAGAATCATGCCAACTTTAAGATTTTTTGCCATTAAGGAAACTTTTAATAGAGTTCCCGTACCAGTTTCAGAACCAGAAAGACGTTCAGAGATCTTCGGAAAAAACGTTTTTAATGAAGGTGCCATGCGGCAGTTTCTAACAAAAGATTCTTTTAAGAGTGTTATGGATGCCATTGAAAATGGTTCCAAAATAGAGCGACACATTGCAGACCATATTTCTACAGGTATGAAAGAATGGTCTATTGCAAAAGGTGCTACGCATTACACACACTGGTTTCAACCTTTAACTGGGGCAACTGCAGAAAAACACGATGCCTTTTTTGAAACGATGGAAAATGGCATGGCTATCGAAAAATTTGGAGGTGGTCAGTTGGTTCAGCAAGAACCGGATGCGTCAAGTTTTCCAAATGGCGGAATCAGAAATACATTTGAAGCTCGTGGTTATACAGCTTGGGATCCAACTTCACCGGCGTTTATTTATGGTACAACTTTATGTATTCCAACGGTTTTTGTTTCCTATACAGGCGAAGCTTTAGATTATAAAACACCATTACTCCGTGCGTTGCTATCAATAGATAACGCTGCAACTGCGGTGGCTAAGTATTTTGATAAAAACGTTACTAAGGTAAATGCAACTTTAGGTTGGGAGCAAGAGTACTTTTTAGTTGATAGTGCTTTGGCGGCATCTCGTCCAGATATTTCTTTGGCGGGAAGAACCTTGTTAGGGCATTCTTCAGCAAAAGGACAACAATTGGACGATCACTATTTTGGATCTATTCCTGCGAGAGTGTTGAATTTTATGCGTCATTTGGAAACCGAATGTATGCTTTTGGGTATTCCCGTAAAAACACGACATAATGAAGTTGCTCCAAACCAATTTGAATTGGCGCCTATTTTTGAGGAAACCAATTTGGCGGTAGACCACAATTCATTATTAATGGATTTGATGCACAAAGTAGCCGAAAAGCATAATTTTAAAGTTTTATTCCATGAAAAACCATTTGCAAATGTAAACGGAAGTGGAAAACACAATAACTGGTCTTTAGCTACTAATACAGGTGTTAACCTTTTAGGTCCTGGTAGCACACCAATGAAAAATCTTCAGTTTTTAACCTTCTTTATTAATACTATCAAAGCGGTTAATGATCACGAAGAGTTGCTTCGAGCTTCTATTGCAAGCGCGGGTAACGATCACCGTTTGGGCGCTAATGAAGCACCGCCGGCAATTATTTCGGCATTTATTGGATCACAACTTACTGAAGTTTTAGATGAGTTAGAAAAAGTAACTAGCGGTAAATTATCACCGCAGGAAAAAACAGACTTAAAATTAAATGTGGTTGGTAAAATTCCAGAAATTTTATTAGACAATACAGATAGAAATCGTACTTCACCTTTTGCTTTCACTGGTAATAAATTTGAATTTCGTGCTGTGGGTTCTACGGCAAACTGCGCGAATCCAATGACAGTGCTTAATGCAATTGTAGCAAGACAACTTATTGATTTTAAAACAGAAGTAGACATTCTTATCAAGGATAAGAAAATGAAGAAGGATGATGCTATTTTTAATGTTTTGAAGGAATATATAAAAGATTCTAAAAGAATTCGTTTTGAAGGTGATGGTTACGGAGAAGCTTGGGAAAAAGAAGCTAAAAAACGTGGTTTAAGCAATCACAAAACAACGCCACAGGCATTAAAAGCGAAAGTTTCTAAAAAATCCATCGCACTTTTTGAAGGGCTTGGCATTATGAGTAAAATAGAATTGGAGGCTCGTTATGAAATTGAAATGGAAGATTACGCAATGCGTATCCAAATCGAGGGACGTATATTGGGTGATATCGCGAGAAACCACGTTATTCCAACTGCTATTCAGTATCAAAATATTTTAATTGAAAATGTTCAAGGATTAAAAAATATTTACGGAACAGACTTTAAAAAGTTGGCTACTGAGCAAATGCAACTTATTGAACAAATAAGCGAGCACATTGCGAAAATAAACAAGGGCATAACCGAAATGATTGACGCGCGTAAAAAAGCAAACAAAATTGAGGATACAGTAGAAAAAGCCTTTGCTTATTGTGACGATGTAAAATCATATTTTCAGGTAATTCGCTACCATTGCGATAAGCTTGAATTGCTTGTAGATGATGAGCTTTGGCCACTAACTAAATATCGTGAGCTACTTTTTACTAAATAATTAATTAGCGAAAATTTTAATGTTTTATATTCTGAAACCGTCCAACTATTGTTGGGCGGTTTTTTAGTTATTAGGATTAATCTGTTCAATTTCCTAAAAACGTTGAAAGTTCACCTTTGTGGGCTTTTTTTTAATACGTATTTTTGCTACCATAATCATGAACAATGAGTAAAGAGATTTCAAAACGTTACGCGCAAAGAGGCGTATCTGCCGGTAAAGAAGATGTGCACAATGCTATCAAAAATGTAGACAAAGGATTATTCCCAAAAGCGTTCTGCAAAATTGTTCCAGATTACTTAACGGGCGATGAGGATCACTGCTTAATTATGCACGCAGATGGCGCAGGAACCAAATCATCTTTGGCGTATGCGTATTGGAAAGAAACAGGCGATTTATCGGTTTGGAAAGGAATTGCACAAGATGCGTTAATAATGAACATTGACGACCTTTTATGTGTTGGAGCGGTTGATAATATTATGCTTTCTTCGACTATTGGAAGGAATAAAAATTTAATTCCAGGTGAAGTAATTTCGGCTATTATTAACGGTACGGAAGAGCTAATTTCAGAAATGAAAAAGTTCGGAGTTACCATTCATTCCACTGGAGGCGAAACGGCAGATGTGGGCGATCTTGTACGAACAATCATCGTAGATTCTACGGTTACCGCTAGAATGAAGCGCAGCAATGTAATAAACAACGCCAATATTAAACCGGGCGATGTTATTGTTGGTTTGGCTTCTTTTGGACAAGCTACTTATGAAAAAGAATACAATGGTGGAATGGGCAGTAACGGCTTAACTTCTGCAAGGCACGATGTTTTCGAAAAATATTTGGCCAATAAATATCCTGAGACTTTTGATTCGTCAGTTCCTTCAGAACTTGTTTATTCTGGTTCAAAAAAGTTTGACGATGTTATTGAAAATAGTCCATTAAACGCTGGGAAATTAGTGCTTTCGCCAACGCGAACATACGCTCCAATTATTAAAGAAATTTTGACGCAATTTAGCAGCAATGAAATTCACGGAATGATACATTGTAGCGGAGGCGCACAGACAAAAATTCTACATTTTATTGAAAACCTTCATATTATAAAAGATAATATGTTTGATGTTCCGCCACTCTTCAAACTTATACAGGCAGAAAGTAAAACAGATTGGAAAGAGATGTATCAAGTTTTCAATATGGGGCACAGAATGGAACTTTATGCGCCAAAGGAAATTGCTGATAGTATTATAAAAATTTCAGAAAAATTTAATGTCGAAGCTAAAATTGTGGGAAGGGTAGAAACAGCTACTTCAAAGAAACTTACCATAAAATCAGCTATGGGCGAGTTTATATATTGATACCGCACTTATATTCGCTATTGATTTTTAATGCCATAATCCCTAAGTTCAGTACCAATAAAGCTAACGTCTCATGAAATTGCCTTTTAGAAAATATAAAGTGGGGCTGGCTATTTTTGCCATCTGTTTTATAGCAATAAGCATAGGTTTTCATATGGCTGAAAATTATTTTTGGTACCGCTTAATTCGTGCCATTTTTTGCTATTCCATTTTAGCGTATTTATTGTTAGTTTTCGGGTATAGGATTCAAAAGTGGATTGTCGTGTTTCTGTTTCTTAACGGAGCATCCTGTGTTGCAACGGTATGGTTTGAAAATGGATTAATAGCTAGTACGTCAATGATTTTGGCCTTTCTTTCTTATTTATCATTTTTCTGGTACATTATTCCGAAAATCAAACTACAGCATTTCACCAAAATATTTACGCTCTTTTTTGTCCTGATATTATTTGTTAACGGCTTTCTATTTATACAATTGATAGGAGCAATGAAAGAAATGACGTTAAATGAGACGCAATATTTTTTCATGCTTTTAAGTGGAATAACGGGTAGTTTATTGGGGTTTTTCGCTTTGTTTCACAATCATATTTACAATACATCGCAATCCATGAGCTTCATGATTCTGGTGCTTTTACTAGTTTTTTCTGGCGTCTTTAGAGGTATTGGGTATTACGATCTTGTTTTTGGTAGTACATTTGTTTACTTAGCCCGAATTTTATATGCGTTATCACTTTGTGTATTGGTTTACTTTTCATTTCTAGAAGTAAGGAATCAGAAGGATATAGAAACTAATAATTCTTAAACCACATTTTCCAATCTTCGAATTTTTAAAAAATTTCCATGAAAATTGAAAGATTTACCATTAGTTTCGTTTCGGTTAAAATTGTAAATTTGCACCCATTATAAAATCTCTATGTTAGAAAGGCTTCAAATAATAAAACAACGATTCGACGAGGTAAGCGACCTTATTATTCAACCAGATATAATGAGTGATCAAAAGCGCTATATTCAGTTGAACAAGGAATATAAGGATTTAAGAATTTTGATGGATAAAAGATCAGAATACTTGGAGCTTACAAACAATATAACCGAGGCTGAGGAAATTTTAGCTGACGGTAGCGATGCCGAAATGGTAGAAATGGCTAAACTACAAATGGAAGAGGCGAACACTCTTTTGCCAAAGTTAGACGAAGAGATAAAATTTCTTTTAGTGCCGAAAGATCCTGAAGACAGCAAGAATTCTGTAATGGAGATTAGGGCAGGTACCGGAGGCGACGAAGCGAGTATTTTTGCAGGCGATCTTTTAAGAATGTACACCAAATACTGCGAAAGCAAAGGTTGGAAAACCAATATTATAGATTTTAACGAAGGAACTAGCGGCGGCTTTAAAGAAGTTCACCTTGAAATTGAAGGCGAAGATGTTTACGGAACCCTTAAATTTGAAGCGGGAGTTCACCGTGTACAACGCGTTCCACAAACCGAAACACAAGGTAGGGTGCACACAAGTGCTGCAACTGTGATGGTTTTTCCGGAAGCGGAAGAATTTGATATAGAAGTAAACCCCAAAGATGTTCGCGTAGATTTCTTTTGTTCTTCGGGACCGGGTGGACAATCGGTGAACACAACATACTCTGCAGTACGTTTAACGCACGTTCCCACGGGAATAGTTGCACAGTGTCAAGATCAGAAATCGCAGCATAAAAACAAAGAAAAAGCATTTAAGGTGCTTCGTTCTAGATTGTACGATATGGAATTGGCGAAAAAGCAAGCCGAAGATGCTTTAAAGCGCGGCTCGATGGTTACCAGTGGAGACCGTAGTGCAAAAATTAGAACCTACAATTATTCGCAAGGTCGCGTTACCGATCACCGCATAAACCTTACTTTATACAACCTCGGGAATATTATGAATGGCGACATTCAAGAAATAGTTGACGAGCTTCAATTGGTAAGTAATACCGAAAAATTAAAGGAAACAGGCGAAAGTTTTTAAGCGAATAATCTTCTGAAATATAGCAGTATGACTACAGAAAATTTAATTTCAGAAATCAGAAACAAGAAATCCTTTCTTTGCATAGGCTTAGATGTACATCTTGAAAAAATTCCAGATTTTCTATTAGAAGAAGAAGATCCTATCTTTTCTTTCAACAAAGCTATTATTGACGCAACACACCAATATGCGGTGGCTTATAAACCAAATACGGCATTTTATGAAGCATACGGTATTAAGGGTTGGAAGTCTTTAGAGAAAACGATAAATTATTTAAACGAAAAATATCCTGAAATTTTCACTATCGCAGATGCCAAACGTGGCGATATTGGCAATACTTCTTCGCGTTATGCCAAAGCCTTTTTTGAAGATTTAGGTTTTGATTCGGTTACTGTTGCTCCTTATATGGGCAAAGATTCTGTAGAGCCATTTCTGGCTTTCGAAAGTAAACATACTATTTTGCTCGCCCTAACGTCTAACGAGGGCGCATTCGATTTTCAAACTAAAAAAATTGAAGGCGAAGAAGTTTATAAACAAGTTTTGAAAACTTCAAAAAACTGGAAAAACAGCGAAAATTTAATGTATGTTATTGGCGCTACTAAAGCGGAATATCTTGCTGAGGTTCGTAAAATTGTTCCAAATAGTTTTCTGTTGGTTCCTGGAGTTGGAGCCCAAGGCGGAAGTCTAAAAGAGGTCTGCAGATATGGAATAACTGAAGATATTGGTCTGCTAATTAATTCTTCCAGAGGAATTATTTATGCTTCAGATGGAACTGATTTTGCTGAAGCTGCGGCCAAAGAGGCTAAAAATATGCAGCTTGAAATGAAGACTATTCTTGATGGAATTTACTGATCAATTAAATAGAACCATAAAACTTCCCGAAACCCCGAAGCGCATTGTTTCATTAGTGCCATCCCAAACTGAACTTTTGGTAGATCTCGGTTTACGCGATGCCATTGTTGGCGTTACTAAATTCTGTGTTCATCCTGCAGATTTAAAAAGTGAAAAGACAATTGTTGGCGGAACCAAAAATGTAAACTTTCAGAAAATTGAGTCACTGCAGCCAGATATCATAATTTGTAATAAAGAAGAAAACACCGAAGAAATGGTGAAAGAACTGGAGAATATTGCACCAGTTTGGATAAGTGATATTGAAACCATTTCAGATTCGACTAAAATGATTGCCCTATTGGGCGATGTTTTTGGGGTCTCTTCAAAAGCTTCAGAAATAATCTCGGAGATAAATTTTGAAGCTAAAAAGCATAAAGACTTTGTTCAATCTTCGGAGTCTAAGAAAGTACTTTATTTAATTTGGAAAAATCCATATATGGCAGCGGGACGTGCAACATTTATTAATTCTATGTTGCAAGAAAACAATTTTGAAAATGTTTTCTCCAGTAAGAAATCTCGTTACCCAGAAGTAGAAGCATCCGATTTTGAGAAAGCCGATTTAATACTTCTTTCCACAGAGCCTTATCCATTTAAAGAAGCTGATATCGATACTTTAGCGTATGAATTTGAAACTGAAGTGAAATTGGTAGATGGAGAGTATTTTAGCTGGTACGGATCGCGATTAATAAATGCCTATAAGTATTTTAATACCCTGCATTAACCTAATTATTTATCAGCTTGTTTAAACGATAGGTATTGAATTTCCTGAAAAAGTTTGTTAGCTTGGTTATGTGCCATTTCACTTTTTTGAGGATCTTTTGAGGATAACTCAAAAGAACGCTTCATTAAAAGTCTGTATCTTTCTTTTAATGCTTCAATCCTAGATTTTTTTCTAAACCAATTAAACATGCTAGCTTATTTATGCACTACAAAGGTAGTGTTGCGAATGGTAACTTTCTATTAACAAGAGGTTAATGGAATCATAAAGTAGCTTTGCCATTATTAATGCCAGTAATCCTTTTTCTTAATCCTGTAAAGCAAAAACTTGTTTTAGCAGTGTAGTAGTTCTCGCCGCAATATTGTTTCGTATATCCTTTTCCTCAATACTTATCATTTTGTACACTCCGCTTAAAGCTTGGTTAGTAACATAATCTGTTAAATCTGGATTCACTTTTGTTACAAAGGGAACTGAATTGTATTTGTTGATAATGTTTGTCCAGATTTGATCTGCTCCAACTTTTGCGAATGAACTTTGAATAACCGGATTAAATTTTGAGTAAAGTTGAGAGTTTGTTCGCTGCTCCAAATAATTGGTAGCCGCGTTATCTGGGCCCAATAAAATATTTTTCGCATCTGCGAAAGTAATTTCTTTTACTGCGCTCACAAAAATAGGCGTTGCTTCTTTTACAGCATCTTCTGCGGCTCTATTTAATGCTTTTATGCCTTCATCAGCCAAACTGCCCAAACCTATATCTCTAAGTGTTTGATCCACTCTCTGCAATTCTGCAGGCAACATGATTTTCACTAACTGATTTGAATAAAAACCATTCTCTTTGGTGAGTTTAGTTACCTGTTTTTCAATTCCAAGATCCAAGGCTTGTCTTAGCCCGCTTGCTATCATTGTAGGATCTATTACAGTTTGGGTGGGTAATGTATTAACTACCTGTTGTAGTTCTGCGCATGAAATTACAACAAACAAAGAGCAGAAAAGAAAGATTTTTTTAAGGATCATAGTTTCAAAATTAGGTAAGATTCAAATATAAAAAAAAGCCCCTCAATATTGAAGGGCTCTTTTTATAAAAATTTTTAAAGATCTTATTTAAGAACTTTAACTGTTTTTGTAGCATTTCCAATAGTTACTTGAACCAAGTAAGCTCCAGAAGCAAGACCGCTCATATCAACTTTAGGAGAGATAACTCCTGGTTGTTGTGTAAGAACTACTTTACCTAAAACATCGTAAACAGTTACATTGTCAACAGCAGCTTTAGAGCTGATATTCAATATATCTTTTACTGGGTTAGGATAAACACTGAAAGAACCTACTGCGAAATCTTCAACACCAGCTGAAGCAGTATCAAACATAATATCATCAACATAATATTCGTTGTTTGCGTCAATTGAGAAGAAATCTATTGCACCTACAGTACCGTCTGTTCCAAAACCAACTGGAGCACCGTCTACACCGTCAATAGACAATGTATAAGTAAGAACGTCAATGTCAAAATGAAATTTTACTTCGAACCAGAAATTCTGTGGGTAAGCATAGGTATTGTAAACTGTTCCATCAGCATCAATATCTTCAACAGTTCCAGGGCTTAAACCATCTAAGTTAAAAGTAATGTTTCCTGAGTTGAATACACCAGCACCGCCATTTCCAGCACCACCAGCTTCTGTTTCACCTTGAAAGTTAATGTAACCTGTTCTGTCAGTTGGGATGTACATCATAAATGATAAGTCATACACACCACTTGTTTGATTTCCAAGAAGTAAAAGTGCATCTTGAACACCATTGCTGCCGATTAGTCCTGATTGAGCACCAGAGTTAGCGAAAGCCGTAGTTGCTACTATGTCCTCAGCACCACCACCACCACTCCAGCTAGACCAATGGTCTTCGTGAACTGGACCTGGGGTATAATCTTCCATGTCGTCATTGATTATCTGCGCATTAGCAGAAAAAGTGAAAGCTCCTATAGCAAAAGCCAATAAGTAAATTTTTTTCATAATGTTAAGTTTTTAATTGTTTAATATTGATGCTGCAATATACAAAAATCTTCAAATATCGCAATAGTTTTTAGTTTTTTTTGTGATATCAATAGCGTTCTAAAGTATTATGTTCGTTAGGTTTTGACTAAATTTGCATTTCATAATTTAAAAAAAAATGTGCCATGGAGAAGGTAAATCCCTATAAACCAAAATATAAAGTACGAATTGTAACAGCCGCCTCATTATTTGATGGTCACGACGCCGCAATCAATATTATGCGTCGAATTATACAATCTACTGGGGTAGAGGTGATTCATTTGGGTCATGATAGGAGTGTAGAAGAAGTTGTAAATACAGCTATTCAAGAAGATGCAAATGCAATAGCTTTAACTTCGTATCAAGGAGGCCATAACGAGTACTTTAAATATATGTATGATTTGCTACAGGAGAAGGGTGCCAGTCATATCAAAATATTTGGCGGAGGGGGCGGAGTAATCCTACCATCAGAAATAAAGGAATTGACAGATTATGGTATAACCCGTATTTATGCGCCAGATGATGGACGTGAAATGGGACTTCAAGGAATGATAAACGATTTGGTGGAGCGTTCTGATTTTCCGATAGGCGATAAATTGAATGGTGAAGTTGATAAATTAGCGAATAAAGAAATAGGTGCAATTGCACGAATTATATCATCTGCCGAAAATTTTCCGGATGTTGCAAAAGTAGCGTTAGATGAAATTCATATTAAAAACCAAAAAATAACGACCCCTGTTTTAGGTAT
The DNA here is from genome assembly GCF_058068205.1 of Aequorivita sp. IT1282. Taxonomy (NCBI): domain Bacteria; kingdom Pseudomonadati; phylum Bacteroidota; class Flavobacteriia; order Flavobacteriales; family Flavobacteriaceae; genus Aequorivita; species Aequorivita sp. IT1282. Next base: position 224,113 of record NZ_JBYRHR010000005.1, on the reverse strand, counting down.
TACCGGAACAGGTGGTGCGGGAAAATCTTCGTTAGTTGATGAATTGGTGCGTAGGTTCTTAATTGATTTTCCAGAAAAAACCATCGGTATTATTTCTGTAGATCCTTCTAAAAGAAAAACTGGTGGAGCCTTACTGGGTGACCGTATTAGAATGAACGCTATAAATTCTCCAAGGGTTTATATGCGTAGTTTGGCGACACGCCAGAGCAATCTTGCGCTTTCTAAATATGTATCTGAAGCAATTCAGGTTTTGAAAGCAGCGCAATATGATTTAATTATTCTTGAAACTTCTGGTATTGGTCAGAGCGATACCGAAATTATAGAGCATAGTGATGTATCACTTTATGTAATGACGCCCGAATTTGGTGCAGCTACTCAGCTCGAAAAAATCGATATGCTAGATTTTGCAGATTTGGTAGCTATCAACAAATTTGACAAGCGCGGGTCTTTGGATGCGCTTAGGGATGTAAAAAAACAATACGTTCGTAACCATCAGTTGTGGGAAACACCACAAGATGAACTTCCAGTTTATGGAACCATTGCTTCACAATTCAATGATCCAGGAATGAATAAGCTTTATAAAGCTGTTATGAAAGAGATTGCTGAAAAGACTGATTCTGAGCTTCATAGCGATTATCATGTTTCTGAAGAAATGGAAGAAAAAGTTTTCGTTATTCCACCGGCGCGTACGCGATATCTTTCTGAAATAGCTGAAAATAACAGAGCTTATGACAAAAAAGCTTTGGAGCAAGCAGAAGTAGCTCAGCGACTTTATGGAATTTTCAAAACAATTGAAACAATTTCAGGGAAACAACCCGAACTCGATAAAGCTGGAATTGTTTCGGAAACAATAGTTGATTCTGAAAAAAATAAAGATCTGTTGAAGTTGTTACTTGCTGAATTTGATCGTGAAAAGCTAAATTTAGATCCCTATAATTGGGAAATTATTACCGGTTGGGACAATAAAGTAAACAAATACAAAAACCCAGTTTACAGTTTTAAAGTACGTGGAAAGGAAATAAATATAAAGACACATACTGAAACGCTATCGCACACACAAATTCCAAAAGTATCTTTACCGAAATATCAAGCTTGGGGCGACATCTTAAAATGGGTGCTTCAAGAAAATGTACCGGGTGAATTTCCTTATACGTCAGGACTTTATCCTTTCAAAAGAACAGGGGAGGACCCAGCTAGAATGTTTGCAGGCGAAGGTGGTCCAGAGCGTACAAATCGTCGTTTTCATTATGTAAGTATGGGTTTACCAGCCAAAAGGCTTTCCACAGCATTTGACAGTGTAACTCTTTACGGAAACGATCCAGATTTAAGACCCGATATTTATGGAAAAATAGGTAATGCGGGAGTTTCAATTTGTTGTTTAGACGACGCTAAAAAACTCTACTCGGGTTTCGATTTAAGTCACCCAATGACTTCAGTAAGTATGACAATTAATGGTCCCGCACCAATGTTGTTAGGTTTCTTTATGAATGCGGCTATCGACCAAAATTGCGAGAAATATATAAAGGAAAACGATTTAGAGGCGGAAGTAGAAAAGAAAATTGCTACCCTTTATACTGAAAAAGGAATTGAACGCCCTAAATATCATGGAGAACTTCCTGAAAGCAATGATGGACTCGGACTTATGCTTCTAGGAGTTACCGGCGATCAAGTTTTGGATTTGGAGGTTTACGATAAAATTAAATTTGAAACTTTACAGCAAGTGCGTGGAACCGTTCAAGCTGATATTTTAAAGGAAGATCAAGCACAGAATACCTGTATTTTCTCTACGGAATTTGCATTGCGTTTAATGGGCGATGTACAGGAATATTTTATTGAGAAAAAAGTTCGAAATTTCTATTCGGTTTCTATCAGTGGTTACCACATTGCCGAAGCGGGTGCAAATCCTATTACGCAACTTGCTTTTACACTTTCCAACGGTTTTACATATGTTGAGTATTATTTAAGCCGCGGAATGGATATTAACGAATTTGGTCCGAACCTTTCATTCTTCTTCAGCAATGGAATAGATGCTGAATATTCAGTTATTGGTCGTGTGGCTAGAAAAATATGGGCTAAGGCATTAAGTAATAAATACGGTGCCAATCCTAGAGCTCAGATGTTGAAATATCACATTCAAACTTCTGGTCGTTCGTTGCACGCACAGGAAATAGATTTCAACGACATTCGTACTACTTTGCAAGCTTTGTATGCTATTTATGATAACTGTAACTCGCTGCACACAAATGCGTATGACGAAGCAATTACTACTCCTACGGAAGAAAGCGTACGTCGAGCAATGGCTATTCAGTTAATAATTAATAAGGAACTTGGATTGGCTAAAAATGAAAACCCTATTCAAGGTTCATTCATTATCGAAGAATTGACAGATTTAGTTGAAGAAGCCGTATTAAAAGAATTTGATAGTATAACTGAACGTGGCGGCGTTTTAGGAGCTATGGAAACGATGTATCAGCGCAGTAAAATTCAAGAGGAAAGTTTGTATTATGAAACCTTAAAACACAACGGTGATTTTCCAATTATTGGGGTAAATACTTTTTTGAGTAGCAAAGGTTCGCCAACAGTTCTTCCAGCGGAAGTTATTCGCGCAACAGATGAAGAAAAGCAGGTACAGATACAAACCCTAAAAAATCTTCAAAAAATGCATGCGGACAATTCAACAAGCGTAATTGAGAAAGTGAAAACTGCTGCTATTCACAATGAAAATATGTTTGAACAATTAATGAATGCAACTAAAATATGCTCCTTAGGCCAAATTACCGAAGCCCTGTTTGATGTTGGTGGGCAGTATAGACGAAATATGTAAATAAATTTTTGAATCACGACAAAAATACGTATATTTGTGTCAAATGTCGTGATTGTGGAAACTTATGATAATCGTACTAATGTAAATTTAGCTAAAGAACCCGAAGTCTTTTACCTTATTAATAACCCTTTCGATAGAATCGTTGGGGTTTTAGGAGGTATTGCCCAGGTAGGGCAAGTGGTAAATAGCGATATAGATCTTATTGCAATTACCAGAAAAGGTTTGCCTAAAAGCGTTGTTTATTCGTTGTGTGAAGTTTTAGATATTTCCATGGATAGATTGAGCGATTTGCTTCATATTTCTCATAGAACGTTGCAGCGAAAAGCAGATGATGATCTTTTGGGGGTTTCAAATACAGAACAACTTTTTGAAATTGCAGAAGTGGTTTCAGAAGGAATAGCGGTTTTAGGAACACTCGAAAATTTTAGAAATTGGTTACATTCAAAACCTTATATATTTAGTGGTCAAAAACCTTTAGATTTTTTGGATACAAGGTTTGGAATTCAACATGTTACAAATATCCTTGGGCGTATTGCTCATGGAATTCCTTCATAATTGTGCGTATTTTCAGAATAGCTAAAACACAGTATATCGACGATTTATCGGGTGAAGGGGCTCGTTTATATGGAGGGAGATGGAATAAGATTGGCGATCCGATGTTATATTTTTCAGAAAACCTATCACTGAGTTTATTAGAAATAATAGTACATATTGAATTTGCACAATTGCCTTTGGATTATTCGTTTTTAGAAGTTGAAATTCCAGATGAGGATATTAAAACTGTACTTTCTATTGATTTTATAAATCCAAAATGGACCACGGAGGCAGCTGTTAACCAGTTGCAAATGTTCGGTTCGGGATGGTTAAAAAATCAAGAAAGTTTAGCGATGCGGGTGCCTTCAGCCATATTATCTCTAGAAAATAATATTCTTATTAACCCAGCTCATTTAGATTCGGGGAAACTTAAAGTAGTTCGAAAAGGTAAATTTAGTGTGGACCCTAGATTGGTTCGCTAATCATTCTTCTTCGTCATCGAGATTTTCTTCATCCCAGTCTTCATCAAAATCATCGGAATCTGAAAAAAATTCGTCGGGAAGGTTGCTCGGGTCGAAGGGAATATCATCGGGGTCGTGATCATCGTAATTTACGCCGGGTGGGTTGAAAAGTCCCCAACGGTCTATAATATAATCCCAAGGGTCAAAAGATTTCACCCATTCAGCAAAAAGTATTCTGAATTCTTCAACCTCTTTTCGCAGCAAATCTAAATATTCAATATCCTTAAAACCGTGCATTTGTATTCCACGAACGTCGGTAATTAATTCTCTAGCAGCTTTACGAATAATAGCCGCATTTTCCATTTTAAGATCGTAGATTTCAACAGCTTCGGCACCAGAAATTTTTGCAGGAATTGTATAAGCGTTTTCCATTAGGTAATCTAGGTTGTGCGCTAACATTTCCTTTTCAACTTTACGTTTAAAGACGATATCAGTTTTTTCAACAGAAGTAACAATATGCCGCACTAACTCCCTGATTTCCTCTGCTTTTATGAAAATGGGCATCTGCCGCACGCGATTGTGCCGCTCCATTGGATCGAAATCATTCTCCTCGTCAAACATTTATAAATAGTTATGCCTTTTACAAATGTAACAATTGAAATGGAAAGAAGTAGGATAAATGTTTGAAGTGTAAATTACAGCGTCAACCTCCAAGTATGTTGAAGTTTTCTGAACTTTTTAAGCTCTTTTCGAAGTAATGGTAAAAAATCTTTTCCGTTACTATTTACTCTTTCTAAACGTTCGCAGTTTTTATAGAGCAAATTTGATAATCGCATTACCGAAGCTGCGTATTTATGCTTTTCTTCGGAAAACGGCTGGCTTTCGGCCTTTAATATTTGCGGTCCTAAGGATACAGATTGTTGTACAATATCTCCCGTGAAGTAAATATTCGGATCTTCAGAGCCATTTTTATGTAAATGCGCTAAATCATGACCAATGTAGGCAGAAATATTTCTAGCCAACGAGAATATATCTAATGCTTTTGAGTAAACAGCAGATTGCGATTTTTTTCCAAAGGTGTGGGACGACATTTTTCTTTTTTTAAGCGTATCAAATTTAAGGACTAAACAGCACATTTTACAATAATAATTAAAGCAAAATTGTATATTTGATTTAATTATTAATGATTTTTTTAAATATACTTTAATATGAGCATTGACTTGTTAAATTGGAAAATTTTAAATTGTCTTCAAAAAAATGCGCGTCAGCCCAGTACCGAAATAGGAAGAAAGGTAGGTATTAGTTCGCCTGCGGTGTCGGAACGTATTAAAAAAATGGAAGATTCGGGTATAATTACTGGTTATTTCACTGTTGTTTCGCCCTTTGAAGCTGGCTATCAATTTAAAGCAATTATTACCCTTCGAGCCTTTATGGGGAAGTTAAAACCATTTCTAGATGTGGTGAAAACTTATGACGAAGTTCTAAATTGTTACCGTATCACTGGAAATGAAAATATTGTAATGGAAGTAGTTCTCAAGAATCAAAAACATTTAGAAACTTTTATTGACCAACTGATAGTTTACGGCGAAACCAAAACCCAAATTGTTCTTTCGCACGTGGTTAAAAACAACGATTTGAAACCACTAAAATAGATTTTGTTAAAGAGTTAATAATTGGTTTATTTTTAAGAATTCTGCATCATTTTTCATAGTATATTAGCTATACGTCTACAAATTAAAATGTTATGAAAAACTATACTATTCACTTTTTAATAATTACTGTTGTATCAGTATTATTAGGTTTTACAGGTTTAGAATTTCCGGGTGCTAAAGTAGTTAGGATAATTTGTCTTTTTGCGAGTATCGGCTTAATGATTTCATGTGCTGATGCAGTTATTGTTTCGCGAAAACAACGCCGCGCGAAAAAACAATCACATATAAAAAACTGAAATTTAGATATTTCCAGTGTTAGATTTCTTCAACAGAAAGTAGAGCCATATTGTCAATAAAGCTATTAAAAGAAGGAAGATTGCGAAAAACGTCCATGTGCTAAAATAGCCAAAACTATTTACGAGATTCATTCCTCCATTATGGCCAATTAAATGTGCAAAACTGAAGCTCATACTATACAAACCCATATAACTTCCTTTTCTACCTTTGGGAGCCATTTCTAATGCGAGCGCATTCGAAAAGGGAAAACCAATCATTTCACCGAGTGTCATTAGTAGCATTGCTACCACTAATATACCACTCCAACTTGTTAAGTTTAGTACTAAAAAGCTAAGTCCGAGAAAAAATATTCCCCAAAACGTTGCCATAGTTTTCGAAATCTGTTTTCGGTCTAACCAAGCAATTAAAGGCATTTCGAATATTACAATTGTAGCTCCATTCAGAAATAGCAACCAGCCAATTACATCTTCAGAGAGAAAATGAACCTGCTCGTAAAATATCGGCATCACCGAAAAATATTGAACAAACGCAAGACTGTTTGCCACCATTATTACGAAAAACAGTATAAATAATTTATTCAAATAAGGCGCAACTCCTTCTTTAACGACGATCGTTTTACCGGCGTTATTGTCCTTTTGTTTCTTCGGTTGTAAAAGAAGAATTACAGCAATTGCCGCCATTATACAAGTAAGACCATCAATCCAAAAAAGAGAAGTATAGTTTAAATGCGCTATAATTAAACCACCTACTAATGGCCCAATGGAGAAGCCTAAATTTATAGCCAGCCGGATTAATGCTATACATCTAGTTATGTTTCCTGGTTTACTGTAGGTGTCTGCGGCAACAAATATGGCGGGTCGTCCTGCGTCCGTCATCATTGTTAATATAAATATACCAATGCAAAAACCATAAAACGTTTCGATAAACTGCAAGAGTACAAAGCCTACGCCACCTAAAAATAGACTCGCAAGAATAACTTTATAAAAACCAATTGTATCGGTTAATCTACCGCCAATATATGTGCCTACCAAAGAACCTAAACCAAAGCAGGACATAATCCACCCCACTTGTGGTAGATTGAAACCTTCAACATTTACAAGATAAAGAGATAAAAAAGGAATAACCATTGCCCCAGCACGATTAATGAACGTAACCAAAGACAATAGCCAGATTTCTCGCGAGAGGCCGCGAAAATTTGCTAAATAGTTGGTATATATCTTTTTCATACTAGGTTATAAATCTAAAACGTCCCGGTTAAAGCCGAGACGTTTCTATATTGAATAAATTAATTGCTAAAGTGTCAATACATACATCGCCGGCATTTCTTTCTAGAAATGACCTGATACTTGCGGCAGGTGTATGAGTTATTTTTCATTTTTTATGAATTATTCATCAAATGTAGTGAAAAAATTAATTATAAATAAAACGGAGGCCTAATTGTAGTTTTTATATTTTTACTAAAAACTACAGATGAAAGGATTACTATTATTTCTCAGCTTCTTTTTAATATGCGTAACTATTTCGGCACAAAATGAAGAATTAATTTCTGAAAGCAAAGCAGAACAAATTAAGCTAAATGAAGAATTCAGCAATCCTGAAACCACAATTTTAGAACCAAAGGATTTCAAAAACTTTAAAGGTTTAGTATTTTATCCCATTGAAGAAAAATTTATTGTTGAGGCAAAATTTGTCCGCACACCAGATGAGAAACCGTTTTTAATGCCAACCACAACTGCGCGAAAACCGGAATATGTAAAATATGGCGAAGCACATTTCACGCTAGAAGGAAAAGACTTTATTTTGAATCTTTTTAAAAGTGTGCAACCATACGATGAGCCAGGTTACGACGATTATCTCTTTCTGCCTTTTACAGATTTAACGAGTGGCGATGGCTCCTATGGTGGAGGAAGGTTTTTAGATCAGCGTATTCCTGAAGGAGATAAAATAGTCATTGATTTTAATAAAGCTTATAACCCATATTGTGCCTACAGCCCACGATATTCGTGCCCAATACCGCCAGAGGAAAACGATTTATTAATTAGAATTGAAGCGGGTGTGAAAGATTTTGGGAAGCATTAAATTACCTTCACTAACCACATTCCCAAAAAAACCATCGCGAAGCCAATAACGAAGCTGGCAATAGTATAAAGCGCAAAAGACATAAAATCTCCACTTTTTAGGAAAAGGTGGTTTTCATAAGCAAATGTTGAAAAGGTAGTAAAACCGCCACAAAATCCTGTAGCTAAAAACAATACAGTATTTTGCGAAAGTGTTTCGTTTTTTAAAGCAAGTCCTAGAATTATTCCGATTAGTAAACTCCCCAGAATATTTGCTGCAAAAGTACCGTAGGGTATTCCAGTTTCGTAGTTGTTAAAATACTTGGATAGCCCGTATCTAAAAGTGCTTCCCAAGCCGCCGCCTAAAAAAACCAATGCTAACTGCTTCATTTACATTCCTTCTTCTATAGGTTCGGGTACAGAGATTATTGGTATGTAAATTTCTGTTAACCAATTGGCGGGGTTGAGTACCTCCTCTGGGTTGGTTATATAAACTTCAAACATTTTTCGGTTTGTGTCTATTTGGTGGTCGTTTTTAGTAATGTACTGTCTTCCTTTTAAATATGCTTCGGAAAGATGTTCATAATTTCCTTTAAGCGAAATTTTTACTGCCGTTACTCGCTCCATAAATCCACAAACAACTGGACTTCCTTCTGGCGTAATAACCTGCGCATTCACAGGTACTGCCGCTGAAAAAATAACGGTGTTGTTTGTATTGTCTATTTCGTTATAAATGGTGAAAGGTTTTCCTGCCATAGCGAGATTGTTCTGGGTAATAAAACTCATTACTTCATTCATTAAAGGAGCCATTTTTTCATCAACCTCGTCTTGTTTAGCAACTGTAGTTGTATACATATAATAACCGCCGCCATATTGCGTAACACCGTCAACATTTATGGAATACTGTTTCATATCTTCGGCTACTTCAACGGCAATTCCTTCAAGACCAGATTTATTCATTTGGTGCATCGCTGTTTCAAAGTCAAAACCGCTTAATGAATAATATGCTTTATCAATAAGGGTGTGTTCGCCTTTCATTCCCCAAGTTACTGTTGTGCCGCCATCGGCATCTTCAAATTTCCAATACACTTTTGGGTTTCTTTCTCCAGCAGGCGTATATAAAGTTAAATCTTGTTCTATTTCTTTATTCGGAATAACCTTTGTTGTAGTCATAGCGCCACTCATTTCGCCATCCCAAGAATACGATGCGCCTTCACCCGAAGTTTTTTCGGCATAAGTAAAAGTCATGGTAGAGTCTTGTTTTTTCCACGGCCCCCATTTTTCCCAGCTTTTATAATTATTCACTTTACTGAAAACAACTTCTGGCGGTGCTGCAATTATTGCGGAATCCTGAATGTCATATGTTCCATCTTGTGTTCCGAAATAAATCGCGCTACCGATAATAATAATGAGAAGAAGAAAAAATAAGTACTTTAATATTTTCATTTGGTTGGGTGTTAATTGGTGTTGCTAAGATAGTGAAAAATCATGGACGCATTTTACAATCAATCTCGCTCATTTGCAGTGTTTTTTTTAAAATATTATTGCGATTATTAATTTAGTACATTTGCGGGAATCTAAAAATTTTATAATATGAAGAAGACCTTTTTTATTGCAATGGCAATAAGCGGTTTATTGTTTTTTTCTTGTAAAGACAACAAAGCAGAAAACGATTTAGCTCAAGTGGAAGCAGTTGAAACCACAGAATTTGACTACAACGTAGAATCGTTTGGCGATATAAAAATATTGCGTTATCAAATTCCGGGTTGGGAAAAACTTACCCTAAAGGAGCAGAAACTTGTATACTACCTTACGCAAGCTGGACTAGCGGGAAGAGATATTATTTGGGATCAAAACTACCGTCATAACCTTACTATCAGAAAAGCGTTAGAGAATGTATACGCCAATTATAACGGCGATAAAAACTCTGAAGACTGGAAAAATTTTGAAACCTACTTAAAGCGAGTTTGGTTTAGTAACGGGATTCACCACCATTATTCCAATGCTAAAATGAAGCCTGAATTTTCTTCAGATTACTTAAAGCAACTTTTAACCGATACCAACACAACCTTGGAAGGTGAAGCTTTTGAAGTAATTTTTAACGATAAAGATGCTAAAAAAGTAAACCAAGCAAAAGGTGTAGATAATGTAGCTGAAAGTGCCGTTAACTTTTATGGGCCAGACGTTACTAATAAGGATGTAGAAGCTTTTTATGCTAAAAAGATTTCTCCAAATCCTGAAAAGCCATTGTCTTTTGGTTTAAATTCAAAATTGGTGAAAGAGAATGGACAACTTAAAGAATTGGTTTACAAGTCTGGCGGACTTTATGGCTCAGCAATAGATAAAATTGTAGAATGGCTAGAAAAAGCCCAAGGTGTTGCCGAAAACAAAGCACAGGGTGATGCACTTGGTCTTTTAATTCAATATTATAAATCTGGAGATCTTCAAACGTGGGATGACTACAACGTAGCTTGGACTTCTGCAACAGCAGGGAATATAGATTACATAAACAGTTTTATTGAAGTGTATAACGATCCACTTGGTTATAGCGGCTCGTATGAGACGGTAGTGCAACTAAAAGATTTTGATATGTCTGAAAAAATGGCAGTTGTTTCTGAAAACGCACAGTGGTTTGAAGATAACTCGCCATTAATGGAAGAACACAAAAAGAAAAACGTTGTAGGTGTAACTTATAAAGTAGTAAATGTAGCTGGAGAAGCTGGTGATGCTTCACCAAGTACGCCAATTGGTGTAAACCTTCCAAATGCAAACTGGATACGCGCTGCTGTGGGTAGTAAATCTGTTTCATTAGGAAATATTATTGAAGCTTATAACAATGCAGGAAGCAGTGGCAGATTGAAAGAATTTGTTAATGATGCCGAAGAACTTGAATTGGAAGAAAAATACGGGCAAATAGGCGATAAATTACACACCGCACTTCACGAAGTAATTGGTCATGCATCTGGACAAATGAATCCTGGTGTTGGTGAAACCAAAGAAACATTAAAAAACTACGCGTCTACATTAGAAGAAGGCCGTGCAGATTTAGTTGGTCTTTACTATTTATACAACCCAAAACTTCAAGAATTAGGATTGGTTGATGATTGGAAAAAAGTTGGTATGGCCGCATACGACGGTTACATCCGTAACGGTTTGATGACGCAATTAATTCGTTTGAATTTAGGCGATAATGTTGAAGAAGCACATATGCGTAACCGCCAGTGGGTTTCTTCTTGGGTTTTTGAAAAAGGAAAAGCAGACAACGTAATTGAAAAAATTACGCGCGACGGCAAAACCTATTTCAATATCACTGATTACGATAAACTTCACGACTTATTCGGTCAATTGCTTCGCGAAACACAGCGAATTAAAAGTGAAGGGGATTATGCAGCGGTAGAGCATTTAGTTGAAACCTACGGTGTAAAAGTAGATCAAAAAATTCATAAAGAAATATTGGATCGCAACAAGCAATTTACTGCAGCGCCTTATAGCGGTTTTGTGAATCCTATACTTGTTCCAAAAATGGATGCCAATGGTGAGATTGAAAGTTTCACTATAGAGCAGCCAAAAGGTTTTGCAGAACAAATGACTTACTATTCTGAAAATTACAGCAATTTACCAGCGGTAAACTAAGAGTACAATTTATAAAATTTAAAAGCCTTCAAAAGTAATTTTGAAGGCTTTTTTAATTGAATATTACTTTGGTTAATGTAATACGTTTTTATAATCGCTCAATAATAAGGTTTACTAAAAGCGTCGTGGAAGTATAATCTTCATCGTTTTCAATTGCCTTTTCAATTGCTTTTTTGGCTTGTTTCAAAGCTTTTGAATATTCTTTTGTTTTGTAAAGTAATGCGGCATAAGTATCAAGATTGTAACTGTTTTCATTTAGTTGAATAGAACGAAGCACAATTTCAATACATTTTGAAAGAACTTCGGCTTCGTTATGTTCTTCATAACCGTGCCAAGCCAAAAGGTTTAACGAGCTCCAATCGAACCATTTATCACTTATTTCTTTATCACTATATTCATCAAATGTTGCCTTTGTGGTTAGTTCAAAATTTTCGTTTATAAGTTCTCTAAATTTCTCTTTAGAAAGTGAGCCTTCTTGTACGCCTACATTGGCACCATCCATAATAAAATAGAACGTGGGTATAGATTCAATTCCTAGATAATCATCAGTCTCGTTAGCATCTACATCCATTCGGTAAAAAGTAACCTCACCCTTATATTCTTCGGCCAATTCCTCCATTATAGGCGACATTATTTTGCAAGGTGCACACCAAGTAGCGTAAAAATCGATTATAAATGGTTTGGTACTGTTTTCAATTGCGCTGGCAACTGTATCGTCTGTTAAGGTCTTTACTTGCCCATAGCTTAAAATTGAGAAAGTAAATAAAGCAGTTAAAAGAATATAATTTTTCATAATAACAGGTATTAGTTCGTATTCAAATTTAATTTATGCCAAAACAAAAAAAAATACCCAATTAAGGGTATTTTTAAATATTGTGAATTAAATATTATTTCAATCTAGCTATCAATTTAGAAAACCAATTTTTTGCCTATATTCAAAATAGATAATTGAAATAATTACAAGGTTAGTTGCATTCTAAAGCAGGAGTCTTCTGTAACGGTAACAGTACCATCCCAGTTATAGCCTTGGCAACTTGCGGTATAATTGTATGTGCCTGGTGTTAAGTCGCTAAAATTACCGCCTGCACCATCTGGCACACAATCTGGAGTTCCAGAAGTATAGTAACTAGAAATAGAACTGGAGCCCACGCCACTTAAGTTTACGGTAATTGGGCCACAACCAAAATCTGAGCTAGTCCAAAACTTTACATCTCCTTTGTTGCTTCCGCCGCCGCCGCCACCGCCGTTGCCGCCAGCATCGCTGCAATCAACTCCATAGCCTCCAATAATTACATCAACGGCTCCATTGGCATCCAGATTTGCTTCCAAAACAAACTCGACTCCATTTATTGCAACTGTGCAAGTATTTGGTGGAATATCACCCAAATTGTGAGCATAAAGCGTTACGTAATTGAAACCATTATACCCAAAATCATAATCAACACTTATTGGGCTAGAAGGACCGTTAAGTGTTTGTTCGTCTATAATTACATTACCATTTGCAATAATAGAAACGATATCACCGTCTACAGTACCGTGATCCCAAACCGAAATATTGGTTATTCTGCTTGAAATTTCTATACATCCTAAATAGTTATTCGTTCGCCCAAATGAGGAAGACGGTATTATAGAAGTTTCATTTACCTCTACAATTTCTTGTTCTGGTTCGGCCTCTTCCTCTTCTTCACAACTTATAAAAAAGAAGCAGAAGATTATTAAAAACGGAAATAAATACATTAGTTTTTTCATAATATAATTTGGATTAAGGTTAGTGTTTTGTTCGTTTTCACTTTTAAATTTTATGCATTGATTGTCAAGTTTCTGGTTAATTTCTGAGAAAACCCGTAGTGCATCGCTTAGTCTTATTGCAATCGTTTCCTCTCTCCCCAAAGAGTATATATTGCTCAGGATGTTTCAAATTTCACAATGCACTTTTAGGTTTTTTCTTCTATATAAATAGAATGCCTAATCAAACAGATTCCATTTTTCAGTTTTTAAAATAGCAAACTTCGAATGGATTTAGACAAATATAGGGTAGGGGGGAATTCCTAAAAATACCTACTAGTAGGTATTTTTAGCAGGAAATTTATACGAATGTTTTTGTAGTGAATCGAATAAAAAGTAGGCGAGCACTAAGAGAATAGCGAGCTCGGCTAAAAAGTTATTTTTTTAAATATGTCTTTACAACTAACAGAAAAAGGATGAATGCTATAAAACCTAGCAGTATCCAAAAACTACCTTTATAGTATTTTTTGTGAAGTTTTTTATCTCCGCGGTAACTGAAAATCATTACAATTACGAAGACAATAAAAAATAAAACAGCAAAAACCCACTGGCCGGTACTAAACATAAATTTGTAGTTTTACAGTTGTCAAAAATACAATACTAATTTAAAAATCACCCTTCTATCAGGGCTTTAATATGAAGAATAAAATAAACGCAGTTACTGAATTTCATAAAGCATTTAGTCTTGGGATAAAAAATACACCAACCGCTAATTTAGACTTAAAAAAGAACTTATTGCGGTACGAACTTATGCGCGAAGAAAACGAAGAATACCTTGAAGCCGCAAATAATAACGATTTGGTTGAGGTTGCAGACGCACTGGGCGATATGCTCTATATTTTATGCGGAACTATCATTGAACATGGAATGCAGGATAAAATTGAAGAAGTGTTTAATGAAATTCAACGAAGTAACATGAGCAAGTTGGGCGCAGATGGAAAGCCTATTTATCGTGAAGATGGAAAGGTTTTAAAAGGTCCCAATTATTTTAAACCGAATATTAAATCCATTCTTGAAAAGTAGCCAACAAAAAAGTCCAAAACTTTACGTTTTGGACTTTTTTAAATATGTTTTTGTTTTTCAGTTAAACTACTTCAAATCTCCAGCCAAAAGGGTCGTCGCTGCGGTTGTATTGAATGTCCATCAATTCTTTTTTGAATTGCAAAGCAAAACCATCTTCCTGTTTTTCGATGTCATAAACGGTTTCTTTATAACTGAAAGCGCTTACTGGGCTTATTACTGCTGCCGTTCCTGCTCCAAAAATTTCTTTTAAACTTCCGTTTTTAGCAGCTTCCACGATTTCAGAAACTAAAACTGGTCTTACTTCAATAGTAATATTGTCCCTTTCTGCAAGAGCCAAAACACTTTTTCGAGTAACGCCATCTAAGATTCTATCGCTAACTGGAGCAGTTAAAAGTGTGTCGTTTACTCTAAAAAACACATTCATTGTTCCGGCCTCTTCCAATAATTTATGGTCGCTGGCGTCTGTCCAAATAACTTGCTGGAAGCCTTTTTCGCGGGCTAAATTAGTTGGGAAAAATTGTGCGCCGTAATTACCGGCTGCTTTTGCTGCACCTACACCACCATTTGCCGAGCGGCTGTAATGTTCTGCTATTACTACTCTAACATCGCCTGTGTAATAAGCTTGCGCTGGCGACATTAAAATCATGAATTTATATTCTGTTGAAGGCGATGCAGAAACGCCAACTTGTGTTGCAATTACAAACGGACGAATGTAAAGTGAATTTCCAAGACCTTGTTGTACCCAATCTTTATCAATATTTACGAGGGTAGTTAACGCCTCAAAGAAAATATCTTTCGGGAACTCTGGAATGGCCATCCGTGTGGACGATTTATTTATTCGATTAAAATTTTCTTCAGGTCTAAAAAGCCAAACTCTATTATCTTCATCCTTGAAAGCTTTCATGCCTTCAAAAACCGCTTGCCCATAATGAAAAACTTTTGCAGCCGGCGAAATGGTTAACGGACCGTATGGTTTAATGGTCGGGTTTTGCCAAGCACCATCTTTGTAATCACATTCAAACATGTGATCGGTGAAAGTATTTCCGAAAGTAAGATCGTTGAAATCTACTTCTCCAATTCTTGAAGATGCAACTTTTTGGATATCTAGTTTTTGTGTCGTAGACGGATTCATGAAGAAAAGTGTTTATTTGGTAAAAATAGGTAAAATTTAGACCATATAAAATTCAAAAAATCATTAAAATTGCAAAGCATTACCAATCAATAATTTATTAAAAACTTCAATATGAAAAAAATACTAGTTGTATTTTCCCTAATGGTAGCTTTAGTTAGTTGCAAAAACGAGAAAACAGAAGACAAGCCAGCACTAGAAACGGAAGAGATAGCAGTGAACTATCAAACGTTTGGCGATAAAATAACAAACCAAGATGTTTTAGATAAATCAGCTATTGCAAAAAGATATAACGATTTAAAAATTGGCGACACTATAAATGTAAAATTCACCACCCAAGTAAAGGAAGTTTGCCAAAGTAAAGGTTGCTGGATGAAAGTTGATATGGGTGAAAAAGAAGCGATGGTGCGTTTTAAAGATTATGGTTTCTTTATGCCGAAAGACATTGCAGGCAAAGAGATTATCGCCGAAGGAAAAGCTTATATTGAAGAAATGAGCGTTGAAGATCAACGTCATTATGCCGAAGATGGCGGTGCAACTGCTGAAGAAATCGCTGCTATTACTGAAGTTAAGCGCACCCTTGCGTTTGAAGCTAATGGCGTACTTATTCCTGAAGAGGCAAAACAATAACTTTTGAAACGAACCTTATTTAAAACGGGCGACGGCTCTTACACGCTGCACATTGCAGAGTGGGATGAACAATACCACTCTAAGCACGGTGCAATAGCCGAAGCTCTTCATGTTTTTATAAAAGAAGGGCTTTACCACTGGTTTTCTGAAAATGAAATGGGCGAGGTATCAATTCTCGAAATTGGTTTTGGCACAGGGCTAAATGCTTATCTCACTTTTTTAGAAACCGAAAAAAATCCGTTTAAAGTAAATTATACGGGTGTTGAAGCATATCCATTAGAAATGGAGGAAATCAACGCGCTCAACTATACTTCGCTTTTAAATACTTCCGAAGAAAAATTTAATGAAATGCATCTTTCCGCTTGGGAAGAAAAAACCACTGTTTCTGAAAATTTTCAACTTACAAAACAACAAAAACTCTTTTCTGAAATTACAGATGAAAATTCTTTCAATTTAATCTATTTCGATGCCTTCGGCATTCGTGTACAGCCCGAACTTTGGACTGAAGAAATTTTTCAGAAAATGTATAATTCTTTAAAACCTAACGGTGTTTTAGTAACCTACGCGGCCAATGGCAACGCACGACGTGCCATGCAGGCAGTTGGTTTTAAAGTGGAACGTCTTCAAGGCCCACCCGGTAAAAAAGAAATGTTGCGGGGCACGAAAATTTAAGATTCATAGTTCAAAATTCAAATTGAAATAAGTGGTTCGAAATGCATCGAAATGACTTAATTCTCCACCTGTAAATTCTAAATTTCACAATCTTCCGTTAATGGTCTTTGTCAGGTGTATTTGAATTTATAAATTTAAGTTTATGATCAAGAAGGTATTAATAACGGGGGCCACGGGTCTTATTGGCTCAGAGCTAGTAAGGCAATGTCACCATGAAGGAATTGCAGTTAACTACCTCACTACAAGCAAAGAGAAAATTAAAAACACTGAAAATTATAAAGGATTTTATTGGAATCCTGATACCGGTGAAATTGATACGAATGCTTTTGACGGTGCGGAAGCAATAATTAATTTAGTGGGAGCATCCATCGCAAAAAGATGGACCAAAAAATACAAAAAGATTATTCTCGATAGCCGCATTGAGAGTATGAACTTAATCTATGAAACTCTCAAAAAAATAGATCACAGCGTTGTGCATTTTATTTCAGCTAGCGGCATAGGCATCTATCCCAATTCAAAAACAAAACTATACACAGAAGAAGACAAAGAAGTTGACGATACTTTTTTGGCAGAAGTTGTAGTTGCATGGGAAGCTGCTGCCGCAAAATTCAAAAGCTTAGGAATGGGCATGGAAGTTAGCAAAGTGCGTACAGGAATGGTTTTAGCAAAAAATGGTGGCGCTTTGCCTAAACTAGTTAAACCAATTAAATACGGAGTTGGTGCTCCTTTAGGAAGTGGCGAGCAGTGGCAATCTTGGATACACCTTGAAGATATTGCAGGCATTTATCTATTTCTTCTTAAAAATCAGTTGGAAGGAAAATACAATGCCGTAGCACCCAATCCTGTGCAAAATAAAAAAATGACCAAAATGATTGCTACAAAATTAGATTGTCCGTTGTGGTTGCCAAATATTCCGAGTTTCGCTTTAAAACTATTATTAGGCGAAATGTCTGTTTTGGTGTTGGAAGGACAATTGGTCAGTTCGCATAAAATAGAAGAACTTGGGTATCATTTTAAATACTACAATTTAGAAAACACTTTGCAGGATTTACTGTAAACTAAAAGAGAGCGGCATATGCCGCTCTCTTTATTATTTATATGCTAAGCAATTATGCTTTCGTAGCAACTAACAACACATTAATTTTAATAACGTCATTGATAAATTTGTCACCCAAACTTGGGAAAATAGATTTTGAGCCGTAGTTCACGTTCCATTTTGTTCTGTCTATTTCAAAAGCTTCACTTTTAAGTGTCATTTTATCACCATCCATTGTTACAACTGCAGGAAATTCAACAGCGTTGGTTTTGTCTTTAATAGTCAAGTTTCCTTTAACTATATTATTTTCAAGACCTGTCATTTCAAATTTAGCAGTTGGATATTCAGTTACATTAAAAAAGTCACCTTCTTTACCTTCAACAGTACCTTTTAAGTGTGCTTCTAAGTTTGCTTTCTCTTTTCCTTCTAAATCTTCATCATTAATACTATTCATATCGATAATAAAGTTTCCAGCTTCAACCTTTCCATCGTTTAAATGAATTGTTCCAGAAGTAAGGCTAATAGTTCCGTGGTGTTTGCCAGTTGGTTTAGCACCTTCCCACATAATTTGTGATGCAGCAGCGTCTACTGAGTATGCAGTAGCAGTTTCGGTAGCTTGTGCAGCTTCTCCAACTGTTGTAGCTGTTTCCTTTTCAGTGTTTTTGCAAGAAAATGCACTAACTGCAAGAACGGCCATTAAAGTAATTTTAAAAAATGTAGATTTCATAAATTCAAGTTTATAATTTAGGATGCAAAAATATGATTAATAGTCAATAATTCAGTTAAGGAAGTATTAAATAAAACCCTGTGACATTTTGACATTTTATAACAAATGGCAGTACTTTTGCTCCCTTCAGAAAAAATTGAAACATACGCTACTATGAGCAAAAACGATAATTTGAATGAAACCCAACGCGAAGCGGATTTAGGTTTTGACGAACAGGATATAAATGAGCAGGAAATTGCCGAGGAAAAAGTAACCGATGCACTTACAGAGTTACAAGAAGAATTTCAAAACGAAAAGGACCGCTACTTGCGTCTTTTTGCTGAATTTGAAAACTTTAAAAAACGCACTGCTCGCGAACGCATTGAAATGTTTAAAACTGCAGGTGAAGACGTTATAACTTCGTTGTTGCCAGTTTTAGACGACTTCGAGCGCGCATTAAAAGAAATTGAAAAAAGTGAGAACGACAGCCTGTTTAAGGGTGTTGGGCTTATCAATAACAAACTGAGCGAAACTTTAAAGTCTAAAGGGCTTTATTTAATGGAGGTTAACGCTGGCGATGTTTTTGATTCAGAATCTCACGAAGCGATTACACAAATTCCAGCCCCGAATGCTAAGCTAAAGGGTAAAATTATAGATGTAGTAGAAAAAGGATACAAATTAGGCGATAAAATAGTTCGCTATCCAAAAGTAGTTATAGGACAATAATATGAAGGAAGATTATTACGAAATATTAGATATATCAAAGTCCGCCACAGTGGCGGAAATTAAAAAAGCATACCGAAAAAAGGCAATTCAATATCATCCCGATAAAAATCCGGGCGATCACGAAGCTGAGGATAAGTTCAAGAAATCTGCGGAAGCTTACGAAGTATTGAGCGATCCCAACAAACGTTCTCGTTACGATCAGTACGGGCATCGCGCATTCGAAAATGGCGGCGGTGGCGGCGGATTCGGCGGCGGCGGAATGAATATGGACGACATATTCAGTCAGTTTGGAGATATTTTTGGCGGTGGCGGTTTTGGCGGCGGCGGTTTTGGTGGCGGTGGCCGCAGAACCATGAAGGGGAGTAACCTTCGTATACGCGTTCAGCTTACCTTAGAAGAAATTGCCAATGGTGTTGAGAAAAAGATTAAAGTAAAACGCAAAAAACTAGCAAACGGAACAACCTACAAAACCTGTTCTACTTGCAATGGTCAAGGGCAAGTAACACGAATTCAAAATACAATTTTGGGTCGTATGCAAACTGCTGCTACGTGTAGTACTTGCGGTGGATCTGGACAGATTGTAGATTCTAAGCCAGCAAATGCAGACGCCGATGGAATGTTGGTGACTGAAGAAACAGTATCTATTAAAATACCAGCAGGTGTAGTAGATGGCATGCAGCTAAAAGTTTCTGGAAAAGGAAACGATGCGCCAGGCAATGGAATTCCTGGTGATCTTTTGGTTGCCATTGAAGAAAAGCCACACGATTATTTACAACGTGAAGGCGACAATTTGCATTATGATTTATATATAAGTTTTTCTGAAGCAACTTTGGGCACTTCAAAAGAAATTGAAACCGTTACTGGAAAAGTGCGTATCAAGATTGATAGTGGTGCCCAGAGTGGAAAGATTTTAAGACTTAGAAGTAAGGGAATTCCTAGTATAAATGGATACGGAACTGGCGATTTGTTAGTTCATGTAAACGTTTGGACACCCAAATCTCTTTCAAAAGAACAGAAAGAATTTTTTGAGAAAATGAGCGATGACGAGCATTTTCAACCGAAACCAGAAAAAGAAGACAAGTCGTTTTTTGAGAAAGTAAAAGATATGTTCTCTTAATTAAACGTTAAATAAATATTTTTGCATATATTTGAAATGTCGCTTCGTCTTAGAAGTGATAATTTTTCTTTTTCATAGCAATTTTTTTTCCCACCCAAGAATTTATTTTTGGGTGGGTTTTGTTTTTAGGCCCCCATAGCTGGAATTTTTGAAGTGACCATTTCCAAGGCATTATTTTTTTCTCTTTCGTTTTTGCCTTTTCTATTGTCTAAAAAAAATCATAAATCTTACCCCTTTAAACTTTAGGGTGCATTCAAATCAATATATTTACAGAACAATTTAACTTTATGGAAAAACTTTTAGTAGTCAACAATGTTTCTAAAATCTACGGCGATTACAAAGCGCTAAACGATGTATCCATCGAGGTAGAAAAAGGAAGCATCTTTGGCTTGCTGGGTCCTAATGGGGCCGGAAAAACTACCCTTATACGAATCATCAACCAAATTACAATGCCCGATGCTGGCTCGGTTATTCTCGACGGAGAGCCACTTCAGCCACATCATATTAAAAACATTGGTTATTTACCCGAAGAACGCGGTCTTTACAAATCTATGAAAGTCGGGGAGCAGGCACTATACTTGGCGCAGCTTAAAGGGCTAACAAAACAAGAGGCTAAAGAAAGATTAAAATATTGGTTTGATCGGTTAGATATAGGCGATTGGTGGGATAAAAAAATCCAGGAGCTATCTAAAGGGATGGCGCAGAAAATCCAATTTGTAGTTACCGTGCTTCACGAACCGAAACTATTAATTTTTGACGAACCATTTAGTGGTTTCGACCCAATAAACGCCAATCTAATTAAAGATGAAATTCTTAAACTTCGCGATGACGGGGCAACGGTAATTTTTTCAACGCACCGTATGGAATCGGTGGAGGAAATGTGCGATCATATTGCGCTAATACACAAATCGAATAAAATATTGGATGGAAAATTAATCGATATAAAGCGTCAATATAGAAACAATACTTTCGAAATTGGTTTGATTACTCAAAATCCCCTAGAAGCTACGGCTTCGTTAAAGGAAAAATTTGAAATTTTCCCAGCTACATTTACAAGTATCAATGACGAATTACAATACAAAATAAAGAAACCAGATTCAGTTTCGCCTAACGATTTTGTAAACTATTTAACTTCGCTTGGACAATTAACCCACTTTGTAGAAGTGGTGCCATCTGTCAGTGACATTTTTATTGAAACCATCCAAAAAAATTAACCAATAATGAACCATCTTCCTCTAATAATAAAAAGGGAATACCTAACCAAAGTTCGCAATAAATCCTTTATTGTGATGACGTTTTTGAGCCCGCTTATTTTCGTTGGTATTTTTGCTTTGGTAGCATATTTATCCAGTCTTAACAACGATACCGTTCGTCAAATTTCAGTATTGGACGAGAGTGGAATGTTTGCAGATGAATTCAACTCTACGCCACATTTACAGTATAAAATGCTAAGTGGATTAGAGTTGGAAGATGCAAAAAAAATAGCTGAAAACGGTGAGATTTACGGCCTTTTGTACATTCCAAAAACGGAAAGTCTCGATCAACTTTCAGAAAAAATTACCTTTTATTCTGAAGATTCGCCATCGTTGTCATTAATGGGCGACATCAATGATTTGCTTGAAAATAAGGTAAACAACCTAAAATTAAGGGAAGCTGGTATTGATTCAGAAACCATTAAAAGCCTTCACATAAATATTAGGGCCAACCAAGAAACCTTTAAAGGAAAGGAAACATCAAAACTTGGCTCGGGTCTTAAGCTAATTTTTGGCGGTGCCGCAGGGTATTTGCTTTTCATGTTTATCATTATTTATGGAAATATGATAATGCGAAGTGTAATTGAAGAAAAAACAAGTCGCGTAATTGAAGTAATTATTTCATCTGTTAAACCGCGAACATTGCTACTGGGGAAGATTTTCGGAACCACACTTGCCGGAATTACACAGTTTGTAGTTTGGGTGGTGTTAATTTTGGTTTTAATGACGGTTGTCACCTCTGTTTTTGGAATAGATCCTTCTGCTGGTTCACCCTCGCAACAGGTATTGGAAAATAGCGTAGCTGGCGGGACCCAAGAGATTATGAATAATGTAATGATAGAAATCAACAATTTGCCTATTACAAATCTAATTGTAATGTTCCTGTTGTTTTTTGTGGGCGGTTACTTGTTATATGCTTCCTTGTATGCATCGGTAGGTGCTGCTGTAGATAACGAAACCGACACCCAACAATTTATGATGCCTATTTTAATGCCTTTAATTCTGGCAGTTTATGTTGGCTTTTTTACGGTAATAGATAATCCGCACGGAACTGTTTCGCAGGTTTTCTCGTATATTCCTTTTACATCGCCAGTGGTAATGTTAATGCGTATTCCGTTTGGTGTTCCGCTTTGGCAACAAATTATTTCGGTAGTTATTTTATTCGCAACATTCATTGCTATGGTTTGGTTTGCGGCTAAAATTTATCGCGTAGGTATATTAATGTATGGTAAAAAACCAACGTACAAAGAAATATTTAAGTGGCTGAAATACTAAAATATCCTTGCCGAAGTATGCTATGAAATCGGCGGTGATTTTCCTAATAATAAAAAAAAGAAACTATGAAAAAGAACACTTTTATTGCCTCATTTCTTTTGCTTTTTGCTTTTGGAATGACTGCTCAAACTACAGATTTGGCGAGAATTGAATATTTGAACCTGAATTTTTCGAAGTCGGAGAATTCTATTAATCGTTATCGTGCCCTGGTACAAGCGCCTATTCCTATTAATAAGGAAAAGAAAAGTTTTTTTGTTGTTGGTTTGGAATACCGATACGTAGACATAAATATTAAAGACAGTGAAGATCTTTCGGCTTTTATGGGTTCAGTACCTCCCTCTGAAAATATTCAAAATAATCTAGTTACCTCTGTTAAACAAATGGACGGATACGTAGGCTACACTTGGATGCAGAACGAAAATTGGCGTTTTGGAGCTAAGGCTGGGGTTAAAATTCAAAGTGATTTTGAAGGTAGTTTGATGAGCGACGATTTTATTTATGAAGTTGGAGCCTACGCCATAAACGATAATAAAAATACTATTGAAGAGGGCGAAAAACCTTATAGATTTATAGCTGGACTTGTTTATTCCACTACTCCCGGAAGATGGTACCCTTTGCCCTTATTAAATTATTATAAAGAATTTCACCCTAATTGGACATATACGCTGGGAGTGCCGAAAACGAACGTTAGGCATTATTTAAATGACAATCATAAAGATGCTTTACAGGCATTTGCTACGTTGGATAACATTTATGCCAATATCCAGCAAAATTTTGATCCCGTAGGAAACCTTGGCGAAGATGGCACAGTTGCCGAAAGTATACAATTGACAATTGGTCTTTTAGGCTTGGGTTACGAGCATTTCTTTACCGAACATCTTTTGTTTTATGGTTATGCAGCGCACTCGGTTTATAACGATTTTAGATTGGAAGATGGCGATGGCAAAAAAGTTTATAAAATTAATACCGAAAATTCGCCTTATTTTAGGGCAGGTTTAAAATTTAAATATTAATGGCGAGAATACTTATAATAGAAGACGAAGCAGCAATTAGAAGGGTTTTAGTGAAAATTCTTTCCGAAGAAAATCAAGGATACGAGGTTTTTGAAGCCGAAGATGGCCTTGCCGGAATGGAAATTATCAAAAATGAAGATTTCGATTTGGTGCTTTGCGATATTAAAATGCCAAAAATGGACGGCGTGGAGGTTTTGGAAGCTGTAAAAAAGATAAAACCAGAAATACCGATGGTTATGATTTCCGGCCACGGAGATCTTGAAACCGCAGTAAATACAATGAAACTGGGGGCATTCGATTATATTTCGAAACCGCCAGATTTAAATAGATTGCTTAACACAGTTCGTATTGCTTTAGACCGAAAAGAATTGGTGGTTGAAAATACGCGCCTCAAAAAGAAGGTTTCGAAAAACTACGAAATGGTTGGTGAATCGCCAGAAATTGAGCGAATAAAAGAAATGATCGAGAAGGTGGCGCCCACCGAAGCCCGCGTTTTGATTACTGGCCCCAACGGTACCGGAAAAGAATTGGTAGCACATTGGCTTCACCAAAAAAGTGAACGAAGCAATGGCCCAATGATAGAGGTTAACTGTGCTGCAATCCCAAGCGAATTAATTGAAAGCGAGCTTTTCGGCCACGTAAAAGGTGCATTTACTTCAGCAATTAAAGACCGTGCAGGAAAATTTGAAGCCGCAAACGGCGGAACAATATTCTTAGATGAAGTGGGCGATATGAGTCTTTCTGCACAAGCAAAAGTGCTTCGAGCATTGCAAGAAAATAAAGTGCAGCGCGTAGGTAGCGATAAGGATATTAAGGTAGATGTTCGGGTTATTACAGCAACAAATAAGGATTTAAAAAAAGAAATAGCCGAAGGAAACTTCCGTGAAGATTTGTATCACAGATTGGCGGTTATCCTTATAAAAGTACCGTCTTTAAACGATAGAAGAGACGATATTCCTTTATTAGTAGATTATTTTTCTGAAAAAATTTCAACCGAACACGGCACAGCTAAAAAGAATTTTACCGCTAAAGCCATAAAGCAATTGCAGGAGTATGAGTGGACTGGAAACATCCGTGAGCTTCGTAATGTTGTGGAGCGTCTAATTATTCTAGGCGGAAAAGAAATTAGTGTTGAAGATGTGAAACTCTTCGCTAGTAAATGAGTCCATTAGTAGGTGAAGCTTTCTGCTGGCGTTGAGAATTCATATAGTTTAAAGGTTTGTGTGTTCGGCGTTTAATTTTTATTGTTTAATTTCATACGGATAATGAAACAATCGCCTCAAAAGTTTCAAAAAAATCTAAAGTATTCACAGTATCAGCAGCGCTATGAAAGAAATAAAAATTGAAGATTTTAAAGTTACCGAAACCATAAAACTGGATGGCACTCTAAATACTTGGGATTTAGAAGCGTCTAAAGACGAACTGGAAGAACAATTAGAAGACACCCGAAGAAAGCTGGGTAAACTTCAAGATACCTTATACGCACACGGAAAATACGCCGTTTTGGTTTGCCTTCAAGGAATGGATACCGCAGGAAAAGACAGTCTTATTCGCGAAGTATTTAAAGATTTTAACGCACGTGGAGTTGTCGTTCATAGTTTTAAAACGCCAACTGCACTAGAGAAAAGACACGACTATCTTTGGCGCCATTACATTGCTTTACCCGAACGCGGAAAGTTTGGCGTATTCAACAGAACACATTACGAAAACGTGCTGGTAACAAGAGTTCACCCAGAATATATTCTTGGCGAAAATTTGCCCGATGTAAATAGTTTGGAAGATATTGACGACAAATTTTGGGACAAACGCTTTCAGCAGATCAACGATTTTGAAAAGACGATTCAACAAAATGGAACGGTCATATTCAAATTCTTTTTAAATCTCTCCAAAGACGAACAAAAGGATCGTCAACTCCGAAGATTAGATAGGCCAGATAAAAACTGGAAGTTTTCCCCAGGCGATCTTGACGAACGCGCTTTGTGGGAAGATTACCGAAAATATTATGAAGAGGCAATTAACCGCACTTCAAAACCGAATGCGCCTTGGTATATTATTCCTTCAGACGATAAAGATACCGCGCGAGTTATAGTTGCTGAAATTATGCTGCAGGAGCTAAAAAAATATAAAGACATCAAAGAACCGGAACTAGATGACGATATAAAAGCCAAAATTTCCGAATACCGCGAACGTCTTAAAAATAGTTAATTGTATTTTCGTTTTAACACATATTTCTGTCTGTTCGAACACAGTTGAGAACTAATTCTTTTAAAATTCTATTCATGAAAATCTTCCCAATCTCTACATTACTTTTCTTTTTATTTCTTTCATCAGCAAGCATTTCGCAGAATGCGGTTCAAGATTCTTTAATGATGAAAAAACTTTATAATGCAGCGTTAACCGACGGAACAGCGTATGATTGGCTGGATCATCTTTCTAACGAAATAGGTGGCAGACTTTCAGGTTCCTTTGAAGCTGAAAAAGCTGTAAAATATACGGAAGCAGAATTAAAAGAACTTGGTTTCGACAAAGTTTGGCTACAGCCCGTAATGGTTCCAAAATGGACTCGTGGTTTTAAAGAATACGCCTACATAGAATCGCCCTCTGGCGAAAAAACGGTAACAAATATTTTAGCACTTGGGGGTTCTGTTCCCACTCCTAACTTAGGCATTAAAGCGGAAGTTGTGGAAGTTCAGAATTTTGAAGAGCTGGCAACTTTAGGAAAGGAAAAAATTGCAGGTAAAATAGTTTTCTTCAACCGCCCAATGCAGCCAGATTTAATTCATACAGGTCACGCTTATGGCGGCGCAGCAGACCAACGTTATGCAGGAGCAGCGCAAGCGGCTAAGTATGGTGCAATAGGCGTTTTGGTGCGTTCATTATCATTAAAAAGTGACTATACACCACATACGGGCGCAATGAGCTATGGCGACACTACGGAAGCAAATAAAATTCCGGCAGCAGCAATTAGTACTAAAGATGCAGATTATCTTAGCGGACTGTTGAAACTTGTACCACAACTGCAGTTTTATTTTAAGCAAAATTGTAAAACTTGGGACGATGTGCCGTCATTTAATGTAATTGGTGAAATTACTGGTAGCACCTATCCTAATAAATATATGGTGGTTGGCGGACATTTAGATAGTTGGGATGTTGGCGATGGCGCGCAGGACGATGGGGCAGGAGTAGTGCAAAGTATGGAAGTACTGCGATTATTCAAAAAAATAAATTATAAACCAAAACACACCATTCGCGTGGTTTTGTTTATGAATGAAGAAAATGGTTTACGCGGCGGTTTAAAATATGCCGAAGAAGCGAAACGAAAAGGTGAAAAGCACGTTTTTGCTTTAGAAAGCGATAGCGGTGGCTATACTCCAAGAGGTTTTTCGCTAGAAACTGATGCTGCCAACTTGGCTCAAATCCGGTCTTGGTCATCACTTTTTTCACCTTATTTTATTCATTTATTTGCGGAGGGACATAGCGGTGCAGATATTCGCCCAATGACCGGAAACATTAATGTTCTCGCTGGGCTGCAACCAGATTCACAACGTTATTTTGATATTCACCACACAGCAAACGATACTTTCGACCAAGTAAACAAACGCGAGTTAGAACTTGGAGCAGCAACTATGGCTAGCTTAATGTATTTAATGGATACTTACGGGGTTAAATAAGTGTTCAGTATTCAGTGATCAGTGTTCAGTGGCAGTTTTTGAAGCATCTTTTTATAATTAATTCTGAATTCAGAATTCAGAATTGAAAAAATGCCATTACCACCAAACAACAAAAATACGTTCCATTTTATGGGGCGTTTTTTTATAGATTAATGGCGATCTTTCATTTTGAATTTGCGTCTGAATCTCTTTTTCTACTTCGGAAAAGGAAAGCCAAGTTTCAATAGTTTCCGTCGGTAAAAGCCATTCTTTTTTAGTGGGAATTGCGTACAGAGCAGTTTGATCTTCTTCGGCGAAATCGATTTGTTTTATCCAATGCCCAACAATGCAAGCTGCATAATTATTTGCGAAAGCACTGCGATTCATTTTCTTCGGAATAAATAGAAAAGCTTTTAGACACAATTGCTGAACTGTTGGAATTTCGATTTCGAGTTCTTCTAACTTTTGAATTGTTTCAAGCTTTTGCAGTAATGGAAATTGCTTCAACTTTACCTTTTCCAATTTATCAAAAAGGCTGTCTTTTCGGTTTGGGCCAATCCATTTTTTTTCTTCGGTAGCACCAATAGTTTCATCGTACAAATAAAATTTACACGCCAATTCTATATGAATAACCGCTTCATTTTTCAGATTCTTAACTATGAAATCCAACTCGCCTAGAGTTTCTTTTTCACCATTTATTTGAAGATTAGCGGTGAGAAGTTTATAGTTTTTAGAACCCTTTATATATGCCTCAAAACAGGCTTCGGCTTGCATTCCGACTACCAAATTATTTGGATAATTGAAGTCAACTTCACTTAGCTTTTCATCTAAAAAGTCAAAGTTTTCAAAGGGATATTTTTCCGACGATATTTTTAATTCGGGAGCATTTATAAATGAATTTAGGATGTCTAAATCTTGTGATTTCAAAAGATGAAAAATACTTTAGTTATATTGGGTTGCCGTGTAATTTATTTCTCCGTGCTTCTCAGCGGTTCTCTGTGAGGTTTTGTGTAATAGTTGTTTCGCAGAGGTTCACGGAGTAAACAGAGTTGCACAAAGCGCTTTAAAAGTTAAGCTCTAAACTTCCAAGCTATAAATCTACTTTGCTTATTGCCTTGTTCCATTTCAACTATTTTCACTTCAGTTGGCTTGGTTTTATTGATTGCTCGTTTAATATTTTTCAAGTTCTCTTTTTGCGAAACGATAGATGTAAACCAATGAACCTGCTCTTTAAACTGTATGCTTTCTTCGGCCATCTTTTTAATAAACGCTTCCTCGCCTCCTTTGTACCACAACTCGTTGCTGAGACCACCAAAATTCTTGGTGTTTTCTTGGTTAAGCTCCAGGTTTTTAAACTTGCGTTGGTTGCTCTGTTCGGCCTCGGTTCGGTTTTTAAAAAAAGGCGGATTACAAACTACCACATCAAAATTATCTGTGGGCAGGATGATGTTTTCCAAAATTTGGGTTTTGAACTGTTGGTGCCGCAAATCAATATTTTTTAAACTCTCATTTTTACTTATGATTTCCTGCGCAATGCCCAGTGAATCTAGATTTACTTCACTGGCAGTAGCCTTCCATTGAAAGTGACGTGTGGCAAGAATGGGATAAATTAAGTTGGCGCCCGTGCCAATATCCAACAAATGAATATCCTCTTTGGGAAGCAAATCTGCAACATGTAAAAGATAATCTAGCCTACCGGGAATGGGCGGACAAAGATTATTCTCGGCGATGTGCCATTCTGAAATGCCATAGTGTTCTTTTAGCAAAGCCGTATTCAACGCCTTTACCGCCTGGTGATCGGCAAATTTTATGGAGTTGTTGCCAAATTCATTTTCAAAAACGAATTCTTTTAAAGGCGGGTACGTTGCTATAAGCGTTTCAAAATTATAGTCTTTATTAAAGGGATTTTTGGGATGCACAGCTTGTTTTTTTAGAAAAGTAAAGGTACTACAATATTATTGGCCTATTTCCGCAAGGTTGGGGAAGCTTAGATTTCGCACTTAAATTTTCAGAAATAAAAAAATGTTGAACATATAGTAAAAGAAACTATCTTAGGAGTTAATAATGAGCTGATTGCCTTTTGTTTTTAAAACGAAACTGGTTTTGGCGATAGACGATTTAAAAACAAAGTATGTGATATAGATTTTACGGCTGGGAAAATACTTTTTGGAATGCATTTTATTTTCAAAATATATAATTAATCTTCAACAACCAACCATTATGACGACCCGTAGAAAATTTATCCAGCAGGTATCTGTGGCTACTGCCGGTACCATTTTTTTGCCAACTCCTTCTTTTGGCAACATTTTTACTCCCAAAGCAAAATCAGTAATTATTATTGGCGCTGGTTTCGCTGGCCTTGCGGCAGCCTATAAGCTGAAACAACGAAATATAAACTGCACAATTTTGGAAAGCCGCCCACGCATTGGTGGACGTGTATTTTCCCATCAAATAGATAAGGATTTGGTGGTAGAACTTGGTGGCGAATGGGTGGGCAACTCGCATACCCGAATACATGAACTTTGCGGCGAGCTAAATTTAGAACTTCAGAATAATCAGTTCGATACTCACTTAATTTACAAAGGTGAATATTCGCCAGCGGGAAAGTGGGACTACAGCGAAAAATGGAACAACACTATGACCAAAATGCTGGAAGACTACGGCAATATTTCAGAAAAAGAAAAACTAATTATGGACAAAATGGATTGGTGGCGCTATCTAGTTCAAAACGGTTGCGATGGCCGCGATTTGGATATTCGTGAATTGATGGACAGTACAGATTTTGGCGAAAGCATTCGGCAGGTTTCTTCCTTCGCGGCTTTGGCGGAATATGCCGAAAGCAGCGAAAAGAATGAAATGGATCTTAAAATAAAAGGTGGAAACGGCATGCTGGCTGAACGCCTTTCAGAAAAAATAGGAAAGGAAAAAATTCTGCTGAAACACACCGTTAGTAAGATTGTGCAAAACGATAAAGTAAAAGTGTATTGCGACAACGGTTCTGTGTTTGAGGCCGATAAAATTATCTGTACCATCCCAACTTTTGCGATGAACAAAATAGACTGGCAACCCGGTCTTCCCACTGAAAAAGTGGGTGCTATTAACGAACTGCAATACGCTCGCATTAATAAACACGCCATGCTTTTTAACGAACGGTTTTGGAAAGACGAAAGTTTTGATATGCTTACCGATCAAAATCCGCACTACTTTTATCACGCAACAAAAAACCAAAAATCTAATAAAGGCGTGCTAATTTCATACAGTATAGGCGATAAAGCTGCTATAATTTCAAACCAAAACGATGCTTGGAATGCTAAAATGGTTGCTGATACTTTAAGTCCGCATTTTGGAAATGTGGCTAGTAAATTAGAAAAGCAGGTAAATTATTATTGGGGCACAGACCATTATTCAAAAGGATCTTATGCAATGTATGGAAAAGACCAATGGTTTAGGGTGCGGCCAATTTTACAGCAACCTTTTTTGAATACACACTTTGCTGGAGAACATGTGGCAGATTGGCAAGGATTTATGGAAGGCGCAATTAATACGGGGGAAGAAGCTGCCGAAATGATTTAAGAAATTACCATTCTAAATTATTGGAGCAATTTTTCTTGAAGCATTGCCTTTGTTTTTGCTTCCTCGTTTGCAATAATTGCATTTTTTACCGCTCGAAAAGTGATGTCTTTTGCTTCGGCATACGAAATGTTATAAACACGTTCCACGTTGCTGAATTCTTCGGGAAACTGCTCCAAAAGCGAATCGTAAAAAATGTCTAATTGGTCTTGATTTGGCAGCTCGAATTTTAATTTCAACTGAAATCTACGCAATAGTGCGGTATCAATAACACTGGGATGATTGGTTGCCGCAATTAATAAAACGTTGCTTGGCAGCTCGTCTATTAACTGAATTACCGTATTTACCAATCGTTTCATTTCGCTGGAATCTGTATCGTCGTGATCGCGAAGTTTGCCGATGGAATCAAATTCGTCTAAAAGCAATACCGCATTTTCTCGAGCGGCTTTTTTAAACACTTCGGTAATATTTCTGGCGGTTTCACCCAAACGAGAGGAAACTATATTTCCAAGATTTAAGATGATAATCTTTTTGTTTAACGCCTGCGCAATGGCTTTGGCAGTGGTTGTTTTTCCACAACCGGTGTGGCCAAAAAGAAATATTTTATTATCGACCGGAAGCTTGTATTGGTTTAAAACTTCGAGGTGTTTAAACTCTTTCAGCAATTGATTTAAAACATTTTTATTCGCCTCGCTTAAATGAATTTCATCCAAGCCAATAGCTGCTTCTTTAGAAATGATTATAAAATCTGATAAAGCCATTTGCATGTGAGTTTAAGATTGCAAAAATAGCGAAGCTTTTATTATGATTGATAGGTTTTTTGGAGAAGAAAATCTATTTGTTATTATCAATATTAATGTCTGGTTGCGCGCAGCCGATAGTTTTCGACTGCGCTCGAACGGACCGATGATTCGGGAGAAGTTTTAAATTTATTGCACTGAAAACCGCTATTTATCTTTTTAAAACACTTTCATATTTCGCAATCCATTCATCTACGGAAAGCTTTGTGGAGAGATCTCCCAACAATTCAAAAGGAATATTTTTAGGGTTTTTAAAGCGAACGCAGCTTTTCCCCATATCTAGTTTTCCCTTTGCGTGTTTGGGGTATTCTGCAACAAACCACGCCATAAGTTCCGGATCTGTATAAATACCAGAGTGGTAAAAACCGATGTGATTTTTCTGCGAAGCAATGCTCATAAACGGCAATGCATCTGTGGGCTTGCAGTGGTAACCGTCCGGATAAATGCTGTGCGGCACCACGAAGCTTATCATTCCGTATTGCATGGTTTCTTCAAAACCTTTTGGGAGATTGTTTTTTACTGTTTCGCGTAGTTTTTGTATAACTTCCTTTCGATCTTCGGGAAGCTCAGATATGTATTGGTTGGGAGTGGTGGCTTTTGATTGCATTATTTAATTTTCAAGATTCAAGATTCAAGATTCAATGTTTAACGTATAAGTTACGAATTTTGAAGGAATACTATTTATTGATTAAACACTTTTTACTTTCTTAAAATCGTTTCCATCTTTTTGCCTCTTGCC
Organism: Aequorivita sp. IT1282; assembly: GCF_058068205.1. Lineage (NCBI taxonomy): Bacteria > Pseudomonadati > Bacteroidota > Flavobacteriia > Flavobacteriales > Flavobacteriaceae > Aequorivita > Aequorivita sp. IT1282. Next base: position 191,531 of record NZ_JBYRHR010000005.1, on the reverse strand, counting down.
AGCTCGTCTATTAGTTTATCCATATAACGGATTTTTTGCATCAGTGGTTCTTCAATATCTTCTACGCGGTAGCCGCAGATTATGCCCGTAATTTTTGAAACATTTGGGTTTAATTGTGGGGCTTCGGCAAAGAATGTTTCGAAGCTAGTTTTGGTATCTATTTGCTGTTGCAAACCGTTTTGGTCAAAACCCGTTAGCCAGCAAATAATAATGTCTACTTCTTCTTTGGTTTTTCCTTTTTTTTCTGCCTTGGTAATGTAGTGCGGGTAAACACTGGCGAAGGACATTTTATAGACTCTTTCGTTTTTCATTATGTGCTATTGAAGTTGGAGGGCTAATTTACATAAAGATATTCTTTACCCAAAGGGCAACGACGCGCCATGGCGCACTATCGAAAGCAATAAGCTCGAAAGATTGTTCAACAATAATAAATAGTCCCACATATTTTAGGGTAGGGTGTATTTTACCATTCTTTAGTTTGTCCCATATCCATGCAACAATAATTAGGCTATAAGCAAGCACGATGGCGAACCAAATTTCGGGATGCGGAATGCTGGGGAAGAAGTGACGAAACCGAAACCACGCTGGCCAAAGCACAACGATGGTGGCCAATAGCATTAGCCGTTTGTGTACTGCAGATTTTTTTCTGTAATAAATACCCGCAACTACCAAGCTAAAAAATAAAAGTCCAGAACTTAGTACTCCCACAAAACCTGAATATGCGGTAATACCAAACCCAAGCGCCAATTCTTTTTCTACCGCAAAAAGGCCTACGGGTATCATGGTTATAGATACTCCTGCGGCAACCAAAAGCCCCACCATTCCCAAAATTTGATGGATGTAATATTTCCGATTGTGTATTAATGCCGTTTGCACTACAAAGAGAATAATCCATAAAAAAGCGAATGCCCCATGTAAATGCACTGGCCAAGGTGCTGAAAAACTACCTTCATATACCGGATAAAAAAATGTCTTTGAAAAACCTATGAGCGCTACCAGCAAAGCCAATATAGCCATAATAAAGAAAAAAGAAGGAGTTCTTTTTTTGTGCAGCCGTGTAGTTTTTACATTGGGCATAACTAATTCAGGTTGGTACAATTAAAGATAGGAATATTTTTTAATTGAAGTGCAATTGCCTCACAATGAGTTAATAATTTAGATTAACTCCTATAATGCTTTTGATAGTGTAGGGTTACTTTTACAGCTTTATATTATTGGGCATGAGCGGGAGAGGCTCGCGCTAACTGGTAATATCATTCTTTCTTATTTTTTTTATTCTGGCCCATGGATATACCAATTCCGGCGCCAATAGCTATTCCTACTGCGATCCACAACCCAACATTATGCGTTAGAACACCTATTACACTTCCAATGGCAACACCTATTGCTGCTCCCAAAGCTGTTTTTTTTTCGTTTTTTATAATGTTATAATTGTTTTAGATATATGTTGCTAACGTGCGACAGGGGAATTAAGCACAACGTTTAATGTACAATGCGCATTAATACATTTTACATAGTGTTAGGTGCTTTTATTATTTAATAAATTGTCTCACTCAACTTTTACTAATTTACCCATCTTTAGTTCTTTTTTAGCTACAACTTGATAGGTATTATTTTCACTGACTAATATCATTTTATCAGTTTGTTCTATCAAACCATTCAAATCAATATCTAATACTTTTATATCATTTGATTGAGAAGTGCCACAAATTTCCAGTACAATAGGGATTAATTGAAAATATTCTTTATTGTCCTCAGTAATAAAGTTAAGTTTTGTAAATAATAGAGGGCATCCTAATCGGTTATCGCTACCGCCACCAATTCCTGTGTAAGAATATTGTAAAGTATATATATTTAGCAAGCTATCATAGTTGGTATTAGAACGATATCCCATTATTCCTGATTCATTAGTTGCGAAAATGCCATTTTGATATAATTCTAAACTAATCAGACTATCGTTTTGATTGATTTTTGTAAAACTAATTTCGATTTTCTTGGATTTAAAAACACCGTCTTGAGCAAAAGAAATATTTCCAAACATTAGAATAATAAATGTCAGGACTATGTTAACTTTCTTCATTTAATCTTGAATTTTATTATAAGTTGTATCGTCTGAATAAGTACTCTTTATGAATTTTTTTGTTTGCTTTCTCCAGTTAATTTTTTCGATAATATAATGTGGCATATTACTATTTAGGTATATCTTTTCTCTATCTTTTAGATCAAAGTCGAATAAAAACTTTCCTGTTCTAAACTTAAAATCTACAGCGTAGTATTTGTCTTCATTATTAAATGGTAGGTATATAATCATACTACTATTATTGTGATATAAAGCAAATGAAAATCGTGGTCCTATGGTTGTAATATTTAAAATAAAATAATTCGTTTCTTCATCATAATCAAAGTAATGTTTTAGGTCTTCATTTGGAATGGTTCTTCCATACACATCTGCAAATTTATATTCTGTCTTAAATTGTTCTAGATTTATTTTTTCATTGTTTTCATCACGAAGAATTAGTGCAATCCGTGTATCAAATGATGGCTGTGCATCAACTTGAAGGTAGCTAATTAGTAAAAAAAGAAGTATGATTGAATTTTTCAAGTATTTGATTTTTTTAGAAATGAATTGTCGTTCATCTGAATTGTACCTAAAAATGTGGATAAACACCCTAGATTGTTTTGAAAAGGTCGCATTGCAAATGCTCCATTTAACTAGACTCGCTTTACAAAAGCGCGCCAGGGGTGCGAGCGGGAAGCCAGGGCTAGCGGGAAACCTTTAATTTACTAATGTGGTATGTAATTAAATATAGGATTGACACAAGCATTAAAATATTAATGGCAATGTTAATCGCGTTCATATGCTCGTATTGGTTCAATGATAATATTAAAATTGTTAGCAAAAATAAACTATGCAAAGTCATCATCAGAATTCTATTTCGTTTCTTCATTTCTTTTTTCTGAAAAGGAACCAGTACGTTTATTAGCGAATAAAATACCAAGAAAAGAAAAGTAAAAAGAATAGCATAAGAATCTACAGAATTCCAATCTAAGTATTCGGATTTATCTTTAACCATTAAGATAACCGTGAGTATTGCAAATAATACCCAAATACCAAATAAGAATGATATTATTGAATTAATAAGTTTCATATTTCAAATGTTGGAGGGGACGAGCGGGACGCTCGCGCTAGCGGGGGAAGTTTCAATCTCTCGAGCCATTGCCGTTTAAAAAATGTCTAAGATCATTTTTAGGTCTTTTATTTATAATTAATGCTAATTCATCTTTATAAGACATAACAGGCTCATATAATTTGTGATAGGCTGTGCCAACTGCACCTGAGAATAAAATCATTTGTATTTTTTTTTGACCATCATTTAATATATGTCCAAGAGAAATCCCAGGGTATGGATCGATGTAATATATTTGATTAATTTCTAATTGTTTTGCTTTCTTAGCACATAATTCACAGGGACTCGCGGTGGTAAATAATATGCCATTTTTTAATGGTTGTCCTCCATATTTAGAAATTTGAAGCATTGCATTTTCCTCCGCGTGTAATGATCTAGTATGAACTTGATTTTCTTTCTTTTCAATAAAATTTTGAAAATCCTTAAAACAATACGCGCAATTTAATCCTTGAGTAGTCTCAATTTCTACATCCGAATAGTAATCTTTGAATTTAGGGTTAAAATCTTGATTTTCATCTCTTTCGTATGGACTATATGCTTCAATATCTTCACTATTCTTTAAATCATGAATATTTCTAAAAAGGCAAGGTGTTACATTCTTTGGAACATCATTCCAGCCAATCGACTTAACTGAAAATTCCTGATCGGTAATTACCGCGCCAACCTGTCTTGAAATGCATCCAGAATTACTTTTTGCTACATATGCTATTTGCATACATCGTTCTTGTGCGGAAGGAGTAATTAAGCCAGGATGTAAAATTAGTCCTACATATCTAATAATTTGACCAACAAGATAGTACTTCGATTTTCTTATTATATTTTCTTCATTCAAATCCCTTTTTAAGTCTTCTAATGGTGGATTATTATTAAAATAAATATCACTTTTCTGTATACAGTTTTGAACGTCTTGAAGGTAGAATTTACCTTCTGAAACTCCTTTTCCCTTATATTCAATATTATCAATTTCTAGAATTTGTTTAACTGTAGAGGAATCATTATATCTTCTCATTAAAAAATTCTCACAATGTGTTGAATTTACTGCTATCATATAGAATGCAGAATACCTTTCTTTAAAGAACATAATTTCTAAAGAGTTTCTTAATGAATCAATCACAATATGGCAATTTCTTTTTTCTGACCCTTTAATAACCCTATTAATTGTTTCTGCAATCGTAAAAACATTAACTTCCTTGCTCCCTGGATTACCATAACAATTTCCAGTTTTTCTAATATTATTCGCAATTTGGGAAAAAAGTTTTATTCGTCTAATAAATTCATTATTACTTCTCAGTATATCATTAAAATTATCAGATAATTCCTTATAATCAGTATTAAAATATAAACTTGAAAGTTTTTTTAACTGTTTTTTATCTTTTAGATTTTCATCTAAGGAAGGAATTGATTTTACTCTGTCAATAATTTTTTGAGAATTCTCAAATAAATGTTTTATGTTATTTATCTCAACTATATCATATTTACAATTTTTGAGCGTAAGGTAAAACTCTTCAAGATTACTTCTTAAAATATGAAGTAATAAAACCTCCTTATAACTTATAGTTTTATATACCTTCCAATTAGCTTCCGCAAATTTGTAGGAAATATTATACTTGCGTTTTGTATTATTTATATCATCAGTTTTGAAAGGTTGGATATTAGAAATTTCAGAGAAATTATTAGATAATATATGAGCCACTTCGGATACTCCTGCTCCTGATCTTCCAGTTAAGCCAATAACAGAAAATGAACTACGTAATGAGTAGATTTCATCAGTTAGATTTTTTTGCATATAGTAATGTATTAGTTAAAATTCTAACTAAAGTATAATATATAATGTTAATAGCACAAGTTGAAGTGTATTAAACCTCAGTTTAATCTAATTATTAGAAATTAAAGTGGCGATAAATTTTTATTAAGAAGTAAATTGTTATTCTTTCACCCCTACTGATACCCCGCCGCCTGCAACTTAAACAACTCCGAGTACAATTTTGGGTGCGCCATTAACTCTTCGTGGGTGCCAAGCTCTAATACTTGTCCGTTTTGCAATACCAAAATACGGTCTGCCATGCGCACGGTGCTAAAGCGGTGACTAATAATAATGCTGGTCTTACCTTTGGTGAGCGCAATAAAACGTTCAAAAACATCGTACTCCGCTTGGGCATCCAGCGCGCTGGTGGGTTCGTCCAGCACCATAACATTGGCGTCTTTCATATAGGCGCGGGCGAGAGCCACTTTTTGCCATTGTCCGCCACTTAGTTCTTGGCCTTTGTAAAAACGTCTTCCCAAGCGTTGTTCTAGGCCATCGGCCATTTCTGTCACTACTTGTTCGGCGAGACTTTTACTGGCGGCGTAGCCTATTACTTCATCGTTATCAATTTCAGAAATATTACCCACCGCTATGTTTTCGCGCAGGGTAAATTCATATTTAAAAAAGTCTTGAAAAATTACGCCGAAACGTTTTCGGTACGCATCCACATCAAACTTATTTATGTTGATGCCATCCAAAAGTATTTCGCCTTGTGTGGGTTCGTAAAAACGGAGGAAGAGTTTTATAAGCGTGGTTTTTCCTGCGCCATTTTGGCCCACGAAAGCCATTTTTTCACCAGCTTTCATTGAGAATGTTACGCCTTTTAAAACATCGGTTTTACTACCTGGGTAGGCAAAGTGTAGATTATTTACTGTGAATCCTTGGGTGATGGTTTTGGGCATTGGGGTTTTTGCTTCTGCAGTCTGCTCGATGGTTAAATCTATAAAGTCGAAATAATCCTGAAGGTAAAGCGCACTTTCGGCAATACGGGTAAAGCGCGAAAAGAAGCCCTGCAGATTGTTTCGCAGCCTGTTAAACGAGCCTGAAAGAAAGGTGAGTTCCCCAATACTAATAGCGCCCACCAACACGCGCATAATTATATAAACGTAGGCGCCGTAATAGCTAACCACCCCCAAAACGTTAAACATAGAACCGTACAGACTTTGCTTAAGCGACAGTTTTTTGTTAATGAGGTAATAGTCGTTTGATAGGTTTTTAAACCGTTCCGCGATAAAATCTGTTAAGCCGAAAAGCTTAATTTCTTTTGCAGTTTGGTTGTTGGCGCCGATGAAGCGCAGGTAATCCAATTCGCGACGTTCAGCCGTCCAACTGCGTGCTAACGAATAACGGGTGCTGCTAAATTTCGCTTCATTTATAAACGATGGAATAATACTGAGGATTAAAATCAGTATTAAAATAGGTTCAAAATAAACCAATCCCGCAATAAGTGAAATCATTGAAATCAGGCTTTCGGCCTGCCCCAGCGCATTGGTCATTAAATCTACGCGGCTGTTGGTTTGGGTTCGGGCGCGTTCCAGTTTGTCGTAAAACTCTGGGTCTTCCAGTTGCGAAATGGTGAGCTCGGCAGTTTTGCGAATTATTTTTTCGGAAGACATATTGGAGTATAAATCGCCCAAAAGTCCGTCGGTAAGGTTTATAAATCTCCCCAACAAATCTGAAAGCACCGCCACGCAGAATTCGATGATTACTAAATTCCAAAGCAGCGTAAAATCTTTGTCTTCGAGGGAAACTTGCAGGATTATTTCGTCAATAATCAGTTTCCCCACCCAAAGGATAACCACGGGGGTGAAAGCGTTTATTAGCCGGCTAAATGTGTTTGCGAAAAACAACCTCGGACTGCTGCGAAATATTTCCTTAAAAAACCGTGGAATGGTTTTTAGGGCCTTAAAAGAATCCTTGACACTGGTTTTCTTTTCTTTTTCGGTAATGGATTTTGGTTGAGGTCTGGCCATTTTTTTAATTCTGAATTCTGAATTCAAAATTCAGAATTATTGAAATACAAAGCTATTCTAAAAATCACAACAACTATCTTTGCGCAAAATTTTTAGACATTGGCGCTTTCAGATTACACTAAAGAATTTAAATTCAACATCAAGTTGGCGACCCCTGTAATTTTAGGAATGCTGGGTCATCAAGTGGTGGCGTTGGTCGATAATATTATGGTTGGGCAACTTGGTAGTGCCGAGCTTGCCGCCGTTTCCTTAGGAAACAGTTTTATGTTTGTGGCGATGAGTATTGGGATTGGATTTTCTACTGCAATCACGCCTTTAGTAGCCGAAGCCGATGGTGAAGGCAATCTCGAAAAAGGAAAGTCTACTTTTAAACACGGGTTGTTTTTGTGCATTATGCTTGGCTTGGTGCTTTTTGCAATGGTAATGTTTGCCAAACCATTAATGTACGTAATGAGCCAACCGCCAGAAGTAGTGGATTTGGCGATGCCATATTTAACGCTGGTTGCGGCATCCTTAGTTCCGTTAATTATTTTTCAAGGTTTTAAGCAGTTTAGCGACGGTATGTCTATGACGCGCTTCCCGATGTATGCAACTATTATAGCCAATTTGGTAAACGTATTGCTGAATTATATGTTCATCTTTGGAAAGTTCGGCGCACCAGAAATGGGCGTAGTTGGCGCAGCAATTGGAACGCTGGTTTCGCGAGTTGTAATGGTAGGTTATCTTTGGTATTTGTTGAGCCGAAAAGAAAAGTCGCGCTATTTTGTTACCGAAATTAAAATTTTCACATTAAGCAAAGCAATGCTGAAAAAGTTGTTGAACCTCGGATTTCCTTCTGCTATGCAAATGTTTTTTGAAGTGGGAATTTTCACTTCGGCAGTTTGGCTTTCTGGAATTCTGGGAAAAAATGAACAAGCCGCAAACCAGATTGCACTGAATCTATCTTCAATGACTTTTATGGTTGCGATGGGTTTTAGCGTGGCAGCTATGATACGGGTGGGCAATCAAAAAGGATTGAAAAACTTTCTAGCTTTGCGTCGTGTTGCAATTTCAATCGTTTTACTTACGGGGCTTTTATCGTTAGTATTTGTAGCCGGATTTATAATATTTAAAGACTCTTTACCGAAAATATTCCTCGATTACGACAATTTAGCACTATTTGCAGATAACAACGAAGTTGTAATCTTAGCGTCACAATTATTGATTATTGCAGCTATCTTCCAATTTACTGATGCTTTGCAAGTGGTTGCGCTTGGCGCATTACGCGGAATGCAAGATGTAAAAATACCAACTGTGCTTACGTTTATAGCCTATTGGATTATCGGTTTTCCTGTTTCATATTACTTAAGTATGCATACTTCATTAGAAAGTATGGGAATCTGGATTGGATTGTTCGCAGGACTAACGGCCAGTGGAATTATGTTATTCATCAGATTTAATTATCTTTCCAAGAAATTGATTAGGCAGGGTGCTGGATGATGAGTGCATGAAATTTTATAATAAAAAAGGTTGCTGAGCGGAGGCGAAGCACCAATTAACGTTTACAAATAATACTAAACTACCTCAAACAATGGATTTCCCAAAATATTTATTAGGCGACAATAGCGAATATCCCACTGCGATTTTCGTAATACATACTGAATTTCCTCGTTTCATAATTAATCTTGAAGACGATGAAGTGGAATGGTTGGAAGATTTTGATAAAGAAGACCAAAAAGAATTGGAGGCAGAAGCCGAAGGATTAATTCAGGGTGCCAACGATTTTTACGATCGTGAGATTGCACTTTACGACGAGGATTAATTTATATAACCACGAATTATTAAATTAAAACATTCGTGCTTTCGTGGTGAAAACTGCACTGAATTTATAGAATTACAGAATAATGCTCGACGAACTTTTAAAATACGATACCGAATTTTTTCTCTTTTTAAATGGTTTAGGAAATACATCTTGGGACGGATTCTGGCTATTTGTAACCGAAAAGTGGTCGTCTATTCCGTTGTATGCCTTTATGCTTTATTTAGTTTATAGACATTACGGTATAAAAGGAACTTTGGTTATTATGGTTTCCGTTGCATTAATGATTACGGCTACAGACCAAATAGCAAGTCTTTTTAAATACGGAATTATGCGTCCAAGACCTTGCAAAGTTGAAGAATTACAACCACTTATGCGATTTGTGGCAGATGGTTGTGGTAGGTATGGATATTTTTCAGCACATGCGGCAAGCTCGATGGCTGCAGCTGTTTTTCTTGGATTGAGTCTTCAGAAATGGTATAAATACTTACCGTTTTTATTGCTGGTTTGGGCAGTAATTACTGGCTACAGCCGAATCTATTTAGGCGTCCACTACCCGCTAGATGTAATTAGCGGAATGGCTTTTGGCGGATTAACAGGCTGGTTATTTTATCTGCTTCAACGATGGGGGCAGAAGAAGTTTAAAACTCAAAAAGCTTAACTTTTCTCATAAACCTGACAGGTTTTTAAAACCTGTCAGGTTTGGAATCAAATGTCCGTTCGAGCGCAGTCGAGAACTTCTATTCCAGGTAAATTTACTTACACTAAAAACCTCTCGACTGCGCTCGGGGAGACAATTCAGTTACTCCTTCGTAACAATAAACAACTCTCTGTACAATCTTGTTTTATGCGTTCGGCTGTCCGGACCCTTCGGATTCATATCGTAACGCACTATGTGTTCTCTTTTAAAATCTGGATATGTTTGTGCGAAATGCTCTAAACTTTCTTCAGAAACCAACACACCAAATCGGTTTTCTGTGGGCGTTATAAATTCTCCATCTATATTTAACATTTGCATCTTTTCGCCATAATCCCAAATAAGTTCGGGTGTCATTCCTGAAAATTCATACACTTTTAGATTCTCTTTTTCTTCAAAATTGTGCAATTCTGAAAACGGTTTGTAATCTGGATTTATGGTTATAGCGTTGCTCAATGGAAGTCCGAACCAAATTACGCTTACAATAAAAGCAATGGTTAAATAAAAAACAGTTGCAATTTTTCTTCGGAAAAGATTTCGAACAATAAATATTGCAATTATAAATAACGCGATGGAAAGCAGTACAAACCAAAGCCAATTTCCAGCAAGGCCGTCCTTCAAAAATATGTATCCTCCTATTGGAAATGCAATGCCAATTAAAGCAATCAGCCCAAAGTTAAAATAGACGGGAATAGTTTCGCGTTTATCTTTTAACTCTTTAAATCTTCGGAAGAGATATTCAATATAAAACCCCGTATTCAGTGCCATCGGAATTAAAACTGGTAATAAGTAGCGCGATTTTTTCTCAGGAATTAAGGAAAGTAAAATCACGGAAATCATCGTCCAAAGAAAGGTGAAGCGATACGCTTTTTTATTGAAAACTCTGTTTTTTAAATATGGATACAACAAAGCTATAAACGCGGGGATGGTCCAAATGCCGCTTTGGGTGAAAAAGCTCCAGTAATAATAAAATGGTTTTGTTTCGTAGCTAATCCAATTGGTGGTTTCTTTTTTGGTAATCTCTACTGCCGCAGGATCAAAATTAAGCGTGTACCAATGCCACCAGCTTGAAACTACAAATGCGACTGCTAAAAATGCAAGCAACGGCAACCAGCGCGCTTTAAAGTTTTTGTATTTGTAAACAATTCCGAAGGCAATTAAGAAGGGCAGGAGCAAACCATAAAATGAAACCGGTCCCTTGCTTAAAAACGAGCAGCCGAAGAAAAGGGCAGCTAAAATCGCGTTTCGGTATTTGTGGGTTTCTTCCGTGAAAAATAAATAAAGTAGATAGATACATCCCACCATAAAACCGTGCGTATAAATATCCCACTGTCCATCGCGTGCAGAAGCAACGATGTAAAAAGAGGTAGCCATAATCAGCGAGCTGATAAAAGCATAAAGTTTTTCAGAAGTAAGTTTTTGTGCAAATTTGAAAGAGAACAAAACCAAAATCAAAGTCATTATAGCAGCCGGAAGTCGCAATGCCCAAATTGTTTTTAGACTAAAAATAGCTGCGGAAAAAGCCGTTAACCAAGTGGGAAGCGGTGGTTTTTGGTAGCGCGGTTCGCCATTAATTGTGGTAAGCAGCCAGTTGCCGTCGTTTAGCATTTCGCGGGCGGTAATAAAGTTGCGCGCTTCCATAATATTTACTGGCAGTGCGTCTAAATTCACAAAAAAGATAGCTGCGCAAGTGAGTAATAAAAGCAGTAAATAGTTTTTTTCAATTTTCATCTGTATTAAATATTTGATAAATAGGAAGATGGAATGCCCAAGTTATTCATTTTCGGTTGGTTCATAATCTTTAATGGGCATTTCATAACGCACTTGTTTTTTCCAAATGAAAATATTTCTGACGTAAATAATAAGTCCGGCTGCGTGACCAACCAATAGCACGGGATCTTGTCTAAAAATTCCGTAGGTTAAAATTAGGGAAGCGCCCAAAACACTCATTCGCCAAAAGCCGAGCGGCAATTGCGAGGTTTTTGTTTTTTCGGAAACGATCCATTGATATACAAACCGCAACGTAAAAATTACTTGCGAAACGATGCCCAAAAGTAATAACCAGAATGGAATGTCGTCGTTATTAAAAAGTTTATCGATATCGTATTCGCCGTTATTGTATGCGTAAAGCACTACAAACACTGGGAATACGTATAGAAAAATCTGTAGCCATTTTGGCGATTTTTGCCATTCGCCCTGTAATTGTAAATTTCGAATATAGATATAATACGTCAGTGCTTGCCCGAGCATAATGGCAAAATCGTCGCGTAAATGTCCATAAACGAAAAGTAAAAAGGAAGCGATTAAACTCAGTTTCCAAAATGTTGACGGCGTAATAACACGTTTGTTTTTTTCGGAAAGAATCCATTGCACAAAAAGCCTTCCGCTAAAGAGGATTTGCGCCAAAAAACCAATGCTGTACACAATCCAATTGCTCATCCTTTGCTCTTAATCTCGTAATTGATGTATTTTTTCTTCATCCAAAGGTAAGCGAAGCAGTCCATTAAAGGACCAAGTAATCTGTTCCATAGTCCGAATTTTGCTGTGCCCGCCATTCGCGGAAAATGCTGCACGGGTATCTGAACAATTTTACCATTTTGCAATAAAATCATTGCCGGTAAAAAACGGTGCAAGCCTTTAAACATAGGGATTCGCTTGGCGTTTTCGGTTCTAATTACTTTTAATGGGCAGCCAGTATCGTCCATTCCGTCGTGGGTAAATGCGCGACGGATGCCATTTGCAATTGTGGACGACATATTTTTTACGAATTTGTCTTTCCTATTTGCACGAACGCCAGTAACCAAATCATAATCGCCAATGTGTTGCAGCAATAAATTAAAATCTTCGGGCGCGGTTTGCAAATCGCTATCTATATAACCAACCAACGGACTTTCAACATGGTCAAAACCCGCTTTAATCGCGGCGCTTAACCCTCGGTTTTCTTTGAAAGAAATATATTGAAAATCTTCATTGCGTTTGCAAATATCCTCAATCAACGTTTGGCTATTGTCTTTAGAACCATCGTTTACAAAAAGAATTGAAGTTTTCTTTGTGGCAATTTTGGTGTAGGCTAATAATTCTTTTTCTACCCGCTGTAGGTTTTCTTCTTCGTTGTAAACGGGTACAATTATGGTAAACTCGTACATTTAGTTTTTTTGAAAAGCTTTGTGCAAAAGTATTTCTTTTTTGTAGAATACAGCAGAACGTTAAAAAAGATGTTATTTTGCAGTTGAAATTGGAGTAGGATACAATACCAAAGCGAAACAGGACGGATTTCGAATTTAAATCTGTTGCCGTTTTTGGTTCTTGATTCCCTTCAGTCTTGATTCAAAAAATGAAAGAATGAAAATATTGGTTACCGGAGCTGCCGGATTTATAGGATCGCATACTGCGGAGAGGATGAAATCAATGGGGCACGACGTGGTTGGGGTAGATAATTTTTCGCCTTATTACGATCTTTCTTTAAAGAAATTGAATGCTGAAGCACTTACAGCAAAAGGTGTTGAAATTCTAAATCTTGATTTAAGAACGGACGATCTAAAAGCAAACCTTCCAACGGATTTGGATTATATTTTCCACTTTGCTGCGCACCCAGGTATTTCAGATGCTTCCACGTTTCAGGATTATTTCAGTAATAATATTTTGGCAACACAACGACTGTTGGAGTTTGCTGAGAAGCTTCCGAAAAACCCCTTTTTTGTAAATATTGCCACTTCATCAATTTATGGATTGGAAGCAACTTTTCCAGAAACCGTTGCGCCTAAACCTGCTTCGTGGTATGGTGTTACCAAACTTGCAGCAGAGCAATTGGTTCTGGCAAAAAGCAGAGAAAATAAGCTGGAAACAACTTCGTTTAGGCTTTTCTCGGTTTACGGCCCACGCGAAAGACCCGATAAACTTTATACTCGTTTAATAGATTGTGGTTTAAATAATAAGAAATTTCCACTCTTTGAAGGCAGTGAAAAACACTTGCGCAGTTTTACGTATGTGCAGGATATTGTGGACGGAATTGTAAGTGTTTTTGGAAAAGAAAAGATTTGCAATGGCGAAATTTTCAATCTCGGTACCGAAACTGAAAGTACCACCGCACACGGAATTGCAACAGTCGAAGAAATACTCAATACGAAAATAGACACTGAAAAGTATCCCCCCCGCGCTGGCGATCAGTCGCGAACCAAAGCAAATATTGACAAAGCAAGAAAATTGTTGAATTACAATCCGCAGACTTCTTTAAAAGAGGGTTTGCTAGCGCAGACGGAATGGTTTAAAAATAATTTTTAACTTCAGACTTCATTTTTTTTAAAACCTTGTAATGCTTAAAATACTCCAAATCATAACCATTTTGCAAGGAGTTTTTCTAATTGTGGCACTTTTGGCCAACAGGGAAAAATATCAAAAGCCTACATTTTGGTTGTTTATAGGGAGTATTGCTTCTATTTTATTTTACGTTATTGGCGATGATGATAATGGTTTCTTTGTAGAGAATTTAGATTGGTTTTTCTTTGATTCCTCTTTATTTATAACCTTTCTCTTACTGTTTGTAATGTATTTTGTTTCTCGAAGTGAAACCTTTAAACTTAAACATCTTGTTTATTTTCTGCCAAACCTGCTATATTTTATCATTGAATTTTATGAAAAATATTATGTAGCAGAAGATGTAATTTTTATTGAAATTTTGGAACTACTGGTAGAATTAAGCTTTTTATGTTATCTGCTTTTTACCACTCGGATTATCATAAAGTCGGATAGAAAAAAATGGATGGCCTTTTTTATTCTTCCATTAGCAATTATTATGAGTTTGGCGTTGGTGAATGAAATTTTAGGGTGGTTTGCCATTGGGCAGATACCTTACTTTAGCGACCCAGAAAACAGTGCTTCAACGCTTATTGTAATTGCATTTCTCTTTTACTTTATGGCTTGGAAACTGGTTGTGGCTCCATCAGAGATTGTTCCTTTTTCTGAAATAAAAAAATACCAAACCTCTGGTCTCAAAGAGAATTTAATTGAAGATTATTCAAAGAAAATTATTGTTTTTATGGAGGAAGAAGAAGGTTTTATGGATAATAAACTCTCGTTGACTTTGTTAGCACAAAAACTGAAAATTCCCAAACAATATATTTCAGAAATTCTGAATACCCATATGAATACTAACTTTCAAGATTTTGTAAATGGGTATCGAATTGAAGCTTTTTTAGAAAAACAAAATGATGCCAAATATTCTAAATACTCATTATTGGGAATTGCTAATGAAGTTGGTTTTAGTTCAAAATCTAGTTTTTATGCAACTTTTAAAAAGCATAAAGGCGTTACGCCTACAGAGTATCGAAAACTCTTAAAATAGTTTCCTAATATGTCCACAATAAGCATACAGGACATCAACAAAGCATTGTAAACATTGTATTATCCGATTAGAGTCTAACTTCGTACTCTAATTCAATTTTCGTGTCTAAACTTTTCCCACAGCGGTTTAAACTGCTTTTTTATTTCGTAAAAACATTTATCATTTTATCGACTCTAGTTCGAATTATTTTTGTGCTTTGGGTCTTTCAAGAAGTAGATACTTCGTTTTTTAAACTAGCAAATACTTTTATTGTAGGCCTATTATTTGATGTAGGGACGGTTTCGTTTTTTGCACTTCCGTATGCACTGTATTTGCTGTTAATACCAACACGTTGGTACGGATCTTTTTTTGATAGGATCGCGACGTGGTTTGGCTATTCACTTGGGATAGTTATCTTTTTATTTTCCTTTTTTGCTGAAATTACTTTTTGGGAAGAATTCAAAAACCGATTCAACTTTATCGCGGTAGATTATCTAATTTACACCTATGAAGTAGTTAAAAACATAAACGAATCGTACCCAATCCCTTTACTGATTAGTGGGATTTTGCTCTTTACTGCGGCGCTACTTTTTATTACGAAGCGAAAAGGCATTTTTCAGAAAACATTTAAAAGTGAAAGTACTTTTAAGGAAAAGATATTTCCAACCCTGCTTGTTTTTAGTACGGTTGTAATCTTCGTTTTACTAGTGAAAAACAAAGATGCGGAGCAGTTTAAAAATCGTTATAATAACGAAATTGCGAAGACGGGTATCTACTCCTTTTTTGCAGCTTTTCAAAATAACGAACTCTCCTATACAGATTTCTACAAAACCCTTCCCGTAAACGAGGCTTTTTCTAAAGTGAAAAACGAATTTGAAAAACGCGGCGATAGTTTGTTATTTCCCGAAAAGGATTTGATTTACAGAACTATTTCGAATAAGGATTCATTGCCGGAACAAAGGCCAAACGTAATTTTTATTTGTGTGGAAAGCTTGAGTGCTAATTTTTTAGGATCTTTTGGCAATACGGAAAATATAACGCCAACACTGGATTCTTTGGCGAACCGTAGTTTGTTTTTTACAAATCTTTTTGCAACTGGAACTCGCACCGTTCGGGGTATGGAAGCTATAACACTTTCCATTCCGCCAACACCCGGTCGCAGTATAGTAAAGCGCGAAAATAACCAGCAACTTTTTACCATTGGCGAAGTTTTTAAACAAAAGGGATACGAGCGAAATTTCTTTTATGGCGGCGACGGATATTTCGATAATATGAATAGTTATTTTGGAGGCAATGGTTTTAATATTGTGGATCGTGGCCGTGGTTTTTTACTGGATGCCAGCATAACAACTACTCGAACCAATATTGAAGATGACGAAGTAAGCTTCGAAAATGCTTGGGGAATTGCTGACGGCGATATTTACGATAAAGTAATGAAAGTAGCTGATGAGGCTCACAGCGCCGGAAAGCCATTTTTCGATTTTGTAATGACTACCAGTAACCACCGCCCATACACATATCCTGAAGGAAAAATAGATATTCCTTCTGGTACGGGAAGAAGTGGCGCCGTAAAATATACCGATTATGCAATTGGTGAATTTTTAAGGAAAGCCCAGAAAAAAGATTGGTATAAAAACACGGTCATCATAATTATGGCAGACCACTGTGCATCCAGTGCTGGACGGCAGGAACTTGATGTAAAAAATTATCATATTCCCGGATTAATGCTGAATGTTCCCAATGTTCCTGCTGAAAAAATAGATAAAATGGCTTCGCAGATAGACATATTCCCAACCTTGTTTTCACTGCTTAATTGGAAGTATGAAACCAATCTATTCGGCACCAATATTTTCAATATGAAACCTGAAGAAGAGCGAGCTTTTGTTGGCACTTACAGGAAACTTGGTCTTTTGAAAAAGGATGGAAGCATTATGATTTTAGGCGATCAAAAGGTGTCAAATTTTTACCGTTGGAATCGGGAATCGAATGAGCTATTACCAATGAATGATAATAGTGAGTTTTTGAATGATATTATTTCAAATTATGAAACCGCAGATTATTTATTCAGAAATGAGGGATTGAAATTAAGCACTTTGGGAATTGAAAACTAACATACATTTTATAATAAATCCTATAGCGGGAAAAGGGAGCAACAAACTTCCAATTGCATTGGTTGAGACATTTTTCCCAAAGAATGAATACACAATTGTTATAAAAAAAACCGCCTTTATTGGGCATGCGACTGTTTTAACAAATAGTTCAATTAATGAAGGCGCAGAAATAATTGTGGCTTGCGGTGGCGATGGAACGATAAACGAAGTTGCATCTTGTTTGGTGAATAGTGCTGCTATTTTGGCAATTATGCCAATGGGTTCGGGAAATGGATTGGCTTCTAATTTAAGAATTCCGCGAAACATTAAAAAAGCGCTTTCTATTATAAAGAATCAAAAGGTAATTACAATCGATACGGGCACAATTAACGGCGTGTCTTTTTTCAGTAATACAGGAATCGGCTTTGATGCCCACGTAATTTCAGATTTTGAAGAAAAGACCACCCGTAGACTTTTTAGTTATGTGCAATCAACACTGCGAACGCTGAAAAATTATCACTATAAAAATATAGTGGAACTGAAATACAACGGTACTACCGAATTGATTTCACCCTTTCTACTTTTCGTTTCAAACTCAAACGAAATGGGTTATAAAATGAGTTTAACACCGCGAGCTTCATTGCAGGATGGTTTGTTAGATTTAGTCATTGTACCCAAACTTTCAAATTTTAAACTTCTTCTTTTTACAATGCTATTTCTTTTCAAAAAACATCATTGGTTGAAAGAAGTACGATTTAAACAAGTTACTTCATTACAGATTAAAAGTCTGGACAATTCAATATTAAAGGCCCAAAAAGATGGTGGTTTTTTTGTTCCTAAAGAATCAAAATTTGAAATTAAAATTCACCCGAAGAATTTGAAGGTTTGTGTAAAAAAATAGCAAGATGAAAAAAGTAGCAGAAGTGACGCTTATATTTTGGATTATGAAAATTTGCGCAACCACTTTGGGAGAAACCGCTGGCGACATGTTATCGATGACCTTCAATATTGGTTACGGGCTTAGTTCCATAATTTTGATTGCTGCTTTTATAGTTACGTTAGTAGCGCAGTTGAATGCAATAAAATACATTCCTATTTTGTATTGGTTAGTTATTCTCGCCACAAGTACTGCTGGCACAACGATGTCTGATTTTATGGATCGCACTTTGGGCTTAGGCTATGCCACGGGCGCGCTGATTTTAAGCATAATGCTAATTTCAATGCTTTTTATTTGGTATAAAAGTGAAGGCTCACTTTCGGTAACAGATATTAAAAACTTTAGGCCAGAAATGTTTTATTGGATTACCATTTTAATCTCAAACACTTTGGGAACGGCACTTGGCGATTATTTGGCAGATGACTCGGGGCTAGGTTTTGGCGGAGGCGCATTATTGATTGGTCTGCTTATACTTGCCACTGCGCTTCTGTATTATTTCACTAAAATCTCGCATATAATTTTGTTTTGGATAGCTTTTGTATTAACGAGACCTTTTGGCGCTACCTTTGGAGATTTACTCACCAAATCTGCAGATAAAGGTGGTTTTGATTTGGGTACAATTGGCTCGTCTGCTGTACTTTTCGCTGTATTGATAATTCTCATTATTTATGCAACAGTGAAACTACAAAGGGAGCGGGCATTAACTTAAATGATAAATAATGAAAACATTCGTAAGCAGCATTTCTGGTAAAGAATTTCCCGAAACCGAAAAAATGCATGCCAAGACTATTCGAAAAGCTATTTTCGATTTGATAAAAAAGGAGCATCCTTCTTTTAACCATAACAGTCACGTTTCTATTTCAGAATTAAATCAATACCGACAAAAATACATTTCAGAATATTTACTCAATGAAGTGGGTGAATTGGGTGAACTTGAAAAGGATGTTTTGGAAACCATCCAAAATCAGGAAACACTTTCTTCAAAAATTATTTTAGATGAAGCGTTAGTTAAATTTACTTACGGACAACGATTGGCAGATAAGATTGCAAGTTTTGGTGGCAGTTGGAGATTTATAATCATGTTTGGGGTTTTCATCCTAGTCTGGATGTGTATTAATATAATTTTTTTAGCGAGCAAACCTTTTGATCCGTATCCATTTATTCTACTGAATTTAATTCTTTCATGCTTGGCAGCATTGCAGGCTCCAGTAATTATGATGAGTCAAAACCGGCAAGAGGAAAAAGACCGCGAGCGATCCAAACAAGATTATATGATTAATTTAAAATCTGAGTTGGAAATACGCATGCTTCACGAAAAACTGGACCATTTAATTATACACCAGCAACAGGAATTACTAAACATTCAGCAAGTACAAGTGGAAATGATGGAAGATATTATGAAGCAGTTAAATAAGAAATAAACTGTTTTAATTTTTAATAGAAAGTAATTTCTCTGCAGCTTCAAAAGGAGTGGTTCTATTTTCGTCCAAGGCTTTTAACTGTTTTTCAAGCTCTATTTTTACTTCAGGATTTGCGTAGAACTCACTTTTCAATCTACTTTCTACGGTTTGCATTAGCCAGAATTTGTTTTGCTCTTTTCTTTTATGCTGAAAATAGCTGTTGCTCTTTACCGTTTCAAAATAATTTGAAACAACTTCCCATATTTCAGAAATACCTTCATTTTTTAATGCACTACAAAGAAGCGTTTTTGGTGCCCAACCATTCTCCTTTGCGGGATAGAGGTGCAATGCACGGTTAAACTCGGTTTTAGCCATTCTTGCAGCCTTCAAGTTGTCGCCATCTGCTTTGTTGATTACGATGGAGTCTGCCATTTCCATAATGCCGCGTTTTATACCTTGCAACTCATCGCCCGCACCAGCAAGTTTTAGCAATAGAAAGAAATCGGTCATGGAATGTACCGCAGTTTCACTTTGACCAACACCAACAGTTTCAATCAAGATTACATCAAAACCTGTAGCTTCGCATAGTATAATTGATTCTCGGGTTTTTCGTGCCACTCCACCCAAAGTATCGCCACTAGCCGAGGGACGTATAAATGCATTGGGTTCTTTAACAAGTTCTTCCATTCTAGTTTTATCACCAAGAATGCTGCCTCTGCTAATGCTGCTACTAGGATCTACCGTTAGCACTGCGACTTTTTTCCCTTGAGCAACTAAAAATTTTCCGAAGCTTTCAATAAATGTGCTTTTGCCTACTCCCGGAACTCCTGTAATACCAATGCGTACCGAGCGATTGGCGTGCGGCAAACATTGTTCAATAATGTCCTTTGCCTGCTGTTGATGTTTTTGAGCGGTGCTTTCAATAATAGTAATAGCTCGACTAAGGGAAGCTTGGTTATGCGCTAAGATTGCTGAAACCAATTCTTGAGTTGAAGGAGATTTATTTTTTAAAATCTTGTGCCTTTCAGCAACCTTTTCATTTATCGTGTTAGGTTGCGAAACGCCTTTTTTTTCGTTTAATGCGCTAGTATTTTTTTTGGTGTCTGCCACAGCGTGAATTTAGGACAATTTTATGAATATGTTCTTTAAGAAACGAGTTTTAGGTAGTATCTTGAAAATTAATAATTTTAAAATTCAGAAAAAAATGAAAATCTTATATGAAGCTTCTTCCACTGCTGAAGGCGGAAGAAAAGGCCACGTAAAATCAGAGGACGGAAAAATTAATATGGACCTGTCTGTACCAAAAGGTCTTGGCGGTGATGGCGGAAAAGGCACCAATCCAGAGCAACTTTTTGGAAGTGCATATGCAGCTTGTTTTGGAAGTGCTGTGCAATTAGTAGCAGAAAGTAAAAAAATTAAATTGGGTGACGATATGAGCGTAACGGCTAATATTGAAATCGGAAAAACTAAAGACGGCGATTTACAACTGCGTGCTACCTTAGACTGCTATTTACCTGGTGTAGATGTAGAAACAGGGGAGAAGTTAGTAAACGAGGCCCACGAAGTATGTCCTTATTCTCGTGCCACTCGCGATAATATAACAGTAACTTTGAATCTTCTTTTAGATGAATAGTTAAGAATTTTATCAATAAAAAAAGCCCCGTAATCGGGGCTTTTTTATTTTACATTGCTTTGAGGTCAATTACTTTTCCCCCTTGATTCTCTTTATTAGAATCTTCGCTTTTTACAGCTACGAAAGGGCTTTTCTTTGGCTGTTGTGCAGCTTGCTTTATGTACCATTCTAATTGATACTTTTGTTTTTGAAGAATTTCCAGTGTACTATCTGGTAATTGCTTACGTTCCAGAAGTTCATCGTATCTTTTTATATTATTACGGTCGCGATTTATGCAAGAATTTACAATAGCAACCGCATCAAAATGCTCCAAAGCATCTTTTATTTCCTGCCAAGTACGATCAATATTTCCTTTTTCGGAATCTTGTTTTAAAGGTTCAATATCTCGCGAGTGGAGTTCGTTTGAAATATCGTGGCTCATCCGGTTTCGCTCGACGGCCATATAGTTTAAAAATCGTTTTAAGTCCGTTGTTTGCGCATCGAGTGCGGCGTTGTAGTAAAGTTTTTCTGCTTCGAAACAGGCTACTAACAAACGGTTTAGTTTATCAAAATCGGCGTAATTCTTTTTCATAGTTATACAATTTCACCAAAGTTAATATAATTATGAGTCATTATAAAACCGTAATTCTCAAATATTTCATAAAAATTTAAGTCAATTTTGAAACATCTTGTAATTTATGTCGTCTTTTAATTGAACAGCAACCAAAAAACCATCTAGTTTGTCAGATTTACTATTAATAGAACAATGTAAACACTGTGACCGGAAAGCGCAAATGGCACTTTACGGCAAATATTGCGATGGTATGTTTATAATAGCCAACAGGTATTTAAGAGACACCGCGGCCGCGGAAGACGCAATGCAGGAGGCCTTTATTAAAGCATTCAAAAAACTGAGTCAATTTAATGGCGAGGTAACTTTTGGAGCTTGGCTAAAACGCATCGTAATAAATACCTGCCTTGATACTATAAAGAGTAAAAAGATGGAATTGCAATCTTTAAACGATGAGGTTTTTACAATGGTTGATGAAAGTTCTGATTGGACGATTGCTGATGAAGCTACCATTTCGGAAGTGTTGGCCGCGATTGAAACCTTGCCAGAAAATTACAGACTTACGGTAAAGCTGTTTTTATTGGAAGGTTACGACCATCAGGAAATTTCAGAAATACTGCAGATTTCTGAAAATGCTTCACGCACATATTTACATCGGGGGAAAACGAAATTGAAAGAAAAACTAAAACACTTGCGTTATGGGACGGGATATTAAAAAAATGTTTGAAAATTATGAACCTAAGAATGTCAATCTTCGGGAGGGGCATCGGGCTCGTTTTGAGGATAAACTTGACAAGGCGTTTGTAGAAACTATTTCTAAAGAAAAAGCCGCTTCAATTCCTTGGTTGAAAATAGCTGCAATACTTGTGGTTTTTCTGTCAGTTGGCTTTTTCGGATACCTACAATTGTCAAAAAATGGTTCGGTAATTTCTGAAAACCCAAATAATTCTATAGTTGAAAATACTCCCGAAAATGTGGTGAACACCGAGGCTCCAAAACTTACATTGGCAGATATTTCGCCAAATCTTAAAAAAATCGAAGAATATTATATGACTGGCATTAACGTGCAACTGGCTTCCCTTAAAATAACCGAAGACAACAAAGATGTGGTAGACGGCTATATGCAGCGGCTTGCAGAACTTGACAGAGAATACAATTCGCTTAATGCCGAACTGAGCAACTTTGGCCCCACCGAAGCCACCGTTACTGCCTTGATTGATAATTTGAAATTGCGTTTGGATTTGCTGTTCAAACTAAAAAACAAATTAAATGAACTTAAAACTCAAAATAATGAAGAATTTAAAGCTATACAATCGTAGTGCCATTATCGTACTGTTACTGGTTTCTGCCTTTGGCTATTCGCAAAAAAAATATGTGGAGAGCTTCAACGTAAACGATAACGTGGAAGTTTCTGTGAATACTTCTTTTACAAACGTCATTTTTGAAACTTGGAACAAAAATAAAGTTGAAGTTGAAGCTTTTATTGAGGGCGAAAACCTTTCAGAAAGTGAAAGGGAGCAACAAATGAAAAACTGGAAGCTGGATGTTTCGGGCAATAGTGAAAAAGTAAGTATAAACTCCAACGTATCAAACCAAAGTTTTGCGATGACTGATATGCCTTCAATGGATTTTATTGGTCCGCTGATGGAAGATATGGTTATGCCGATGATCCAAAATATAAAGGTGCCACCGCTACCCAAAGATTTACTTGAGAATATTGGCAATATTCAGTTTGATTATGAGGCTTTTAAAAAGGATGAAAAGGGTTATATGAAGAAATTTGAAGCCCAAATGGATAAAAAATTCGGAAAGAATTTTGAAAAGCGAATGGAGGAATGGGGCAAAAGTTTTGAAAATTCGTGGGACGAAAAAAGGGCCGATAGCATTGGCGATGCCTACGGTAAAAAGATGGAAGCTTGGGGTGAAAACTTCGGGAAACGCATGGAAGCTTGGGGCGAAGAATACGGAAGTAAAATGGAGGCTTGGGCTAGCGAAATGGAAAGAAACGCAGAAAAGGAAGGCGGTAATTATTCAAAAACCGTTACAAAATCGCCTAACGGTACATCTATAACTATTCAAGGAAACGGTAACAACGTTAATAGTAGCAATGTAAAAAGAACTATAATTATACGTGTGCCAAAGAATACCAAAACAGATGTAAACATTCGCCATGGGGTACTAAAAATGGCAGATGCTAACAATGTAAAAGCCAATTTAAATTATACGCCATTTACGGCAAACAGTATTGATGGGGGGCAAACTCTCATCAATGCTGCTTATGCGCCGGTGACGGTTAATGTTTGGAAACAAGGGGTTTTAAACGTAAAGTATGTGGAGAATTGCAGAATTGAAAGCGTTCAAAATATAAATCTGCAAGCTAATTCCAGCGATGTGCGGATAGGGAATATTTCAAACCAAGCTTTTCTTTCTGGTTCGTTTGGCGATTTGCGAATCGATAAGGTTGCTGATAGTTTTGAAACTTTAGACATCCGTTTAGAAAATACGGATGCACGCGTGAAAGTTCCGGCGGGTGCATTTTCGTTTTATTTCACAGGAAATAAATCTACTTTAAAATACCCAAAATCACTTCAACTTAAAGAATCAAAAAGTGCAGATAGGGTTTTGGTGAAAGGGTTTAATCAAAATAATGGGTCTAATAAAACCATTACGATTAACTCCAATTATAGCAATGTTTCACTTCAATAAAAATAAAGTATGGTTTAAAATTTACTCTCGTATTTATTTCAAAAGAAAACCCGCTCCAAAAAATGAGGCGGGTTTTTAAATGAACTGAGAATTAGGGAGTGTTGACCATTGTTTAACCACTTTTAATTTGAAATAGGGAAGGCATTAATCCAGAGCAGCGTTATTTAATACCACCGCCCCCAAATAAGTGGGGGCGGGGCTTAAATAAACAAATTAACTATGAAAAGAATTACCTATTAACTAATAATTAGTTTTTTATGATTTTGAAAGTTCCAACAGTGTTGTTTGATAAAACTCTAGCAAAATAAATACCTGTTGATAAAGAATTTAAATCGATTTCACCGTGAACGGCATTTAGCGTTTTGGTCATCAATTGCTGGCCATTGATGTTGTAAATTTCCACAGAGTTGATTTCTGTTTTAGCTGAAATTTGCAAAACATCTGTTACAGGGTTTGGATATAAAGCTACACCGGTAAGTTGGTTGTCATTAACTCCCATAACATCGCACGTAAGCAACAATTGGAAATTACCAGCTTTGGTATCATCATAACCTTCAATCATAATAATATAAGTGCTAGTTCCATCAGATTGAAATTCTAGCTCTGGTTGGTTTACGCAAGAGCTATCATTAAAAGCTATTTGCGTAGTTAAAGTACAGTCGCTAAAAACTCTAACGGTAGTAGGAAAGGTAGTATTAGGACCACAAGCATTAAGTGTTATGGTTTCACCAATTCCGTTTCCGGTGTATGAATAAAACACATCTGGTGAAGCGTTTCCGCCAGAATCAGTTCCAAAAATAGTTGAGTTTGTAACAAGATCGCCGCAAGCTAGTTCAATTGCTTCTACGCAACCATCATTAGTTGGTACTCCTGGCATTTCAACTCTGTAAGTAAAAATATCGCCCCATGGGCCAATAGTTGGATCGTATCCCCAACCAACAACGTATTTTCCGTTCGCAGATATTGAAGTTACAGACCATATTGGACTAGCACTCATTGTAATTCCCAATGTTTCTGTAACAAAGGAGTTAAACTCAACGATACCGGTTGATTCAGTCCAGATGAAAGGAATCATTGGATCCCAAGGTCCTACATTAAAAAAGCCAACTATTCTACTACCATCAGCGCTCATGTCTGTAACAACACCTGAGGCACCAGCAGACAAAGTACCTAATGATTCATATCCTGTAGCTTCGCTCCATCTCCAAGGCTCGTTGTTGTTAGCGAAGTCTCCATCACCTGCTACCCAGTTACCGTCAGCTGAAACTGCTTTTGCTTCACCTAATTGGTTGTATTCATCATTTGGATCGCCGTTTGGGTCAACTAATAAATAGACGTTTGGTAGATACTCGCCATTAACGTCTTTTTTCCATAAGGCCGCTTTCCAAGGGCCATTAAAATCTTGCCATCCTACAATTACGCTTCCATCATTGTTAACTGCGTTAGCACGGGTGCTTCTATTTTCGCTTACAAAAAGACTTCCTAAATCTATTAGGCCAGTTGCAGCTGTCCATGCAGTTGCGTGAGCAGGAGTTCCAGGTACTCCTGGTGTTTTTTCAACATAAGAAAGTCCTACTATGGTAGAGCCATCTCCAGAAATATCGTATCCGGAGCTTTTACTGCTGTCAACATTAATTCCAAAACTTCCCATAACTGACCACTCATTATTAACAATACTATACATTGATTGTTCAGTATATGTATTGTTTTCTGGTTGTTTTCTAAACATTACCCCATGCGCGCCAACGATGTAACCTGTACCGTTCGGGGTATAAATAATATCATAAAGTGCTTCGCTAAAGGTAGTAGTGCCTAAATTGTTTATTGGCCAAGTAGCACCACCATCAGTAGATTCAGCAATAATTTCTGGAGTTCCAACTATAACTACATTGTCTGCGTCTAACCAAGCTGCATCGCGCCAGATTACTCCTTCAATTACTTCTTGTCCTGTCCAAGTTGCGCCACCGTCAGTGGTTCTATATACATCACTATCAGCTGTAGCTATTCCGTTCATAGCATCGTTGAAAGCTATTCCAACTAATAAGGCGCCACCAGGAGTGTTAAAAACAGTAGTCCAAGTTGCACCATTGTCTGTTGATTTTTGGATCTCACCTGCATTAGTAACCAAGAAATAGGTATCGCCTTCTACATAAGTTAATTTATAAGGAATTGCAGCCAATCCTGTACCTGCTACCCAAGTTGTTCCACCATCATTAGTAGTATAAACTGCCATTCCAGTATCGGTTTGGGCTGTAACAACGCCATTCATTTCATCCTTAAATTCAATTCCTGTATAAATATACGCATCTGGAATAGGAGTTTGTTGCGTCCAAGTGTTACCACTATCAGTAGTTTTTGCAAAATATTGGTTCCATCCACCAACATAGCCAGTCCATTGAGAAGGAAAGCTCATAGCTTCTAAGCCTTGGTCTATTCCAGACCAAAGTTCGGTCCAGGTATCGCCACCATCAGTAGTTGTCAATATAATTCCATCACCATTATAGGTTAATGATTCGCCTATTGCAAAGGCAGTAAAATCACCACCTCCAGGAAATTCAATATCCCTGATGATATAATCAAAGCCAACATTTAATTTTTCCCAAGCAGTAGGATCTGTGTCAGTAACATAGCTTGTTCCTGATAGGAAGTTTCCGTCATCAGAAAATTCTGCAGAACCACCTCCACCTAAACCAGGTGCGGCACCGCCAATTTCTTCGAATGAATTTGTTTCGGGAGTCCATAATGAATATGGGCCTGCTTGATTTTCGTACCCTGAAACCACTCCTGTGTTTGAAACATCTTGTGTTTCAAAAAATGTGGGCTTCACCTCAAATTGGGCAAACATTGTGGCTGTCCCAATAGTGCAAAAGAATAAAAGAAGTAAAAATGTTTTTTTCATTTTGAAAAGTTTTATTGATTTATGTTACCGCTAAAGTATGGCAGCTAATACTATAATAAAAGGAACTATCTTTTAAAATTCACGAAATTTGAAAGGGAAAAACAACCATAAAACACTGTTGATTAGGCGCTTAAGTTGATTTTGTGAAAATTTTTAAATTGGAGAGATAAATAGCTTTTGTAGCCTAATTTTTAAGCTTTTTTTGAAGTTCTTTCAATTTTTTCTCCTCAGAAAAGACTAACCGAAGTAAAATTAAAAGCGCAATAACTATAAAAATTAATAAACCTATCTGAAAAGGTTTATAAAACATTTCTAACTGATCAATTTCTTTAGCTTTGATTTCGGTTAGATTTACTAATGATTGATTGACGGTTTTTCTTTCTGAATTTTTGGTCTCTTGTTGCAAGGCCAGAAATTTATTGTGAAAAAGTATGTAATTGTTCCAATCGTGCAATGCCAGATAATTATTAGACAATCCATCGTAAAGTCCTTTATTCAAAATTAGATCGCCCACACTTTCAGAAATAGCGGTGGCATTGTTTAAAAGTGAAATGGCTTCTTTGTAATTTCCTTCTAAAGTAAATACTTCAGCTAAGCCTTTTTTACCAAAGGCTATTAAACTTTTTGCTTCTGCATTTTGTGCATACGCTATGGAGCTTAAATAACTGGCCTTTGCTTCTACAGTTTTCGTCATTGATAATAAACAATTGCCCTTGTTGTAATAACAAATACTTAAGTTGGCATTTTTTACGTGTTCTTGTAGTGTCTTTTTGTAAGCCTCTATTGCCTTATTGAAATAAGTAAGAGCAATATCGCAGTTCATTTGTTCTCTGTAAATAAAACCTCGCATAGTAGCATTATACCCCAAAAATGGCTGGACGGAATCTTGAGCCGGGTACTTTTCAATCAGTATTAATGCCTCATCTAAATATTCAATTGCCTTGTCATAAATCTGAAGTTCTTGGTAATGACCCGCAATTCTATTTAGAATATTCATTCGCAAGCGGTCATTCTTAATTTTTGGAAAAAGCTCTTTTATTTTTTCTACATATTCTGAAGATTTATTGTAATCTCTTTTTGAAGAATAAGCAGTTGAGATGGTTAGTAATGAATTTACTTTATTCTTAACTAAAACATTCGGATAATTATACGCTTCCTGCGCAAGAGAAATTGCCAGGTCAGGATTTTCATAAATCTGCTTATTGGCCTCTACCAAAATACTGTCCACTTCTTGTTGAGCATGGGCAGTGTGTATAAGCAGGAAAAAGCTTATCAAAAATAATAGAAATGTATATTTAGTCTGCTTCCTCATACTGTTCTGCAAAAGCTTTTGAAGCTGATTTTTTGGTTCTTAAAAGTTCTATGAATACAGTTGGAGGTATTCCTGTAACCGCTTTAAAAACGGTGGCAAAACTACTGTGCGACGAAAAGCCACTCTCTTCGGCCAAATAGCTGATTTTGTAGTGTAAGTAGGTTCTGTTGTTTTTAAGTTTATCGGTTATATAATTTATTCGCAGCTCGTTGATATAACTATTGAAATTTTTATTTTTATGCGAATTGATTATTTCTGAAAGATATTTTGTGTTGGTATCAAAGTGCGAAGCCAACATAGCAAGAGACATATCTTGCTTTGTAAATTGTTTTGAATTTTCGAATTGTTTTAGCTTTTGAACAATTGCATCTTCCGTTTCCTTTGGAATATTTAAACTTTTTGAAACTTCTTTTACAGGAATTGTTTCCGCCGTTTTTTTCTTGTTTTCAAAATAACTGATAAAATTCTCGTATTGTCTCGCTCTATTGCTGTATCGATATCTTAAAATTAACCAAGTAAGCAAAATGAGAGATAAAACGCCACTTAAAATTAAAAGATTGCGTTGGTACATTTTTTTTACGGAATCCCATCGTTCGGTGTGGTTATCGTTTATGTAGTTGTAAATAGAATTTATTGCTTTGTCTTCTTCAATTTCCACTTCATTTGCCACTTGTCCGCTTTCGGTTCTATTGGAATAAAAAAGAGAAGCTTCGTCTAAAGCTAAATAAGTGGTTGAAAGTCCTTCGATGATTCTAGATTGGTAGGGTTTGTTGCTTAGTTGCTGAGAAATTTCTAACGCAGTTTGATAGGAGGTAAGCGATTTTTCATATTCTTTTTTCAGAAAATACAATTTACCTAATTGGTTTAAGGCAACCATTCTTAAAAAAATATTGGGGTGTTCACCAATTGCATTTTGAAGTGTGGTTTGAATGTATTGTTCTGCCAAATCAATAGTTGAAGCTTTTAGATAGGCCTCAATAATAGCAGCGGTAGTTTCGTTTGTGAGTATGAGATTGGGAATTTTTTCGAAATAGGTATTGGCTATTTCAAAATTGCTTAAAACCTCGTTGGGCTTGTTATTTTCGATGGCATTGTATGCTGTTACAAGCGCGGTGCCAGCGTTAAAATAATTGGCAATTATTTTATTATTTGTTCTAGAAGCTAACGTATTGATTTGTAGTAAATATTCTTCAGCTACACGGTTCATTCCCAATTGGTTTAACAAGTGGATAGACGAGATGCCTGTAATAATCTGCATTTCTAAATCGTCCGTAGTTTCTGCAAGTTTTTTTGCTTCAATATTTGCTTTTATAGCATTATTAAAACTGCCCATAGCATAATATGAAGCCCCACTATGAAGATATGCCTGAATCCGTAAGCGTGTATTGTCTGAATTCTGAATTAAGTGTTCAGCTATTTTTATCGACTCTTTGGGTTGGGAATACAGAATGCTTTCCGCCTCTAGCAACATCTGATTGTAATCTTTGTTACTTTGGGCAGAAATGTTTGTAATGAAGCATACAAATGTTATTAAAATAGAGAAAAAGCGCATACATACTACTATGAGCGACCAAGGTACATAAAAATTAATTTTTTAGGATTCAAATTTTTAAATAACAGTTGCACTTATTTAAGAAATTTTTAAATCTATTTTTTCCGCACAAAAATTGCAACTACAGCTGCTGTAATAATTCCTAAACCTAAGGCGCCAAACAACGATTGCCATATATAATTGTTTATATTGAAATATTCATTTGCCTTGGTTCGCGTCATTAAATCGTTTGTAACTGAGTGCTCTATTACGTTATTGAAGTATTCGGGAGTTATATAATTATGTGTTATATATTGCGCTAACGGTGAAAGAAGCGCCACAAAAACACTTAGCATTACCCCTGAAAGAAAACCTTGTAACCAAGTCATTTTTTTATTGTAAACGCGTCTTCTTTTTTCGCGCATCGCTAATAAATACATCAAAATAGAAAAAGGAGCGAATAATAAGGATAGCCATTGATGGTCTGCAATTTGCTCTTCGTGCCAGCCTAAAGTTTTCTCTAGCAGCATCCATGCAAGTATCGTGATTGTGAAAATTACGGCCCATTTAAATTCGATGTATAGTTTTTTCATTGAAGTATAATAGTATTTCTTTTTATTTCAATTTTTATTAAAGATAGCCTTTTTTGGGTAAAAAAATCCCGAAGTTTTTTTACTTCGGGACTTAAGTTTTAATGGATATTAGTGAGATTAAGCTCTCTTCATCACGATTTCCATATTTTTAATTTCTTCACCACCCGCAGATATTTCAAACATTTCCATTTTACGGGTATTGTCATCTATAAATGTATATACTTGTTTCATCTGCTTTTCTTTTCCCGTCATGGGGTCTACCATGGTGCCGGTTAGTGTTGTAGATTTACTAGCCGCATCATATTTTCCGCGCATTACAGCCAAACCAGTGCCCATATTGTCAATCCAAGTAGAAATATATTCATTGCTAGCATTGTCGTAAGCAAGGGTCGAGCGCCCCTCAAAGGACATGCCCATCATTTCTCCAGTGGTGGTGCCAACTTGATAACGGCCGCCCAATATCATTTTTATATTTTCAGTTGCAGTTGCTTTTTCTGGCGGAGCATCGGGACCCATCCAAAAAGTGAGTTCGTCATTCCATTTGCCTTCATCGGCAGCCATTCTTTTGTGAACTTCGCCAGGCGTCATATAGGCTTCCCAAGCTTTTTGCATGGCAACGGAATCCATTGGTTCCGCAATCATCTCGGGTTCTTCAGTAGCAGTAGTGTCTGCTACAAATGTGGTTTCGGCTTCCATAGCTTCCTTATTTTCATCTTTACAGGATACAAAACAAAGTGAAGCGACTGATAACAGAATTAATAATTTTTTCATAATCGTTGAATTTAAGGTTGTTACAGAGAACTAAGTTATGAAAAAAGCTATAAAAAAGATAGCATTTTATAAAGTTAAAGGTAGGTATGTAAATCAAAACCCCTTACGGTTTTTTACTGTAAGGGGTTGAAATATTTAAAATATAAACTTTCTATTCATCCACAAGTACCCAATCTCCTTTGTCTAACAACGGAATTGCTTGCTTGAATTTCATCTCTTTGTTTTCACCGCTCATAACATTTTTTATAGTCACTTTATCGTTGCGGTTAATCTTTGGGCGCTCGCGAGTAATGGTTTCCGTTATCTGCTGACGCTGAGGTTGTGTATTTCCAGCAGCTCTAGATTGTGAAGAACGTTCATCCAAATTCGGGATTTCGTCTTTCTGCTCGCTTAAGTTTTCTTTTCGTTTTACCTCTCTTGCTTCTTGAATTTGTTGTTGGTTTTCCTCTGGCAATTCACCTTTAAACAGGAATGAAACAACATCTTTATTCACTTTTTCAATCATCGCTTTAAAAAGTTCAAAAGCTTCAAACTTATAGATAAGCAACGGATCTTTTTGTTCGTGAACTGCAAGCTGAACAGATTGTTTCAATTCGTCCATTTTGCGTAAATGCGTTTTCCAAGCATCATCAATAATTGCTAAAGTGATGTTTTTCTCGAAGTCATTTACCAATTGCTTTCCATTGGTTTCGTACGCTTTTTCAAGATCGGTAGCAACGTTCAATGTTTTTACGCCGTCTGTAAAAGGAACAAGAATACGTTTGTATTTGTCTTTCTGAGTTTCGTAAACATTTTTAATAACTGGGAAAGCCATTTCAGCATTACGCTCCATCTTATTTTGATAGTGAATAAACGCTGCTTTATAAATTTTTCCTGCAATTTCCGTGCTGTCCATTTTATCGAATTCCTTTTCAGAAATAGGGCAACTCATGGAGAAGAAACGTATTAATTCGAACTCAAGATTCTTGTAATCCTGCGCCATTTTATTACTCTCGGCAATTACTTCTGAAGTATCAAAAATCATATTCGCAATATCTACGCGTAGACGATCGCCGAATAATGCGTGGTAGCGACGTTTGTAAACTACTTCACGCTGCGCATTCATAACATCATCATACTCAAGCAATCTTTTACGAATACCAAAGTTGTTTTCTTCTACTTTTTTCTGCGCACGCTCAATAGATTTCGAAATCATAGAGTGCTGAATCACTTCGCCTTCTTTCAAGCCCATACGGTCCATCATTTTGGCAATACGATCACTTCCGAAGAGACGCATCAAGTTGTCTTCCAAAGAAACATAAAATTGTGAGCTTCCTGGATCTCCCTGACGACCACTACGACCACGTAACTGTCTGTCTACACGTCGTGAATCGTGACGTTCTGTACCTACAATTGCAAGTCCGCCAGCTTTTTTAACTTCTTCGCTTAGTTTAATATCCGTACCACGACCCGCCATGTTTGTGGCTATGGTTACGATTCCGCTTTTTCCTGCTTCGGCAACAATATCTGCCTCGCGTTTGTGGAGTTTCGCGTTCAATACGTTGTGTGGAATATTTCGGATACTCAACATACGGCTAAGTAATTCTGAAATTTCTACAGAAGTTGTACCAATAAGTACTGGTCTTCCTGCTCGTGAAAGCGCTACAACTTCTTCACCAACGGCATTGTATTTTTCGCGTTTGGTTTTATAAATTTTATCTTCTCTATCGAAACGTGCAATTGGACGGTTGGTTGGAATTTCAACCACATCCAGTTTGTAGATTTCCCAAAGTTCGCCAGCTTCCGTAACTGCAGTACCCGTCATTCCCGAAAGTTTGTTATACATACGGAAGTAATTCTGAAGTGTAACCGTTGCAAATGTTTGGGTCATTGCTTCAATCTTCACATCTTCTTTTGCTTCAATTGCTTGGTGAAGTCCGTCACTGTAGCGGCGACCGTCCATAATACGACCAGTTTGCTCATCTACAATCATTACTTTGTTATCCATCACCACATATTGATCATCTTTTTCGAAAAGCGTGTACGCTTTCAAAAGCTGATTCATTGTGTGAATACGTTCACTTTTTACAGAAAATTCACGGAAAAGCTCTTCTTTTAATTCTACTTCTTTTTCAGTAGGAAGACCTTGCTTTTCTATTTGGGCTATTTCGTTTCCAATTTCTGGCATTACGAAGAATTCTGGATCTCCTTCGCCAGATAGATAATCTACCCCTTTATCAGAAAGTTCTATTTGGTTGTTTTTCTCATCAATTACAAAATAAAGCTCAGCATCAACCTTCGGCATTTCGCGATTGTTATCGCTCATGTAATGATTTTCAGTTTTCTGAAGAATTTGTTTTACACCTTCTTCCGAAAGATATTTTATCAAGGCTTTGTTTTTCGGTAAACCGCGGAAAACACGTAGTAATTGAAAACCACCTTCTTTATGGTCGCCTTCTTTAATAAGTTTTTTTGCTTCCGATAAAACTCCGGTTAAATATTTTTTCTGAACTTCAACTATATCGTTAATTTTTGGTTTAAGTTCGTTGAATTCGTGGCGATCGCCTTCTGGTACTGGTCCAGAAATAATTAGAGGCGTACGTGCATCATCAATTAAAACCGAATCCACCTCATCCACAATTGCGTAGTGGTGTGGGCGCTGTACAAGATCGTTTGGCGAATGTGCCATATTATCGCGCAGGTAATCGAAACCAAATTCGTTGTTGGTTCCGTAAGTTATATCAGATAAATAAGCTTTTCTACGTGATTCAGAATTTGGGCGGTGATTATCGATACAATCTACCGTCATTCCATGAAACTCGAAAAGTGGTGCCATCCACGCGCTATCACGTCTTGCAAGATAGTCGTTAACCGTTACAAGGTGAACACCGTTTCCGGCAAGGGCGTTTAAATACATTGGCAGTGTAGCAACCAAAGTTTTTCCTTCCCCTGTATGCATTTCGGCAACTTTTCCTTCGTGAAGTGCAACCCCACCAATAAGCTGAACGTCGTAATGAACCATATCCCAAGTAATGGGTTTTCCTGCGGCATCCCAAGAGTTTTGCCAGATGGCTTTTTCGTCTTCAAGGGTTACATAACCTTTATCTGCGGAAATTTCGCGGTCATATGCGGTTGCAGTAACCGTAAGTGTTGTGTTGTGCTTAAAACGCTTTGCAGTTTCTTTCATTACTGCAAAAGCTTCGGGAAGTATTTTAGTAAGGGTCGCTTTTTCAATTTCGTAGCGCTCTTCCTTTAATTTGTCTATTTCGTTGTAATTATCTTCTTTTTTATTGATGTCTTGTTCAGTCTCAGATAGTTTTTCGAGTTCATCAATTCGGTCTTGCACCACTTTTTGGGCATCTTTTATTTCTTTTTTGAAATAAGCTGTCTTTGCCCTAAGCTCATCGAGGGAAAGTTTTTCGATTACAGCTTCGTGTTTTTTTACTTCATTTACTAGCGGCTGGATAATACCAATATCTTTTTTTGATTTATCGCCAACAAAAACTTTAAGTACATTATCTAATATTCCCATGATGTGTAAATTTATTTTGAAGTGTTGCTTGGCAGCACTGTTTTGTCAATTTTGTTTTAGTTACGGATGGTAAAATAGGTCTCGACTGCGATCGACCAGACATCCATTTTTTTTCCACCACGAATACACGAATAATTATGCAATTATCGTGTATTCGTGTTTTTCATTTTCAATAATTTTTAAATAAAAAAAAGCCTCCTAAAAGAGACTTTTTATATTATTTTTTAAATGTTTCCCAAAATCTTGGGATTAATATTCATCCTCGTTCCAGAGATAATCGTCGTCTGTAGGATAATCTGCCCAGATCTCTTCAATAGAGTCATAGGAGTCTCCCTCGTCTTCGATTGCCTGAAGGTTTTCCACTACTTCTAGTGGGGCACCAGTCCTGATCGCGTAATCAATCAATTCATCTTTTGTTGCGGGCCAGGGTGCATCGCTTAAATAGGATGCTAATTCTAATGTCCAGTACATAGCACTTAGGTTTAATTTTCTGCAAAAGTAATTTTTTAGATCAAAAAGTCAAGTAAAATCCGAATTATTTCTGCTGTATTTTAAAGAACGTTTTTTGTTTGTTGATAATCAGATGATTACAAACAGGGTTGTTAATAAGTAATTTAAGCTAAAGTGCTGTTTTTCTTCTATTTCCAGAAAACTATCCTAGTTTTTCAGGAATCCATTGTGTCTCTTCCGCGTTCTGATCTTTAGACAACTTCCGTGCCAGCACAAATAGGTAGTCAGATAGTCGGTTTAAATACATGAGTACTTTTTCGTCAATTGGCTCATTTTCATTTAAAAGCGTTGCTCTTCGTTCTGCACGTCGGCAAACTGTGCGTGCAATGTGACAATATGACACGGTGGAATTTCCACCTGGTAATATAAAATGCGTCATTGGTGGTAGCGCATCGTTCATTATATCCATTTCATTTTCTAAGAGCGTGATATCCTTTTCTTCAATTTTCGGAATATTGAGACGCTCCTTCCCACTTTTCAAGGTTGCTTTTGCAGGATCTGTGGCTAAAATAGCGCCAAGGGTAAACAGTCTGTCTTGGATAGAAATTAGTATTTCCTTGCTTCGTGGATCTATATCTTGTGTGCGAATTAAACCGAGGTGCGAATTTAGTTCGTCTACTGTTCCGTAACTTTCAATGCGCATGTTGTGCTTAGGAACGCGGGTGCCGCCAAAAAGTGCCGTGGTTCCAGCATCTCCGGTTTTAGTATATATTTTCATAACCGTTGTGTGATTTTGAGGAATAAGATTTTAAACAAATTTACGAATAACCCTAGGAATATTACAATGAAATTACTGCCAACTGCAACTGCTCACTGCCCACTTCCCTTCTCTCGATCTTTTTTTCGTTCGTAATAACTACTTCTGAAATTTTTGTTCTTTCGTTGGCGCTGATTGGTGGCGTTACGTTTGTTCCAAAAATAAAGAATGGCTAACAGAAGAATTCCGCTAATTATTAAAACGATGGGGTTTGAAAGGTCAAAATTCATTTTTCAAATATAAAAGATGAAGAGGAAAGAACGAAAACTTTTTCTAAGAATAAAGAGAAAAGCTTTTTCGAATCTTTAAAACTGTCAACTGCTACTGCCGACTGCAACTTATTTTCTAGTATCGCTCTCTACTATTCCATCGCGAAGACGAATGATTCGGTGTGCATTTTTGGCGATTTCCTCTTCGTGGGTAACTAGAATTACGGTGTTTCCTGCTTTATGAATATCACCAAAAAGATTCATTATTTCTTCTGAAGTTTTAGAATCTAAATTTCCCGTGGGCTCATCAGCAAGAATAATCGAGGGTTTGTTAACCAATGCTCTACCTACGGCAACACGTTGGCGTTGTCCACCAGAGAGTTGATTGGGTTTATGATCCATTCGGTCTGCCAAGCCAACATCTGTTAAAACTTGTTTTGCCCGTTCGGTGCGGTCGCTTTTTGAGGCGCCTGCATAAACCATTGGTAATGCTACATTTTCCAGCGCAGTGGTGCGTGGGAGCAGATTGAAGGTTTGAAAAACGAAGCCTATTTCTTTGTTTCGAATTTCAGCTAATTCATCATCCGTCATATTGCTTACATCGTGCCCATTAAGTTCATAACTACCCGAAGTAGGCGTGTCTAAACATCCTAAAAGGTTCATTAATGTAGATTTTCCAGAACCGGAAGGCCCCATTAACGCAACATATTCGCCACGTTGAATGTCCAGATCAATTCCTTTTAAGACTTTTACAACTTCGTTGCCAAGTGGGAAATCTCTAGTTATATTTCGAATTTTAATTAGTAAACTCATAGGTGTTTTTCAATATATGCTATAGGACGCAAAGGTACGAGGGATGTTACAAACAAATAAATTTCAAATAAATCACAAAGGACAAAAAACAATTATTTTTCTTCTAAACTCAAACCCTAATAATAAAATGTTGTTTTGGTTGCTCTTTTCTGAAAAAAACCATTCCCCATTGAAAAGTGTCTATGCTTACCGTAACATTCTCATCAGCAATTATTTTCTGCCATGCCAGCGTCATATCTCTGCTCCAATAAATATCGTCAAAAATAATAATTGAATTATTGTGAACATTGTTTAACAGTGAATTGAAATACTGCAAAGTTCGTTCGCCATTGTGGTCGCCGTCTATAAAAATTAAATCGTATTTTTCTGTAACGTTTTCTGAGAGGAAATCCTTAAATATTTTCTGGTGGATTTGTATATTATGCAAGTTGAATTTCTCAAAATAATCTTGCGCTTTGTTTAAGGTATTTGGGCAGCCATCCACGGTATGAATCGCGGCAAATTCATTTGAAAGTGAAAGTGCAACTGTTCCTAAACCCAGTGAAGTTCCAAGTTCCAAAATGTTTTCACTTTTAAAATACTTCGCCAAACGCAATAGCAACTTTTGGCGTTTCTTCTTCATTCCAGCGTTTTTTACCACAGCAGAAACTTTTCTGGCGTTGCCTTTAAACACTCGGGAACCTTGACCGTAATCCTTCATTTCCACCATGGAAATGTCACTCCGGAGCGCTCGTCGGTGCTTTTTTAATATTTCGTATTCAGGGTAAATTGTTTTGTCGTTAAAACATTTTGTAACCAAATCATACACAAATGGCGAATGAACCCCGTGCTTGTTTTTGGAAAGCCGAACAAATTTTATAAAACTTTTGGACTGATGAATCACGAGGGAAAGTTAATGGTAAAAAATTAATTGATAAATCGCAGCACCAATATTTTTTCAAACTAGAGGAAACTTTTCTCTGCTCCCTTCGCGTTTCGGCGGTGCTATTTCAACCGCAGAGGCGCAGAGGGCGAAAGTTTTTTTAAAATCTCACCACTGACCACTTATTCTCCCATCTTTGCTGATAGCTCAAACCAGCGCTCGGTTTGTTTTTCAATTTTATCCATAATTTCCTGAAGTTTTATGGATTGCTTATCAATTTCGGCACCATCCCAGTTTTCGGTTGCAAATTTATTTTGAAGTTCCTCGCGGTTTTTTTCAAGATTCACTATTTCCTTTTCTAGTTTGTTGTATTCCTTTTGCTCGTTATAATTCAGTTTTGCAGGGCTTGAATCTTGTTTCCAATCTTTTTTATTCTTTGGAGTTGCTTCACTAGCATTGCGTTTTTCCTGAATATTGCTGTCTTCATAAGATCTAAAATCTGAATAGTTTCCGGGGAAATCTTCTACTTCAGAATCGCCTCTGAAAACAAAAAGGTGATCTACAATTTTATCCATAAAGTAACGGTCGTGACTCACTACCAGCAGACAGCCAGGAAAGTCTAATAGAAAACTTTCCAGAACATTTAGGGTTACAATATCGAGATCGTTGGTAGGTTCATCGAGAATTAAAAAGTTTGGATTTTTAATTAAAACCGTACATAAATAAAGTCGTTTGCGTTCACCACCACTAAGCTTTTCAACAAAATCGTATTGCTTTTTTGGGTCGAAGAGAAAACGTTCCAAAAGTTGCGATGCAGATATTATTTTACCTTTTTTCAGCGGAATATAATCGCCGTATTCTTTGATAACATCTATTACTTTCTGGCCATCTTTAATGTTAATGCCGGCTTGGGTGTAATACCCAAACCTCACGGTTTCACCAACCACAACTTTGCCAGAATCTGGTTTTAAGGCACCGGTTAAAATATTTAAAAATGTAGATTTTCCGGTTCCGTTCTTCCCAATGATCCCAACGCGTTCGCCACGGTTAAAGTTATATTCAAACTTATCCAGCAGCACTTTATCACCAAAAGATTTTGATACTTTGTGAAGTTCCACCACTTTGGTACCCATGCGCTCCATATTCAATTCTAACTGAACTTCGTGGTCGTTTCTGCGTTTACTGGCGCGATCCTTAATTTCGTGGAAATCGTCAATTCGGCTTTTACTTTTTGTAGTTCGCGCTTTTGGCTGGCGGCGCATCCAGTCTAATTCTTTTTTGAAGAGTTGCTTCGCTTTCCCCGTTTCGGTAGCTTCGTTTTCTATTCGAGCATCGCGTTTTTCTAAGTAGTAGCTGTAATTTCCTTTATAGTTATAAAGAATTCCTTCGTCCAATTCCACAATTTCGTTACAAACGCGTTCCAAAAAGTAACGGTCGTGAGTAACCATAAACAGCGTGAAATTTTCTTTAGCGAAAAGATTTTCTAACCACTCAATCATTTCCAGATCCAAGTGGTTGGTAGGCTCATCCATTATCAACAAATCTGGAGTGGTGAGCAATGCATTGGCCAAAGCCAAACGTTTTTTCTGTCCACCGCTTAGTGTAGCTACTTTTGCGTGCAGATCTTCCAATTTTAGTTTGAAAAGAATCTGTTTGTAACGCGTTTCGAAATCCCAAGCGTGATGGGCGTCCATGGCGTCGAAAGCCTTTTGATAGGTTTCAGCCTCCTCCGGATTTTCTATGGCGTGCTCGTATGCCTCAATTATTTTCAGAATTGGATTATCTGAAGAAAATATAGTTTGCTCTACCGTTAACGCAGGATTTAAATCTGGTTCCTGTGGCAAATAGGCAATTTTTAGGCCGTTTCGAGAGACAACATTTCCGCTGTCGGCTTTATCGTTTCCGGCGATTATATTTAGAAGCGAGGTTTTCCCAGTTCCGTTTTTTGCTACGAAGCCTATTTTTTGTCCTTCGTTTATTCCGAAGGAGATGTTTTCAAACAAAGGCTTCATGCCAAAGGACTTGGAGATGTTTTCTACTGAAAGGTAATTCACGGTTTGTATTTTCGGCAAAAGTACTGTAAATGATTAATGATTAGTGAATAATTTGTGGGAATGTCTTTACGCTTTTAAAAATATACACTGCAATTTGGCAGCAAGCTTTTAATTCGTTCTTTTTCCGAAGCAGCGATTGGGTTTCCTACTAAGATCAAGGTTTTTAGGTTTTTAAGATTTTCAAGATGCTCCGGCATTTTTTTTAATTGATTATTTGAAGCTATCAACAGTTCTAATTGGCTTAACTCTGAGAGTTCTTCGGGTAGTATCCTTAGCTTATTGTCATTCAGAATAAGGGTTTTTAAATTTTGAAGGGATCCAAGTTCCTTTGGGAAATACTGCAATTGATTGTATTCTAAATTTAGCTCTTCCAATTTTTTTAAATGGGTCCATTGGTCATTAAACTCATTGAATTGGTTGTAGCCCAAATCTAGCGATTTCAGGTTTTTCAATTCAAAAAAAGAAGTAGGCATATAGCTTAGTTGGTTGTTATCTAGTTCCAAAACTTCCAGACTCTTGCATTTATTGATACTTTCTGGAAGTACGGTGATGTAATTAAATGAAAGGTGAAGAAAACGAAGGTCTCTCAGTTTGCTTATTTCTGAAGGAACTTCGGCTATTTCATTATTAGAAAGATTTAAACGGATTAATTTTTTTAATTGGTCAATTTCTTGTGGAATGTATTTTAGAGAATTCAGCATTAAATTGAGGACTTCCAGTTTTTTTAAATTGAAAATATAGGCATTCAGAGTTTCAAGATTATTTCCCATTAAATTGAGAAAGCGAAGATTTTTTAGCTCTCCAATTGAATCTGAAACATAAAATAAATGATGGTCGCGCAAGTTTAGCTGGGTAGCATTTTTATCTTTTACCGCATCGTGAATGCTTCCGTAAACGGGGGCTTCCAAAGGATTTGCATTTTGGGCCATAGCTGAGTTGTAGATGCCAAAGGCTAAAAACAAAAAGATAGTGATTCTTAAAAGACGCTTTTTAGGGGAGTGGGTCATTTTTGTGATTTTTAAAATGAATTATGTTAAATGGAAAAA
Source organism: Aequorivita sp. IT1282 (assembly GCF_058068205.1). Lineage (NCBI taxonomy): Bacteria > Pseudomonadati > Bacteroidota > Flavobacteriia > Flavobacteriales > Flavobacteriaceae > Aequorivita > Aequorivita sp. IT1282. Next base: position 150,567 of record NZ_JBYRHR010000005.1, on the reverse strand, counting down.
AGGACCGATAAAAATTACCGATCCTTTTCCTTTTAATCCTTGCTTCGTTAGTTGCTTGTTAATATTTTGAATTGGCCGTTTTTGCCATCAATTTGAATGTTCAAAATCAACACACTGTTGTTCGCAGTATAATTTGAAAGATCCAGTGCTACTTTTTGGTTTCCACCTGTTGTTTCAGCATTTGTGCTGTAAAGGCTTCTTCCCAAAAGGTCATACACTTCAATAGTGATTGCTTTTCCGGCATCGGTGGAATTCAATTCCAAAGTAACTTCACCCTTTGTAGGGTTTGGATATACTGATAAGTTTTCCAAAGTGTTATTATCGTTAACACCCAAAATCTGTTCTACCGTGATATATTCAGTTTTTACTTCGGCGTTGCTTGTTCCTGCAATGTTTGAAACAATTAAGGAAACATCATAAACACCAGGAGTGCTGTAGGTAACTACAGGCGTTTGATCTGTTGAGGTAGCAGGAGTTCCTCCTTCAAAAATCCACGACCAAGAATCTGGTGTGTTTTCGCTTAAATCTGTAAAAGTTACTGTTTCACCTTCGGTAATTACCACATTGTCTGCAACAAAATTAGCAACAGGAGCTTGTATTCCTATTTCTCCGCGAAGCGCAAATACTACGGTCGCAGATTTATCAAAAGTAACATCTCCAAGAGTAGCATCTTGTTGTGGCGTATTGCTACCACTTGGGTGCTGTACCGAAAAGAAACCGTATTTAAAATCTGGAGTAAAAGTTAAACCAGTAGGCTCAGCCCCTGATGGCATAGAACTGTGAAGCATTACTTTTGGATTACTCTGAGTGTGGTCTGGACGCACAACCCAAATGTAGTTGTTACCTCCATCTTCAAGAACCCAAAGATTTCCTTGGTCGTCAAAAGTAAGGTTGTCGTTCCCATTTCCCCAAGGCTCGGTAAATACACCTTGGTCTGTATCCAAATCGTATGATTTTCCGCCTACGAAGGTTTCAAATTCTGAAATAGTGCTTCCGTTGTCCTTAAATCTGTAAACGCGATTTTTTCCTTTTGCGGCAAAGTATATTTTTCCGTCAATAGGGCTAATTTCACAATCTTCTACGCCGTTGAAATCGGTTCCGCCAAGGGCTCCTGCAACAGATGAAAGGTTGTTTCGATCTGCTTGGGTAGTGTTTGGAACTTGAATCCAAGTTGCAGTGGCTGAACTTGGATCGTTTCCAGAAAGTGGTAAATCCAGTTTCAACACATAAACAGTACCTGCAGTAAGGTCGCCGGGAGTATCTGCTACAAATTTATAAACACAGTCTGTTCCGCCATCTTCACCGTAGTATGCTGTAACTTGGTCATTGCTTACCACTACGTTTTCGTGTTTCATACGGCCCATTGCCCAAAGTTTCTCTTGACCATTTCCATAATCCATAACCTGTGCGGTAACTGGATCAATTTCCACAAGCCAGCCCACATCTTGGTAGCCGTCGCCATTTGCATCGCCTGCGCTCGTGTTTTCTTCAGCGGTAATTGCTGTTCCCCAAGGTGAAATACCACCAGAACAGTTTCTAATTGTTGTTACCAAAGCACTGTTGTAAAGATCTACCGCTTGTGTATCGTCAAGAACCCAAAGGTTTGTTGTTTCGTCTAAATGAAGATTCACAATAGAAACTCCACCAGGAGTATTTTCATGGTTAACTGAAAGACGACCAAGTGTACTGCTTCCGCCTTCGGCTATATAGCCTGTGAAATCGTGATTTCCAGGAACGGTTCCACCGCCAATGGTGTAGGCGCTTCCTTGTTTCAAAATTTGCTGGAAATTTTGTTCGCTTGGAATAATCATTTTATCGGTTTGTCCTGTTGGCACTATTGAAGTGAAACAAGCAATATGTGGCGAAGCACAATCTACTGAAAGATCTTCATAATCCTTGATATACATGTCAAAACGAAGATCTGAACTCTGCCCATCACGGTTATGGATTTCTACAGCAATTCGGTTTGTTCCGTTTACAAAAACGCTTTTCGGCAATTGCTGGGTGAAGTAAATATTTTCATTAATTCCATCAATGATAGTTGAAGAAGTAGTTAAATAATCTGTCGGTTCTGCCGGCATATTATCTCGGAAAACTTCAACACCATTTACGTACACAATGGCTCCGTCATCTCTTTTCATACCAAACTCTATAAAATCTGCAACGTTTGTAAGATCAATTTCTACGTCTTTTGTAAAATAGTAAGTGATGAATTTGTTATTTGAATCTGGACCAAACGAAATATTGGTATTTACAGGATCACCGTAGCCCAAAGTTCCGTAGCCATTGGCCCAAGTGGAATTGTCGTACGCAAGTTCTGTCCAGTTATCGGCATCAAGACTTGTTCCGTTATCCAAATATCTCCAACGGCTGTCTTTTGCTACTGGATAAGGAGTTGGTTCCAAAGGAGGAAGTACAACAGTTGAACTAACCGCCATATCAAAACCAAGATCGCTGCTGCTCGCAGATGCTTGATGAAGTTCCACGGCAATAACGTTTGTGCCATTTACCAATAAATTCGCAGTTGCTTGTTGAAAGTAAGTAGACTCATCGGAGCCGCCCACAGTTGAAGAAGCATAAGTATTATAAGTAATTGCTCCCCCGGGCATATTCATACGAAAAGCTTCGGAACCATTTACGTAAACAGCCACTCCGTCATCACGGCGAACATCAAAAATTAGATCGATAAATTGTGAGGCATCAGCGATATCAAAAGTATTTCTGAAATAGTAGGTAGGGTATTTGTTATTTGAATCTGGGCCAAAATTCAAGGTAGTGGTTTCAACACTATCACCGTAGCCGAAGATTCCGTTTCCAGAAGTCCAAGCGGCATCGTTAAAAGCAACATCTTTCCAAGAGGTGCCTAGGTCAACACCAGTGTCGTTGTATTTCCATTCGCTCATAGCAGGAATTGGAAATACTCCGTTTATTGCAAGATTTTCCGAAGTTCCATTTACACAAACCGTGTTTGTTTTAGGAACCTCCCGATTTTCGGCTGCAACGCCAAAACCAGTAAGGATGGACATTAGTAAACTAACTAATAGGAATTTTTTTTTCATTTCTAATTGTTTAAAGGGTTTTGATTAATTAGTGTAAAAGTATATTTGGCAGATTGCCTTACAGTAAACGACGGTTTAAGGTTGGGTAAAGACTTTGGTAGGGATGTTACTAAATTCCTAAGATGAAGAATGGTTCTAGTTAAACTTTCTGAATAGCGATTAAAAAGGAGTAGTTTATGTAAAAGCGTCAGTTTGAGTGTAGTGGAAGTCCTTTTTAGTAAGCACCTCTACTGCGCTAAGTGAGACACTATGTTATTTATAGGAATTTGTATCGCTTAACGTTTTAATAAACGCAATCAATTCCTTTTTTTCGATATCGCTTAAATCCAGTTTGTCTGGGGCGAGGGTTTGGTTTACCACATTTAGGCCTAAGCCCGCGCCACCGCCTTCGTTGTAGAAATCGATTACTTCTTCCAAAGTTTCGTACGCGCCGTTGTGGAAATACGGCCCAGTGAATTCAGCGTTGCGAACCGTGGTAGTTTTAAATGATTTTTCATAAATCCACGCTTTTTCGCTAATAATGTTGCTCGCTATTCTTCCTTCGTCGGTATCGAGGGTTTTTGTTTTCGCATTCGGATTTTTTAAAACACCTAATATTTCTGTTTCATTTTCACTAAAAAAAGGCGGCACTAAACCTGCGAAAGTAGGAGCGAAGTGGCAAGTGGCGCAATTCGCTTTTCCCATAAAAAGGTTGAAACCGTTTTTCTCTTCGGAAGAAAGAACTTCAGATTCATTACGAACATATTTATCAAATTTGCTATTCCAAGAAGTGAGGGAAAGCACATAGGAAGCTAAGGCTTTTGAAAACTTTTCACGTGTAATTTCCCCTCTTCCGTAAACGATTTTGAACTTCTTAGCATACTTTTCATCGCTGTTCAACTTCTCCAAAATGTTGCTATAAGCCGTATTAAATTCGTCCTCATTAAAAATAACATGCTCCGCTTGTTGCTCTAAAGTAAAAGCGCGCAAGTCGTAAAAATATCTGTCGGCGTAAACAGCATTCAGTAGTGTTGGTGCGTTACGAAGGACTGTTTCCCCTTGCACATTGCTAGTAGATTGTGGAACATTATCTGTAAAGGCCTTGTCCGGGTTGTGGCAAGAAACACAGCTCAATTGCGCATTGTTGCTGATGGAAGTATCATAAAAAAGATCTTTGCCTAACATCTTCATTTGTGCATTGTCTTCTTCTTTTTTCAACCCGGTGAAAAAATAAGGGTTTAAAAAATCTGCAGCAAAAATGGAGTTGCTTTCCGGGTTCCAAGAAGTTGTGTTAATTAATGAAGCATCTTTTTTTGAAGGTTGAAGTTCTCCCAAGTTTTTATAAAGTGGGTCTATGTATTTTTTTAGAAATTCTAAACGGTCAAAAGTTTCAAACGACGCTGCTTTTTGCAAGTTTGAAATTGCCCCTTCAAAAAGGGAAACAATAGTGGGGTTTTGATAATTTTCAGAAAAATAATCCTTCATTCCATTCAATGAAGATTCCGTTTCGGGAAGAGCGTTTAACGAACCGGGCGTATCGAAACCTGTAATTCCCATAGAAAAAATGCGAACTAATTGCAGGCGCATTGCGGCAATGTCATTTTTAAAAAAGTTCTTATTTTTTGGAATTGAGCCGTAGAGCCTGCCATAGCTCGCCTTCAGTTTAGTGGCGAGGGCTGCGATTTTTGTTCTTTCAGAAAATGCAACTTCCGAAAAAGCTAATTCGTCTAAAATCTGTAAACCTTCTGGCTCCAAAACTGCGGGGCGTGTGTTTTCGCGTTCAATATGTAACAAAGGCGCACCGTTAAAATGTTCGTTGGCGTAAACTGTATATTGGAAAGAGAGGAAGAACTCAATTTTTTTGTATTGGTTTCGCGCAACTAGCACAGCTTTTTGAAGGGAATCCTGATTTGTTTTTCCTAGTTTGAAATCTGTTGCCACTTTTTCTAAGGCTTCCGTTGTTTTTTTAAAGTTTGAAGTCTCTTGCTGAAGAAAACTGAGTTTTGTGAATTCATTAGTTGATGGAGAAAATGAGTAAAAGAAGAAAACACAGACTGCAGAAAGAAAGAAAAAAGCAAAACTAAATTTTTTGGTACGTGGCATGTAATATTAAAATTTTAGGGTTTCAAACAATTCCCGAAAGTAAATAGGTAGGCAAGGAGCCGTGTTATTTAAATATTAAATAATGATTAAATTGCAGTAGCGAAATGAAGTAGACTAATGGACTAGAAAATATGTTTCATTATTTAATGCGTTACTCTATATTTGTCTATTATCAACCCTTTCCTTTATGAAGCTTACGTATGTATTGCTATTTTTGATTGTCGTGTTATGCGTTTCTTCTTGTGTAACCACCAAACAGCTTACCTATTTGCAGGAAAACACAAGCGGGACAGATACTTTGGCGCTTTTAAGAAAAAGACAGGAACCGTATAGACTTCAAATAAACGATCTTTTAAGTATTCGTGTTAAAGCTTTGGACCAGGAAACCGTTGGAATTTTTAACCCAATTAATGATGCGAACCCAAATGCTACGGGTGAAGAAAGATTGTATTATGATGGTTTTGTTGTGGATGACCACGGAAATATTCGTATTCCTAGTTTAGGCGAAATGAATGTGCTGGGTTATACGGTAGATGAGGTTCGCGAAAAGCTGGAAGAAATTTTATTAAGAGATTATTTTAAGGAGGAGGCGAACGTATTTGTTACAGTGAAACTGGCTGGAATTCGATATACAATTAATGGCGAAATAGGAAGTCCGGGTTCAAATATTATTTATAGGGACCAAGTGAGTATAATGGAGGCAATCGCCAATAACGGCGATATTAATATAACGGGCGACCGAAGTGATGTAGTTATAATCCGTCAGTATCCTGCAGGGCAGAAGGTGCACCACATAGACCTAACAAAATTGGAAGCAATGAATTCGCCTTACTATTATATTAAACCCAACGATTTAATTTTAATAAATCCGTTGCCACAAAAAGCTTTGGGTACCGGCACCACTGGAATTCAATCTTTCACAACCATTATTTCAATCACAACTGTATTGGTTACTACAATATTGTTGTTTACCACATTATAAAAATATGAGTGACGAATTCGAAATAAACGAAGCCCACACTACTTTTGATTTCAAAGGTTTTCTCTTTCGGTTGTTACAACATTGGCCTCTGTTTGTGGTTTCTTTGGTAATTGCATTTTCGGTTGCGTATTATGTAAACGTGCGGAAACTTCCGGTTTATCAAATGGAGAATCTTCTTTCTATAAAAGATGACCAAAATCCTTTTTTCACAAGCACAACCAGTCTAACATTCAATTGGGGTGGAACTACAGACAAAGTTAATACAGCTGTTATTTCATTAAGATCACGATCGCACAACGAAAAGGTTGTAGAGCGCTTGGGATTTTATTTGGAATATTTAAAGGAAGGGAAATACCAACAAGTAAACGCTTATAAGCAGACACCATTTATAGTTGAAGCGGACACTACAATGCCACAAATGCTGAACAAGCAAATAAAAGTGGTTTTTAAAGATTCGGTTAATTTCGATTTAAGCGTTTCATTTGAAGAAGGTGGAGATATCAATTTACAAAATTATAGCACAAAAGAAACCAGTAGTAAGTTTGTAGATGCAGGCACGTTTATGCAATCGTTCAAAATAGGGGATCGTATAAAGTTGCCTTTTTTCAATGGTACTTTTATGCCAAACCCAGATGTAATATCGAATCCGGGAACCCCTTATTATTTCGTCTTTAGAAGTTTTGATGGTATTGTGCAAAGATATTCGGGTATTCGCGTTGATGCAGAAAGCAAAGGTTCTTCTGTTTTGAAAATGCAACTCATTGGCGATAATAAAGCCCAATTGGTTGATTATTTGAATACTTCGGTACAAGTGCTAAGCGAAGATATGTTAGAGCGAAAAAATCTATTCGCCACTAAAACAATACGGTTTATTGATAGTAGTCTTGCCGTAAAATCAGCTGAACTGTCTACAGTTGAAGACGAGTTAAATCAGTTTAGAGATAAAAATGCCATCTTCAATCTTGAGGAAGAGGGTACTGAAATAAATACAAAATTAAGCGAATTAGACCTTCGCAAGGAAGCCGCTAGCCGTGAGCTTAATTATTACAATATGCTAGAGGAATACCTTACAAACCGTACAGATTATAAAAACGTTCCGGCGCCATCTGTGGCAGGAATATCTGAGGCTAGTGTGATATCTGGTGTAGGCAAAATAATTGCTTTAGCAGAGGAACGTAATAAACTTCAATATTCATTTAAAGAGGGTGCTCCCATTTTTAAAGATATTGACAGACAGATTAATGCCGTTAAAACTGTTTTATTAGAGAATCTTCGCTCTTCAAAAAGTTTAAAAAATCAGGAACTTGACGCTATTAATCGTGACCTAAGTCGATTTGAAGGACAGATTAGAAAACTTCCGAAGGAACAACAAGATCTTTTGAAAATTGAGCGTCGCTACAATCTTAGTCAGGGTACGTATAATATGTTTCTTGAGAAACGCAGCGAAGCAGGTTTAGTGAAGGCTGCCAATGTTAGCGACGTTATGGTTATTGATACGGCTAAGGATACTGGCGGTGGACAAATTGGCCCCAACACTCAGTTGAATTATATGATGGCGACGCTTCTCGGATTTTTCTTTCCGTTTTTTATCGTGTTCCTTCGTGTATTTTTCGATACCAAAATAACCAAAGTGAAAGATTTGGAGCGCATTACCGCTATTCCCTTATTAGGAATTATTGGGAAAAGCCAGATAGATGGTAACTTAGCTGTACTAACACAACCAAAATCTGCCATTGCTGAAGGGTTTAGGGCACTGCGTTCAAGTTTACAGTTTATATATAAAAAACAAGGAATTAAGGGCGCTAAAACAGTACTTGTAACTAGCTCGGTTAGTGGGGAGGGAAAAACGTTTTGTTCTATTAATCTAGCATCGGTATTTGCGCTAAGCGAAAAGAAAACCGTATTGGTTGGTCTTGATCTTCGTAAGCCTAAAATATTTGGCGATTTCAATATAATTAATGATATGGGAGTGGTGAATTATCTGATAAATGAGGCAGATATTGATAGCATAATCCAAAAAACAGAAATTGAACATTTAGATGTAATTACTTCTGGACCAATTCCGCCAAATCCTTCCGAATTACTGATTAGCGAAAAATTGGATGAACTTATTGAAAGCCTAAAAGAACGCTATGATTACATAATTTTAGACTCTCCACCCTTAGGGATTGTTTCCGATTCGTTGGAACTGATGAAACACGTTGATGCCACGCTCTATTTAGCGCGATTCAACTATACACATAAGAATATGTTCACCTTTGTAAATGAAAAGTATAAAACTGGCGAAGTAAAACATATTAGCATAGTGCTAAATGATTATATCGAGAAAACTGGTGGGGCATATGGCTACGGTTATGGTTACGGCTATGGCTACGGATCTTATGGAAATTATGGAACTGGCTATCACGATAAGGCAAAGCCGTCTGGGTTTGTGGCTAAAGCGAAGCAGTTTATTAAGAGGAAGTAACATCTCCCCTAAATCCCCTCTTCAAAGAGGGGACTTTTGATTCGTACTACTAATCACAAATGAATTCCGAATCTTGCTCCTCCCTTTGAAGGGAGGCTGGGAGGGATGTTTTTCAGTTTCGAAGCGGGGACTTTTGATCCTGACTTAAATTGATAGTAGGAGGTCTTTTCGCTTTAAGGATGGCACTTTTAATCCTAGCTACATCTATAAATTATATCCAAATCTGCCCCTCCCTTCGAAGGGAGGTTGGGAGGGATGTTCTTGCATGTTTCGACGTTGTTACTTTGGTTGTAACCTCGCAAACATCTCCCCTAAATCCCCTCTTCGAAGAGGGGACTTTTAAGTCCTTGCTTACATTGATAGTAGGGGGCATTTTCGAATTACAGATGGCATTTTTAATTCTAGCTACATCTATAAATTACATCCAAATCAGCCCCTCCCTTCGAAGGGAGGCCGGGAGGGATGTTTTTTATATCTTTATAATGTGGCTAACAAGATCATTCCATATAATAAGCATCTTAAACTTATGGCAAGGGAACTTCGGAAGAATATGACCCCTTGTGAGGAATTGGTATGGGATAAAATTAGAAAGAAGTCCTTGGGAATAGAATTTCATAGACAAGTTCCAATATTGAATTATATAGTTGATTTTTATTGCCACGAAATTGGATTGGTAATAGAAATCGATGGCAGCGTGCACGACAATAATTTTTTAGAAGATGCGGAGAGACAAGGGAAAATGGAGAAAGAGGGTCTACGGTTTTTGCGCTTCTCTAACAATGAAATTTTAAATAATATGGACTACGTTTTGGTGACAATTAGAAATTATATTAAAGAAAATACGTAGAACATCTCCCCTAAATCCCCTCTTCAAAGAGGGGACTTTTGATTCGTACTACAAATCACAAATGAATTCAGAATCTTGCTCCTCCCTTTGAAGGGAGGCTGGGAGGGATGTTTTTCAGCTTCGATTCGGGGACTTTTGATCCTGACTTAAATTGATAGTAGGAGGTCCTTTCGCTTTAAGGATGGCACTTTTAATCCTAGCTACATCTATAAATTATATCCAAATCTGCCCCTCCCTTTGAAGGGAGGCTGGGAGGGATGTTTTTGTTTGTTTCGACGTTGTTACTTTGGTTGCAACCTCGCGAACATCTCCCCTAAATCCCCTCTTCGAAGCGGGGACTTTTAAGTCCTTGCTTACATTGATAGTAGGGGGCATTTTCGAATTACAGATGGCATTTTTAATTCTAGCTACATCTATAAATTATATCCAAATCTGCTCCTCCCTTCGAAGGGAGGCTGGGAGGGATGTTTTTCATCTTCGAAGCGGGGACTTTTGGTTCTGTCTTATTTCGATAGTTTGGGTATTTTTGATTTACTTCAACATTTCCTTTTAAAATGTTTCCAATAATTTCTTCGATTGTATTCAACAAGATGAATTTCAAATTTTATTTTGAAATGATAAATAGATATAAAACCTATTTGCTAATGCCGATCTAAGCTAAGCTTGAATAAAGTGAAGAGAAGTGTTTGCAAATTTCCTATCTTAGCTCCCAATTAAATTAGACATTTGACTTCCCAAGAAAACGATACCTGGCTTTATGAGATTTCCTCAAAAAGAAAAGCCTTCGACCTAAACTTAAAAGAAGTATGGCGCTATCGCGATTTGCTTATTCTTTTTGTGAAGCGTGATATAACCACCGTTTACAAACAAACCATTTTAGGGCCGTTGTGGTATTTTATACAGCCGCTATTTACGTCCGTTATTTTTACTTTGGTGTTTAATAATCTTGGGAGTATAAGTACTGGCAGCATTCCGCCGTTCTTATTTAACCTTGCGGGGATTACAGCTTGGAACTATTTTACTGCCTGTTTTACGGGCACTTCCAATACTTTTAGAAGCAATGCAGGGATTTTTGGGAAGGTGTATTTTCCACGGGTTATAATGCCAATGTCTATCACCATTAGCAACTTGATGAAGTTTGGAATTCAATTGCTGATATTTATTATTTTCTATTGTTATTATTTATTTCAGGGAGCTGATTTAAGTGTGAATTTACATTTGTTCTTATTTCCAGTTTATATTTTAATGATGGCGCTGCTTGGTTTGGGATTGGGGATGATTATTAGTTCGATGACTACCAAATACCGCGATTTAAACGTGTTGGTGGGCTTTGCTGTTTCATTATTGATGTACGTTTCGGCTGTGCCGTATCCATTATCGGAAGCCCGAAAAAAACTACCGGGTTATGTAGCAGATTTTGTGGAATATAATCCGCTTACCCAAATAATTGAAGGATTTAGATATATGCTTTTAGATACAGGAAGTTTTAGCTGGCTTGGGTTTTTCTATACCTTGGCGGTGAGCGTGGCGCTGTTTCTGATAGGTTTAGTGATTTTTAATAGGACGGAGAAATCATTTATTGATACGGTTTAAACTAAGTATTGAGATATGTGACTTGAGATGTGAGAGTTACTGAAGATTGTTTAATTTTGAATTTTGGAAAAAGAGGTTAGCCGCAAAGTAATCCTATGAAGGCGCGAAACGAAAATAGCGAGAAATAACTGTATTCTTTGCGCCATTGCGAGAGAAAAATAAGAGTTGATTAAGAAACCAATGACAATATTAAAAGCCGAAAATATTAGCAAGCAATACCGTCTCGGGAACGTGGGGACGGGGACGCTTTCGCATGACCTGAATCGGTTTTGGCACAGCATCCGTGGGAAGGAAGACCCGTATTTAAAGATTGGGGCGGTGAATGATAGAAGCAGTAAAGCCAAATCGGACTATGTTTGGGCGCTGCGCGATATTAATTTTGAGGTGCAGCAAGGCGAAGTGCTGGGTATCATCGGGAAAAACGGCGCAGGGAAATCTACGCTGCTTAAAATACTCTCAAGAGTTACCAGCCCAACAACGGGCGTTATTAAAACAAAAGGGCGAATAGCTTCCTTATTGGAAGTAGGTACCGGCTTTCACCCTGAGCTAACAGGCAGAGAAAACATTTACCTTAACGGCGCCATTCTCGGGATGACCCGTGGAGAAATAACCGCCAAGCTTGATGAAATTATAGATTTTTCCGGTTGCGAAATGTATATAGATACCCCCGTAAAACGTTATAGCAGCGGAATGACCGTGCGCCTCGCTTTTGCCGTGGCAGCCCATTTAGAGCCAGATATATTGGTGGTAGATGAGGTGCTTGCAGTTGGGGACGCTGAGTTCCAGAAAAAGGCGATTGGGAAGATGCAGGATATTAGTAGAGGGGATGGGCGAACGGTTTTGTTTGTGAGTCATAATATGGGTTCTATATTAGCATTAACTAAAAAATGTTTAATACTGGAAAACGGCAAGATTTTAGATTATGGTGAGACCAATAAAATTGTTGAGAATTACATCCAATCGGGGATTACTAATAAAGGACTTTTCATAAAGGATTTTCAAGTCGATAAATCTCATCCGGTTATTAATAATGTTGAATTTTTAAATAGCGATGATACGCCTTGTAACGTTTTTATTTCTGGACAATATGTAAAAATAAAAATTGAAGTTACAAATATCACCTCTAATACCTTTGAAAATTGTTATGTTGGCATAGGCATATTCAACTTAAATGAAATTATGTTAACTTCATATCGAAGCGACCTGACTGAAAATTATTATACAATAAAACAGGGGAAGACCTATATCTATTGTATAATAGATAAATTGCCATTTAGTGCTGGTTCCTACAGCTATAATTTAATTTTAAAGGACTTTATTACCACTTATCACAGGATTAAACAAGCGGGATATATAGAAGTTGATACAGGTGTTTATTATAATTCGGGAAAAATACCTGCATCCTCGGTACAATCGGTTCTAGTTAATCAAAACTGGGAATAATGAAAATGATCGATAGAATTTTAAAAAAAATCATTCGTAGATACTTAAACTATATAATCCACGAAACAGAAAAGAGAAAAAAGAATAACTCACGAAGATTATTTAATTCCATTGGGAAAATGGGTGAGGATTCTTTTTTTTGGGGTAAAGAAATTGTTATTTCTGATCCTTCTAAAATTGAAATAGGACAAAATGTACATATTGGAAACAATGCTTTCATAAAATCAGAAGGAGGTTTGGTTATAGGCGATAATACACATATTAGCAGGAATTTAGTACTTTATACAGTAAACCACAATTATGATGCTGATATACTTCCTTATAATGACGAGATGGTTATTAAGAAGGTTATAATCGGAAAAAATGTATGGATTGGAATGAATGTATGTATTACTCCTGGAACTGTTATTGGGGATGGTTGTATAATAGGCATGGGTACAGTGGTATCAGGAGAAGTGCCAGCTTTATCAATTGTCGGCTCTGAAAAGTGGAGAATAATTGGTAATAGAAATGAACATCGATATAATGAAATTATAAATAAAAAAAGGTTCGGTAAAGAGAACGGATTACTTTATAAGTCTGAAGATAAGCTGTTAATTGAAATAGGTGAATCTTACACCAACCAGAGAACCTATGTTGAATTAATCGAATATGAAGGTCGAAGAGCGATAAAAAAATCGTGGGAAAATGATACTCACTCAATCGAAGCATTCAAGAATGAAGCGAATATTTACTCTAAATTTAAAAAATATCAATGGTTACCTCAGTTATTTGAGATTGGAGATAATTATCTTATATTAGAATACATAGATAATAATTTCCGTTTAGATCAATTTGAGTTTTCTAGCAAAAATAGTATCGAAAGAACAAAGATACTTGGTGATATTATAACTTGCTTGTTGGATATTTACTCAGAAAGTATTGCTCACTGTGACATACATTCAAAGAATATATTTGTTACTCCCAATGGGATAAAAATCATTGATTTTGAAACAGCGCATAATCTAGTTGAAGGATTAAAGTTCTTCGAGTCCTATGATATAATTGGAACAGGTCTAGAGTCTCCCTATCGGACAAATAATGCATGTGTAATGAATGAAGATAAATACTCATTAAAAAGTACTTTTAACATAAGGGATCTCATTGATTTAAAAACAATGTTCCATCAATATTTAATAGACGAATTATACACTATCTCAAACTCTTTTTTTACTCGAAGAAGTGATGAAGACGGAAGACATACATTGATAAATAAACTTATTTATTCCACTTTTGATTTGGAATTTCTTCAAGTTAACAACGATATTGGTCAAAGAGATACAAAAAAAAGATTAAATAAATACGAAATAGAAATCAGCAACATAGAAGGTAAAAATGTTTTGGATATTGGGAGTAATGTTGGTGCAATTCTATTTGAAGTAATGAAAATGAATCCAAATTCTGCTTTAGGTATTGAATATGATTCGGATAAAGTGAAAATTTCAAATACAATTAAGAAATTAAATTATAAAAACTATAATCTTAGTTTCGAGCAATTTGACATTGAAAGTGCTTCATGTCTGGATAGATTGAAAGATGGCTACGAAGTGGTTTTTTGTTTAGCAGTTATAGAACATATACAAGACAAAACTGGACTTTTGGAATTGTTAGGTAAACTATGTTTAGAAACGTTGTTTTTTGAAGGAAACGCAGGAACCAATAAGGAATTTGTTATTAGTGGTTTAAAAAACGCTGGTTTTTCTTCAGTCAAATTTATAGGAAACTCGGATGATGAAAATGATAATCATAATAATGTTCGTCCTATGTTTATTGCTGTCAAGTAATATGTCTTCGTTAATTTCTAGCATCATGCCTACCATTAACCGCGCCGCCTATTGGAGAGACACTAAATATTATTTTGGATCAGACGTATGAAAATCAGGAATGCATTGTAATAATGATAAAATAGATGTGAAAATGCTTTTCTCAATACTTGTAGCAAATTACAATAATGGTCATTTCTTTATGGACTGTTATAAAAGCATTTTATCCCAAACTTATAAGGAGTGGGAAGTAATAATTATCGATGACGGTTCAATTGATGATTCCGTCTCAGTTATGAAAGAGATTATTGGAAATGACCCACGGTTTAATTTTTTTGAAAATTCGAAAAATGAAGGTTGTGGTTATACAAAAGCAAAATGCGCGAGATTAGCAAATGGTGAAATCTTGGGGTTTTTGGATCCTGATGATTCTTTGTATAAAGATGCAATACAAATAATGGTAGAGGCTCATAAGAAAAATAATGCGTCGATAATTACGTCTAAGTACGAATTTGTGGATTTGCAAATGAACACAATCTCTAACGGTAAGAATGGCGCTTCAATACCTAAAGGAAAATCCTATTTAACTTATGGCAAGGGTGCTTTTACAGCTTTTGCTACATTTACAAAGCAAGCCTATGATAAATCCATAGGTATTGATCCTAAAATGTTGCGAGCCGTAGATCAGGATCTTTACTATAAAATGGAAGAACAGGGCGTTCAGATTTTTATCGATAAGATATTGTATCGCTATCGTGTGAATAAAAACAGTATTTCACAGAACGAAAATCTTTGGAAAGCTGAATATTGGCATTTTTACGCAATTGTCGCGGCATATAGGAGAAGAAAGAAAAACAAATTCAAAATTAATAATTATACACAGGAATATATTTCAAAATATCAAGTAGATTACTACTTGAGCAGGTTTGAAAAACTGAAGTTTTCTGAAAAAAGAGTTTCGAAGTTTTATTTTTTATGTCAATCTTTTTTGAAAAGACCATTTTATAGGTTTCAGTTTAAAGTAAAAAGTTTGATTTTAATTTTGGTCGGTAAGATATGAATAACGACATTTCAATTATCGTCCCTTGCTACAATCAGGCTGAGTTCTTGAATGATGCGCTTCAATCTGTCTTTGCCCAATCATTCCAATCTTGGGAATGCATAATTGTAAATGATGGTAGTGATGATGCTACAGAAGTAATTTCAAATCGATGGGTAGCAAGGGATTCTCGTTTCAAATATTTTTATAAAACCAACGGTGGTCTTCCGAATGCAAGAAATTTTGGTATTGAAAAAGCAAGTGGGCATTTAATCCTTCCCTTGGATGCAGATGATAAAATTGCATGTAAATATATAGAATATGCAGTTGGTGCTTTTAGAAAAGACAAAAATAATACATTAGTCTATTGTGTAGCTGAAAAATTTCAAGAAGAAAGTGGTGAGTGGATATTGCCCGATTTTTCCCTAAAGGAATTGAGTCGTAACAATATGATTTTTTGTTCTGCTGTTTTTAGAAAAGAAGACTGGTGGGATGTTAGAGGATATGATACGAAAATGAAATATGGTTGGGAAGATTGGGAGTTTTATATCGCGCTTTTGAAGAGCGGAGGAAAAGTTGTAAAATTGGATTATTTGGGCTTTTACTATAGAATAAAATCCAATTCTATGTTGACTTCGATTAGCGATAAACAGAGTAATGAACTTTTAGAATATTTGAGCGTTAAGCACGCCGATTTTTTCGTGCGATATTATGGTTCTTTTCATCATCTTACCGAAAAAACAACCAAGATGAAACGATCTTTCCAGAAAAATTTAAAAAGTGAAAAGTTCGTTATTGATGCTTTTTTAAAAAAGTTTTTAGGCTTTACAATATTTGGTATGCTAAAAAAATATGAAAAGTGAATAAAGAGAAAGATCCAATAAAATTTCTGGCTTATTACCTTCCTCAGTACCATCCAATTCCTGAGAACGATCTGTGGTGGGGAGAAGGATTTACTGAATGGACCAATGTAAATAAAGCAAAGCCATTATTTAAGAATCATTATCAACCAATAGTTCCAGGAAAATTAGGTTATTATGATTTGTTACAACAACCCGAAATTCAAGAAAAACAATCAGAATTAGCACTAGCAAATGGTATTGATGGGTTTATTTATTATCAATATTGGTTTGGTGAAGGAAAAATGCTTTTAGAAAAGCCGGTAGAAAGAATGCTAGAAAATAAAAGCATTGATATCCCTTTCTGTTTTTGTTGGGCAAACGAAACTTGGAAAGGTGTTTGGCATGGTTTGGATAATCCTGAGGTTTTAATTGAACAAACTTATAATGGCGAAAAGGATTATGAAGCTTATTTTAATTATTTGCTGCCATTTTTTAAAGACTCTAGGTACATAGTTTTAAATAATAAACCTATGTTTCATATATATAAACTAAATGACATTCCAGACTTAAATATATTTATTAAAGTATTTAATATATTAGCAATTGAGGCGGGTTTTGATGGGATATACTTAGTGTCAACTGCAACATCTATTGATGATTTAAAACTAAATAATTCAAATATTGATGGCCAAGTTGGTTTAGACGTTTTTTTTAAAATGAGATATAAAAAACCATCATTTTTTCCTGATAATTGTTTTTTCGGTAAAGTTGAATCTAAATTGAAGAGTTTAATTTGGCCTTCACGTAGTATAGGTGAACGAAATAACCCACTAATTTTTGATTATGCTAAAGGTGTGTCAAACCTTAATGTAAAGTTTCTCAATAAAAAATATATACCTTGTGTATTCCCTAACTGGGATAATTCACCAAGGAGTGGTAAAAAATCATTAATTTTTAAAAATGCAACACCAATTGCTTGGAAAACACACTTAGAAGCTGCTGTGAAGGAATTGCTGAACAATCCAGAAAACCCTCAATTTGTTATTATTAAATCATGGAATGAATGGGCTGAAGGAAATTATTTAGAACCTGATAAAAAGTTTGGTTCACAATGGTTATATGCGATAAAAGAGGTTAAAGAAAAACTAAAGAGCTAATTGAAGAATAACGATTTAATATCAATAATTATCCCTTGTTACAATGACGCAGAATTCATTGAACAGTCTATTGACTCTGCAGTAAGTCAAACGTACGCTTATAAAGAAATAATTGTTATTGATGATGGTTCTAATAAAGCAACTAAACTTGTTTTAAAAAGTTTAGAACATAAAATAGATAAACTAATTACCCAAGAGAATTTAGGGCAAAGTACAGCAAGAAATAATGGTATAAAACAAGCCAATGGAAGTTTTATATTAGTGCTGGATAGTGATGATTATTTTGAGAATACGTTTTCTAGTAAAGCGTTGAATTTATTTAATAATAACTCAGATATTAAATTAGTTACCTGTTATGCTAATTTAATTTTTGAAAAAGAAAAGGAAAATTACATTCGAAAAACAAGAGGAGGAGATATAAAAAATTTTTTAACATCAAATAGTGCTTTAGGCTCTGCCATGTTTAAAAAAGAAGATTGGGTAAAATGTGGAAATTATGATGAAAGCATGCGTAATGGCTTAGAGGATTGGGAATTTTATATCCGTTTATTGAGTAATGGAGGAATAGCCGAGGTTATAAAAGAACCACTGTATAATTACAGAAAAAGAGAAGATACCACTACATCAAAGGCAAACAAAGCAAGATATAGTTTATTGAAGTTTATTTATTTTAAACATAAAGATTTATATGTGAAGTATTACAATGAGTTTATAGATCAGATCATATATATAATTGAAACCGAGGAAAGAGATAAAATAAAAAATAGAAATCGATTAGAATTTAGATTAGGAAGCTTAATCTTAAAGCCTTTGAGAAAAATAAAAACAATTTTTAAATGAGTTTAGGTCCATCAGTATCCATTATTATGGCCACCTATAATAGGGCGCAATTTATAATGGAATCTCTAAAATCTATACAAAATCAGACTTTTGAAAATTGGGAGTGTCTGATTATAGACGATGGTGGCACAGACAATACTGAAGATATTTTAAAACCCCTTTTAATTGAAGATAATAGATTTAAGTATTTAAAGCGGACTTCAAAATATCAAAAAGGCTTGCCAGGAAGTAGGAATTTTGGAATAGATTTAGCTAAAGGTGATTATATAATATTTTTTGATGATGATGATATAACACATCCACAAAATTTGGAAATCTGTGTGGATGAGCTATCTACAAAAAATATCCCTTTTTGTAGATATATTAGAGAAACATTTACTGGAGATTATGATTATAGATTTGATTATTCAAAAGATTACACCTCATTTTATATAGATAAAAATGACATAAATAGGATACTAAAAAATGAACTTCAGTTTAATTCGTGTGCAGTTATGTGGACTAAGGAGTGTTATATCACACATAGATATACAGAACATTTAAAGTGTGCAGAAGAGAGGGAGCTTTATGCACGTATTATAACATCTATTAATAAAGGAATTTCTATAAGTAAATCGCTTTATTTTGCAAGAAAACATGCGTTTACCTCTGTAACAGGTGATTTTGGTACTAGAAAGGAAAGTAGTTTAAAGTCATACGCAGATGCCACTGTTTTAATGGTTCAAAACTTAAAGCAAAAAGATTTGATTACGAATGAAATACTACGCTATTTTATTCAAGTTTCTTTAGATTATAAACAGTATAATTTATACGATAGAATTATTTCAACTCTCAATTTAACATTATTAGAGAAGATTAAGTGGAAGGTGTTTTATAAACAATTACCATTGCGCTTATACTTTTATAAGATTTATAAGTATCAGCTAAAAAAAAGGTTAAATAAATGAAGTTTTTAGTTATAGTACAAGATTTAAGAGTTAGAGGTACAAGTGCGGGCATAGGAAGACGATCTTTTATAGCTAAACTAAGAAAGGCTTACCCCGAATCTATAATTGATGTGCATTATTTAATTCATGAAGATACTGAAGATAGATTAGATTTACTTCCAGTTGATTCTATAAAAAAGCATATTGTAAATATTAAAATACCAGAATTTATTGTTTTTTTTAATCGTTTCTATTGGAGGTTATTTCATATTTCATTGAATGAACGCTATATACAAAAAAAATTTTCAGAAATTATTGCTAAAATAGATTATCAAGTTTATGACCATATTTTTATATCAAGCTCTGGTACAGAACATGAAACTATATTAGCAACCCAGAATTTACCAATATTAAAAAAAGCAAATATAATTTTTCATGACCCATATCCTTTAGCCTGGTATGTTGGTTATAATAAGAAAGTTACAAATTTAGATTTTTTTCGCTTAAAACAAGTTATTGAGGTTGTAAATCAGGCAAGAACATGCTCTAGTACTGCCCAATATATGTCTCATGACCTTAAATGTTTATATGCATATAAAAAGAAATTTTATACTTTACCACATCAATTTGATTCCTCTGTATTTGATGCTTCAGACAGTTCGAAGGTATTAATAAAATCAAGAAAAGTTTGTATTACATACCAAGGAGCTTTAATGTTTGGGCGAAATGCATATAACTTATTATTGGCATACCAAGAATTATTAGAAGAGGAAAGTGTATACAAAGAAGTTTCAGAAATGCTTTTAAGAGTTAAAGGAGTTGGTACGGAAAAATTAAAGCAGGATTTTAGCGCTAATGAGAATATAAAAATATTAGACACGTTAAATTTTTCAAATTCTTATAATGAACAAATAAATCAATGTGATATTAATATTATTCTTGAGAATGGACCACTTTACTGTAATGTACTCGTAGGAAAGGCATCATTTATTGCAAATCATAATAAGCCTGTATTATGTATCTCCCCTAAAAAAAGTGAATTGAGAAATATTATAGTTGATGAAAGGTGTATTGCAGATATGAATGATGTTTCAGATATAAAAGAAAAATTAAAAATTTTAATTGATAATAGACTAAAGTCAAATGAAGTTTTTATGCCTTTTGGAAGTTACTTTAGTGATGATAATTTTAAAACCCAGCTTAACCAAATTTTAGAAAATTAAATATTTTGATTTTTTCAATTTTAATTACTACATATAACCGTCTTAATGAGCTTAAGAATACATTAAATTCTTTAGAGGAATATTATTTAAGAGATGATATTGAATTTTTAATTTGTATTGATGGTTCTACGGATGGGACTTATACCTTTTTAAAGGAGAATTACCCTAATATTTCCGTGATTAATCATACAGCATCGAAGGGACTTATTGCTAGTAGAAACGAATTGTTAAGTTTAACAAAGGCAAAATATGCAATATCCTTAGATGATGATGCACATTTCCTATCTAATGATGTTTTGGAGAGTATAGAAGCATTATTCAAAAAATATCCAAAGTGTGGTTTACAAGCATTTAGTATTTATTGGGATTTAGATATACCCAGTAATACCCTAAAATATGAAAAAATAGAGCGCGTTAAAGGGTTTGTAGGCTGCGGTCATGTATGGAATATGGAAGCTTGGACTTCTATTCCGAATTATCCAGCTTGGTTCATTTTTTATGGAGAAGAAGATTATGCAGCATTTCAATTATTTAAAAAAGATTGGCACATATATTATAATCCAGAAGTTTTAGTACATCATCGCGTAAATATTAAACAGAGGTCAAAACAAGATGATTATTCAACCAGATTTCGCAGATCTTTAAGATCTGGATGGTATTTGTATTTTTTATTCTATCCGATAAAATTGATACCAAGAAGAATTTTATATACGTTATGTATTCAATTAAAAACAAAAGTGTTTAAAGGAGATATTAAAGCGGCTATAGCTATAATTAAAGCTCTTTTTGATGTGTTTTTGCACCTACCTAAATTAATAATAAATAGTAATCGATTACCCTCTAAAGAGTTTCAAGAATTCAGTAAATTACCAGATGCGAAAATCTATTGGAAACCATATAACTCCAATCATTAATAGATGAGTTTTATAATTGCTGAAATCGCCCAAGCACATGGTGGTAGTTTAGCTACTGCACATGAGTATATTGATGCATTGGCAAAAACAGGAATTCATGCTATAAAATTCCAAACCCATATAGCTGATGCAGAAAGTAGCATTTATGAACCTTTTAGAGTAAAATTTTCAAAACAAGATGTAACACGTTTTGATTATTGGAAGCGTATGGAATTTACACTCGATCAATGGAAAGAGTTAAAACAACATTGTGATAAAGTTGGTTTAGAATTTATGAGTTCGCCTTTTAGCAACGCAGCCGTAGATTTGCTGGAAAAGGTGGGGGTTTTAAGATATAAAATAGGTTCTGGCGAAGTAACTAATTTTTTATTGTTGGAGAAAATTGCCGCAACCAAAAAGCCAATTATTTTATCTTCAGGCATGAGTTCCTTTAAAGAGCTAGACGCAACAGTCGCTTTTCTAAAAGCCAGAGGCTGTGACTTTGCTATACTGCAATGTACTACGAGTTATCCTACTAAACCCGAGCATTATGGTCTGAATGTTATTTCAGAATTAAAAAAGAGATATGAGGTGCCTATTGGTTTTTCAGACCATTCTGCTAAAATTGAAACCTGTATTGCAGCCGTAGCTTTAGGAGCAGAAATTTTGGAGTTTCACGTGGTTTTGGATAGAAATAGCGATACAGGCCCAGATGCCTCGTCCTCTTTGGAGATTGACGAAATTACACGATTGGTGAATAGTGTGAAAACTATATACGACGCTTTAAATAATCCAATAGATAAAACTGCCAATTCTATTTTTTCAGAATTGAAGAGTATTTTTGAAAAGAGTTTAGCTGTAAATAAATCATTAAAGAAAAATCATATTCTATCTTTTGATGATTTGGAATCTAAAAAGCCAAAAGGTTATGGAATTAATGCTTCGGAATTTGAGAAAGTGATAGGCAAGAGGCTATCAAGAGATATGGAGCAATGGGATTTTTTGAATGAAGAGGATTTATATTTATAAGTTCAAGAAACCCATCATATCGATTATTGACTTGTTTTGATTACTTTTATCCCTAACCACAATCTATCCCAATGAAAAAGCGCAAAATCTGCGTAGTGATTACCGCACGTCCCTCTTATAGTCGCATAAAATCTGCACTTACAGCTATTAACGAGCACCCCGAGTTGGATCTACAATTAGTAATTGCAGGCTCCGCCTTATTAGACCGCTATGGAAATGCGATTGATTTTATAGAGCGAGATGGATTTACTGTAACCGAAAAAGTATTCATGGTTCTAGAAGGAGAAAATCCTACAGCAATGGCAAAGACTACGGGACTTGGGGTTATGGAACTCGCCAATGTTTTTTACAATTTGCGCCCCGATGCGGTGATAACAATTGCTGATAGGTTTGAAACCATCGCAACTAGTATTGCTGCGGCCTATCAAAATATTCCGCTGGTGCATATTCAAGGTGGGGAGGTTACGGGTAATATTGACGAAAAGGTACGCCACGCTAATACTAAGTTAGCCGATTTGCATTTAGTAGCCTCGGAAGACGCAAGACAGCGAGTTATAAAATTAGGTGAGGATGAAAATTATGTTATCAATACAGGTTGTCCTTCAATCGATTTGGCGGCTGAGGTTATGAAAGGTACAGATATTGGCTTTCAACCCATTAAAAAATACGGAGGAGTAGGTGCTAATATTGATACAGGGAGTCCGTATTTAGTTGTTATGCAGCATCCTGTAACCCATGAGTACGAGGCCGCAAAACAACATATCACTTTAACCCTAGAAGCCATTTCAGAACTCAACATTCCAACATTTTGGTTTTGGCCTAACGTAGATTCTGGATCAGATGGTACTTCAAAAGGTATTAGAAGTTTTAGAGAAAAATATGATCCAGAAAACATTCGCTTTTTTAAAAATATGGAGCCAGAAGATTTTTTACGGCTACTTCGCTACAGCAAATGCTTGATAGGAAACAGCAGTGTAGGAATAAGGGAATGCTCTTTTATGGGTATTCCCGCAGTAAACATAGGAACTCGGCAATACAGGAGACTAAGAGGAAATAATGTTGTGGATGTAACTTATGATAAGGAAGCTATCAAGGAGGCCGTTCTAAATTGTCTTAATCACTCAGCACAAAAATCTTCTAATGTTTACGGTGAAGGAGACGCTGGTAAAAAAATTGCTGAGATTTTGGCAACCGCAGATCTCCGTTTTCATAAAACAATTACATATTGATGAAAGTTCTTGCAATTATACCAGCACGCGGAGGTAGTAAGGGGATAAAAGATAAAAACCTTCTTGAAGTAGATGGAAGTAGTTTGCTAGAATACGCAATAAAATGTGCACGCTCCAGTAAGTTGATTGATCGCTTGGTGATTTCAACAGACAGTAAAAAAATTGAAGAGGAAGCCCAACGATTAACGGTAGAGGTTAGCAAACGCCCCGAGAACCTTGCAACAGATTCAGCAGATGTGGTAGATACTGTTTTATGGGAATTAGAACGCTTGGAAAATGAAGGCGAATTTTATGATGTAGTTATACTCTTGCAACCTACAGCACCTTTGCGCACTGGAAAAAATATAGACGAGGCGATAGCTTTGATGAAGCAAACAAAAGCAGAAGGTGTAATAAGTGTGGTGGCTGTTGACGATGACCATCCCGCTAGAATGTATAAGGTTTCAGAGAACTTTATGCAACCATTATACCCGGTTGAAGAAACAAAACGACGGCAAGATCTACCAAAAATATATAAGCGAAACGGCTGTATTTATGCCGTAAAAAGCGAAGTTCTAAGGAGTAAAAAAACTTTGATGCCTTCTAAAAAAGCAGCATATATTATGGATGCCCGATGGGCGGTAAATATAGATACGCTACAAGACTTATATATTCTCGAGAAATTGATAAAACCCTGGAAAGAAATATTCTTATGAAAATTGTAATCACCGAACCGGAGGATTTTTCACCTGTTGCGCTAAAAAAACTAGGGGAGTTGGGGTCGATTTTCAAGGGGCCATTTACAGAGTCCGAGTTAAAAAATGCTTGCAAAGATGCAGATTTGCTCATGGTTCGTTTAAAACATTATTTTTCTAAAGATTTTATAACCCAGTGCCACTCCCTAAAATACATCTTAACTCCCACAACTGGCTTAGATCATATAGAGAGTGAAGCTGCTGAAATAAAAAAAATAGAGATTATTTCATTAAAAGGAGAAGTCGAATTTTTGGAAAGTATCCCTTCCACAGCAGAACATACTTGGGCTTTATTATTATCCTTGCTTCGAAAAATACCCCAGTCTTTTGAAGATGTAAAAAAAGGAAACTGGGAGCGCGATAACTTTAAATCTCGAAACTTGGGAGTACTAAAGTTGGGTATTTTAGGTTATGGTCGCGTGGGTAAGCAAGTAGCACATTACGCACAAGCATTTAACATGGAATGGCTATACTACGATATAAACCCTGAAAAACAACAGCATTCCAATTATATTGGCTCGATAGAGAAATTACTAGAGCTTTCAGATATTGTTTCTATACATATCCCTCTTAATGCTAATAACCAAAACTTCTTAAACAAAGAGCGTTTGACCCATGTTAAACAAGGCGGCTATCTTATTAATACTTCCCGCGGAGCAATTTGGGATGAAAATGCGGTTGTTTCTTTATTAAAAGAGAAAAAGTTGGCTGGTATTGCCACAGATGTATTGAGGGATGAGTTGTTTCCTGAAAAAAGGAATAAAAATGTGGTATTGCAGTATGCTAAAGAACATATCAATTGCATTATTACCCCACATATTGCAGGTGCTACCTTGGATTCAATGAATATGACTGAAGAGTTTATAGTTGATAAATTTTTAAAAAATATAGGGAAACTATGAAAACGTTGGGGTTGGTCATTGTAGATGGAGTAGGTTACCGAAACTTTGTACTTAGCGATTTTCCAGAACGGGCGCTAAAAGAATTTGATGAGATCATTATATACTCCGGTTTACAGGAAAAAATTTATAAGGATATTAGTTCCCGAAAAATTTCTATAGTGGAGTTACCCATATTCAAAGAGTCTGGGTTAACTTGGTTTTTTAGAAAAATGAAGGAAGTTGCTCATATGCAAAATCACAAAAAATATTTTTTTGGAATAAAAACTAATCTTGATAAAAACAAACCTCAATCTAATTCTAAACGAGGTTTACTGACCAGAATAATATTTTTTATAACCGAATTTTTCCACAGTGAAAGCAACATTTCTTATTATTATAAACTTCAAAAAAATAGTTTTGCAAAGGACAAAGTCACGAAAGCCTATTTTAGTTTACTATTAAAGCACAATCCAGATATTCTTTTTTTTACCCATCAGCGTGCCCCGTATTTAGCACCATTGGATCATGCTGCGAAAAAACTTGGGATTAAAACCTGTTCGTTTATTTTTAGTTGGGATAATTTACCTTCAAAAGGGCGAATGGCAGCCCCTTTCGATGCCTTTCTTGTTTGGAGCGATTTAATGAAGCAAGAATTACATCAATTTTATCCTAATACCAAGAAACAAGTTGTTGCCGTTGTTGGTACACCGCAATTTGAACCCTATGTGATGGAGAAATATGAATCTTCAAAAGAAAATTTCTATAAACAATTTTCACTAAATCCAGATTTGAAAACAATTTGTTACAGTTGTGGAGATGTTTCGACCAGTAAAAATGATGTATTGTATATTAAGACCATTGCACGTGCAATTACAGATGAGTCAATTTCAAGGATTAATTTTATTGTGCGTACTTCGCCAGCAGAAGATGGCGAGCGATTTTCAGAAATCAAGGCAGATTATCCTTGGATACAATGGAATTTCCCTGAATGGAAACTCACACGTGTTAACCATCCTGAACCTTGGTCGCAGCGCGTTCCACTTGCGCAAGATCTTACAGATTTACGCTCTCTATTAACATATTGCGATTTAAATGTAAATATGTGTTCCACCATGGGGCTGGATTTTATGATTTTTGACAAACCGGTAATAAACCCTGTATTTGGAAATATAAATAACGGTCTATATAACGATCAAAAATATTTGAAGTACGGTCATTATGAACGTGTGGTGGAAAGTGGGGCAGTAGCAATCGCAAAAGATGAAAAGCAATTAATAGCAGAAATTAATGTTACTATAAAAAACCCATCGGCGAGATTAGCACAGCAAAAGGAATTACTTAATTTACAAATTGGGAAGCCGCTTCAAGGAACAAGTAAAAGAATGGTTCAATCGCTTTTAAACTTAACAACTGGAAAATGAAAAACCGTGTTGCCGTACTTTGCAATTATAGATTAATGCCCGATAGAATAGGGGGCATGGACTATTTTTTTTGGCAATTTGACGAAAGCTGTAAAACACAAAACATAGCTGTAGATTGGTTTTTTCCGAATGGTGGAAATCACGGAGAATATGGAAAATTGAATATTATTGCGGCGGACGGGAAATCGATCGAAAGTTTATTTCTAAATCATTTACAAGAAAATAAAGTTTCTTATTCCCATGTCATTACGCATTTTTTAGAAATATGCACTTCATTTTACAAAAACGTAAAAAATATTCTTCCTGCTAAAATTATTGCAGTAGATCATAATTCTAGGCCGTTAAACGGATACTCTATTAAAAAGAAAATACTAAAACGAATTAAGGGAAGATTATATTCTAAATATATCAATCTTTTTGTAGGTGTCTCTCAATATAGCATTAATGAATTAATATGCGACTTTGGAAAGCATATTAAACCAAAATGCCAAATTATATACAACGGTATTTTACTGGAAAACATTAAAGCCAGAGCTGTTCGAAACCCCAAAAATCCTTCGTTTATAGTCGTTGCACACTTGGTAGAGACAAAGGGAATTCAAGACCTAATTTTGGCAGTTTCTAAGATTATAAATAAGTTAAAAGTTAATCTGATTATAGATGTGTATGGGGAAGGGCTATTTAAGATGCAGCTTTTGAAACAAATGAAAGCATTAAGGGTAGAGGAAAATTTTAGCTTTAAAGGCAGTTTGCCCAATCTTTCCGAAATATACTGTAAGTATGATTACTTGCTGCATCCCACGTATATGGAGTGTTTCAGTTTAACTCTTTTGGAAAGCTTAGCCGCCAATGTGCCAGTGATAACCACTCCGGTTGGTGGTAATACAGAAGTTGTTTCCAATGGTATAAATGGCTATATTTTTCAAGCGAAAAATGTGGAAGAATTGAAAGAGAATATAGAAGAATTGCTGAACGGGTCAAAATCGATCACGGAAAATACCCGCCCTTATATAGAAGAAAACTTTGGGCTTGAAAGGATGGTGGAGAATTATATATATATAATACAATGAAAATCGCCTTCCTAACCCCCGAATATCCTCATGAAAAAACCGGTAAATCTGGTGGTTTGGGAACTAGTATATTAAATCTGGCCACAGGGTTGGTAAAGCTTGGGCATCAAGTTTCTGTACTGGTTTATCAACAAAAGGAGGAGGCTGTATTTGATGACAACGGGATCACGGTTAACCAAATAAAAAATATAAAGGTTAAGGGCCTGGCCCTACTGCTTACTCAATATAAAGTACAGCGGTTAATCAATAAACTGTATGCGGAAAATAAACTGGATATAGTAGAAGCGCCAGATTGGACTGGCTTTACAGCCTTTGTACAACCTAAATGTCCCTTGGTGATTCGCTTAAATGGTAGCGATACCTATTTTTGTCATTTGGACAAACGCCCTGTGAAAGCTAAAAACAAATTTCTGGAAAAACGAGCTTTGCAAAAGGCAGATGGTATTATTTCCGTAAGCCAGTTTACGGCAGAGGTTACCAAAAGATTGTTCGCCCTTAAAAAGGAAATAACAGTAATCCCTAATTCTATAGATATTAGTAAGTTTCGACCAAAAAATATAGAAACTGAGGAACCCACAATCTTGTATTTTGGAACCTTGATTCGCAAAAAAGGACTTTTGGAATTGCCATATATTTTTAATGAGGTGCTAAAAAAGGAACCGATGGCAAAACTTATTTTAATAGGGAAAGACAGTGCCGACAAACAATCGGGAAGCATCTCAACTTGGCAGTTGATGCAGCCACTTTTTACTTCAGAAGCCCTAGAAAACGTGGACTACAAGGGTGTAGTTTCTTATACCGACATAAGCAAACATATAGCCAAAGCCACTGTCTGCGTTTTTCCTACCTTCGCTGAGGCACTTCCAGTATCCTGGATTGAAGCCATGGCGCTGAAAAAGGCAATTGTCGCTTCAAATATTGGGTGGGCAAAGGAAGTGGTGGATAATGGTAAAAATGGTTTTTTGGTGCATCCAACAAATCACTCGCTATTCGCCGAGAAAATTAGTCAGCTTTTGGAAGACCGAGCATTGCGACAATCTTTTGGGGAAGCAGCGAGAAAAAAAGTGGAAAAGCAGTTTGCAATGGGAGTAGTAGCTAAACAAAGCGTCGATTTTTATGAAAAATTTGTAAAAAAATGATCCTACTCCTACACAAGCATAATAAAATTGTATCCGTTAAAGGAATAACAGGTCTTTCAGCCTATTTAGGAAAAGATTTGGTTCCAGCTATTTTCAGTATTGCAGAAAAATTTCCTGATGCCTTATTCATATGGTGCGCTGCTGAATTAGAGACCTTTTTAAATATAGATGGAGTTAATTCTATTTTTCATCATAAACGGGTATTGGCTTCATTTTCTATTTCTGGTGTTTATCTTCTATCTGACCGTATTGGTTATGTTGAGGATTCTCCCTTTCTAAAAATAAATAGGGACGTAACATATCCCACTTGGCTTATGAGCAGTGATGTAGGAGGTGTTTATGCCGAGGCATTATTGCAATTCCAGGAACTTAGGGATCTAAAAGACTTTGAGTATTTTCTAAACTCACTTGCGAAAAACGGACAGCCGAAAGGGCTGCTCTGTTATTCAGCTCCGGTTTTACTGGTTAGGGAAAATGGAGTAACTCCACTTAGCTTTCAAAATAAATTCTCTCTTAATACCTTATTTCATTTTGTAAAGCAGCATTATAGAACGCGGTGGGTGTTTTTATTATTTTTGAATCTATTTATTTACGAAAAGAAATTCCCCGTAATCTCTTTGTTGAAAAGCTTTTTTTATAGAAAATTTGCGATTGTTGATAAACTGTCAAAGTCGGATTTTAATAGTGATAAAACTAAGAAAATTGAAAAGCAGATAGATGTGGTAATCCCTTCCATAGGACGTAAGCTGTATTTACACGATGTTTTAAAAGATCTTTCAGAACAAACATTGTTGCCCCAAAATGTAATTATTGTAGAACAAAACCCCGACCCAACTTCTCAAACTGAACTTGATTACCTACAGAATGATTCTTGGCCATTTAGAATTATCCATAAATTTATTCATAAAACAGGTGCTTGTAATGCACGAAATATCGCACTAAATGAAGTGAAATCATCATGGGTTTTTCTTGCAGATGATGATATCCGTATTCCAAATAACTTTATTGATGGATGTTTTTATTTTATTGAGAAATATAATTCAAATGTATTTACGGTAAGCTGTCTTAAGGAAAATGAGTCGGAACAAATAACTGATGTTTTGCAATGGGGAACTTTTGGATCGGGATGTAGTATTATCTCTAAAAAAATTGCCGAAAAAGTTAAATTTGACATCGGCTATGAACATGGTTTTGGGGAAGATGCAGATTTTGGCATGCAAATTCGTAATATAGGTGTAGATATACTTTATAACCCCTTTATTAAATTGGTTCACTCAAAAGCACCCATTGGAGGGTTTAGAAATAAGGTGTTACTACCTTGGGAAGATGAAAACATATCTCCAAAACCTTCCCCAACGGTGATGCTGTTTAAAATAAAACACAACACTCGCGAACAAATATTAGGTTATAAGACGGTATTGTTCTTTAAGTTTTACAGCAGACAAGCCATCAAAAACCCGTTGAGGTATATGAAAATGATGAAAAAGCGATGGAAAAAAAGTGTTTATTGGGCTAAAAAACTTGATGCATTATGAAATTCTCCCTTATCATCTGCACCTATATGCGACCACAGCCTTTACTGAAGCTACTTACTTCGGTAGAAAATCAGACGCTGTACCCAAATGAAATCTTGATTGTGGACGGGTCTATAGATAATGCTACAGAAATTGAGATTAAAAAGAATTATTTTAAAAATCTAAAATATTTTAAAGTAACCGAAAAGGACCGCGGTCTAACGCGGCAGCGTAATTATGGGATCGAAAAGATTGGGGATGATATTGAAATAGTCTGCTTTTTGGACGACGACACTGTTTTGACCGAAACTTATTTTGAAGAACTTTTAAAAACGTATTCCATCCATCCCGAAGCTCTGGGGGTGGGCGGGTATATTATTAATGAAGTTAAGTGGTGGAAGAATAATCATACCGAGAATAAACGGTCTGATATATCGGGTCGAGTACAGTTGAGACCTAATGAATATACTTACGATGGCTGGACTCGCAAAGATGGCTCCCGCTTTGTGCTTCGTAAAAAACTTGGGCTGGATGCAGATAGACCGCCGGCGCACTTTCCAGATTTCGGTCACGGCAGGAGCGTAAGCTTTCTTCCGCCTAGTGGAAAAATTTACAAAGTAGAACAGTTTATGGGCGGAGTTGCTTCCTATAAAAAGAAAGTGTTGGAGACTGAACAGTTCTCTGAATATTTTGAGGGCTATGGACTTTATGAGGATGCCGATTTTACATTGCGGCTTTCCAATATAGGGAAGTTATACGTTAATACTGCTGCTCAGCTTTACCATTTTCACGAAGCATCTGGTCGACCAGTCCTTTACAAATACGGTAAAATGGTTGTCAGAAATGGATGGTATGTTTGGCGGGTAAAGCACCCAAACCCTTCATTAAAAGCACGCTTTAAATGGAACGCTACTTCGTTTTTACTCACTTTGATCCGTTTTAGCAATGCATTCTCTTCTTCCGATAAAAAAGGAGCATTTAGCGAGGCTATTGGTAGAGCCTCTGGTTGGTTTAGTCTCTTGTTTAATAAACCAACGGCGCGATGAATTTCCTTATCATTTCACATACTGCGCATATTTTTAATGAAGGTCGCTATTATGCTTATGGCCCCTATGTAAAGGAAATGAATCTTTGGTTAAAACATGTGGATTCTGTTGAAATAGTTGCACCCCGTGAAAAGGATCATCCTTCGATGATAATGCTTCCGTATAAAAATAATGATATAAAATTTTCAGAGATTTCTACTATTTCATTGCTTTCCTTTATTGAAATAGTAAAAACAATAATCAAACTCCCAAAAATTTTCTTATATCTTTTTAGGGCTATGAAACGTGCAGATCACATTCATCTGCGCTGCCCTGGAAATATTGGACTTTTAGGATGTATTGTACAGGTATTCTTTCCGAAGAAAAAAAAGACCGCCAAATACGCCGGCAATTGGGATCCAAAGGCAAAACAACCTTGGAGCTACCGCCTGCAAAAATGGATTCTTTCAAATACCTTCTTAACGCGGAATATGAAAGTACTTGTTTACGGGGAATGGCCCGAACAATCCAAAAATATTAAGCCTTTTTTTACAGCTAGCTATTCGGAAGAGAAAATTGAGGAGATTCTCACCAAGAGCTATAATGATACTTTGCGCATTATGTTTGTAGGTACGCTTGCCAAAGGAAAACGTCCGCTTTATGCACTTCAAATAGTAGAAAATTTAAGGAATAAGGGAATTGACTGTCAGCTGGATTTTTACGGGGAAGGAGTGCAGCGTGAGGTTCTTGAAGAATACATTATTGAAAAAAATCTGGGTGCCTTTGTCAAGCTGCATGGAAACCAAGCTTCAGAGGTTGTAGAAGCCGCATATAGACAAAGTCATTTTCTGATCTTGCCATCCCAATCTGAGGGTTGGCCAAAAGTAGTGGCAGAGGCCATGTTTTGGGGTGTTGTGCCTTTGGTGACACCGATTTCCTGTGTGCCTTGGATGCTGGATCACGGAAACCGGGGGATATTGCTAACTTTGGACGTGGAAGATGATACTGAAAAAATACTAGAGTTATTAGAGCATAAGGAAACATTGCTGCAATTGGCAGATCAAGGTTCTAAATGGAGCCATCAATATACATTAGAGATCTTTGAAGCGGAACTCAAAAAATTAATTTAATGCGGCTACTGCAACTTATAGATTCCCTAAATCCAGGTGGTGCCGAACGCGTGGCGGTCAATATTGCCAATGCTTTGAGCAGCTTAGGGTTGTATTCGTATTTGTGTGCCACTAGAAAGGAAGGGGAGCTTAAAAAAGAATTGGATGTAAAAGTGGGTTATTGTTTTTTGAACAAGCGTGGCGCTTTAGATTTTGGAGCGTTATTGAAATTGACGCGTTTTGTAAAGCAAAATAATATTGAAATTGTTCACGCACATTCTACTTCTTATTTTTTTGCAGCTCTGTTAAAAATGACTGTTTCAAATGTGAAAATAGTTTGGCACGATCACTACGGCAATAGTGAAATGTTAAAGGATAGAAAGCATTTATTGTTGAAATTTTGCAGTAATTCTTTTGCAGCCATTATTTCAGTAAACAAACTTTTGAAGATTTGGGCAGAAGAAAAATTAAGAACAAAAAAAGTATTTTATCTTTCCAATTTTGTGAGCTCTGATAAATCTCTACCATCCATTGTTCTAGAAAATAGTAGTTCCTTAAAGATAATTTGTGTCGCCAATTTAAGGCCACAAAAAGATCATATAAATCTCTTAAAAGCTTATAAAATAATTCAGGAAAGGAATTTGAATGTTTCCTTGCATTTTATTGGAGCAATTGATGATAAGAGAAATACAGCTATAATTGAAAGTTTTATTTTCGATAATCATCTAAATGATGTATATATTTATGGATCACAAACAGGGATTCATCAGATATTAAAAACTGCAGATATTGGGGTTCTGTCTTCACTTTCAGAGGGGTTGCCTATATCTTTACTAGAGTACGGCTCCGCTAGTTTGCCTGTAATATGTACAGATGTAGGCGAGTGTAAAGAGGTTGTAAACGGATTTGGGAAAATTGTGTCTCCCAAAAATGCGGAGGCTCTTGCGGCTGCACTTCTATTTTATATTGAAAATGAAGAAAAAAGGATCGCCGATGGGATGGCCTTTTCTGCGCATATTGCAGAAAATTATGCAGAGGACGCTATAATCCCTAAATTGCTGAAAATTTATAAAGACTTAAGCAAATAAGACCTTCACAAAACAAATTTTATTTTCATCTTTTGGCATTTCACATAGCCTTAGGCTTTGCCATTTTCGCATTTAACGCGCTTTCTAAGTATTATTTGATAGCAATCTGCTTTTATTTTCTGTATCGAATTATATCTAACTCAAACCAAAAGGATGAGGTTCTGATTGCTGCTGGTTATATTACGGGTTTTGAAGTATTATCTAGAATGACGGGTGGCGCAATTAGTTACGAATTTGCGAAATATGCGGTCGCAGGATTTATGTTAATTGGAATGTTTTATAAAGGATTTAAAAAAACCTCAGTACCGTATTTTATTTATTTGGTTTTCCTCGTTCCTGGGGTTGTATTTTCTATCTTAAATTTAAATTATGATACTAATGTGGGAAATGCCATAGGCTTTAATTTAAGTGGACCAGTTTGCCTGGGCGTGGCGGCCTTATACTGTTATGATAGGACAATACCAATCGCTCGAATGCAAACTATATTACTCGCAGTTTTGCTTCCTATTATCTCTATAACAGTGTATTTGTTCCTCTATTCGCCAAGTATTCGGGATGTTTTAACAGGTACGTCTTCAAACTTTGCCGCCTCGGGAGGTTTTGGACCCAATCAAGTATCAACCGTGTTAGGTTTAGGAGCGTTTATACTTTTCGCGAGGATATTTCTGATTAAAAATAGAACTATAAATATTGTAGACTTAGTTCTTTTATCGGTCATTGGTTATCGTGCATTAATTACATTTTCTCGTGGAGGTGTGGTAACTGCAGTAGCTTGTGCTATTTTATTTCTGTTTTTTTTCTATTTAAAATCTGGAGCTAAACAAAAAGTTCGTTTAGTGCCAAAGATGGTTGTAATGGGTTCTGTGATTATAGGAATTTGGATAATAAGTTCAATTGCCACTTTTGGTTTAATTGATAATAGATATGCCAACCAAGATGCCGCTGGAATGGAAAGGGAGAATATTGGTACAGGAAGATCTGAAATATTCAAAACTGAATTGCAAGCTTTTGCAGAGGCACCCTTCACAGGAATAGGCGTGGGAAAATCTAAAGAATATAGGCTGGAACTTACAAATGTTGAGGCTGCTAGCCATAACGAAGTAAGCCGATTACTGTCGGAACACGGATTATTTGGAATTTTAGCATTGCTAATTTTACTTATAACCCCTTTAGTTTTTTGGACCCAGCATAAATCGAATATTTATTTATTTTCCTTTTTGTGTTTCTGGTTTTTAACCATTAATCATTCCTCCATGCGAATAGCCGCCCCAGCATTTATTTATGCCTTATGTTTGTTGAATATAGATTATGCGCCAAAGAAAAAAACTACTTTACATAGGAAATAAACTGGCTGCTCAAGGGAAGCCTCCAACAGCTATAGATTTGCTCTCTGTGAAACTAGAAGCCGAGGGTTATTCGCTAATTACCGCTTCTTCAAAAAGGAACAAGATTAGTAGAATGATAGATATGGCAATAGTTACCATCAAAAATAGGAAAATGGTGGATTTGGTTTTAATTGATACCTATAGCACGCAAAATTTTTATTACGCAGTTTTAATTGGTTGGATGTGCCGATATTTCAGATTGTGTTATATTCCTATTTTACACGGTGGGAATCTTCCTGACAGATTAAAGCAAAACCCACGTTTAAGCAAAACTCTTTTTGAAAAAGCATATAAAAATGTAGCACCTTCAAAATACATGATGGAGCAATTCAAGAACTCAGGTATTCAAAATATAACCTATATTCCTAATTCGATTGAAATAGAGCATTATCCCTTCATCCTGCGAAAAACTTTAAAGCCAAAACTATTATGGGTGCGTTCCTTTTCTGAAATATATAATCCTATGTTGGCGTTGGAAGTAGTGGAAATGCTAAAGAAAAAGGGAGTGGATGTTTCTCTTTGCATGGTCGGTCCAGATAAGGACGGAACCTTGGAGCATTGCAAAAAAATAGTTGATGAATTAAAGTTGCCTGTTACTTTCACAGGATTGCTGCAAAAGAAAGAGTGGATTGTGCTTTCGACAAAATATGACATATTTATAAATACGACCAATTTCGATAATATGCCTGTAAGCGTAATGGAAGCTATGGCTTTGGGGCTTCCGGTTATTTCCACAAACGTAGGCGGTTTGCCTTTTTTAATTCAAAATGAAATTGACGGTATATTGGTTCCGCCTAATAATTCAGAATTTTTTGTGAAAGCCATTGAAGCGCTTTGTTTGGACGAATTAAAAGCACAAAAAATAGCTACAAATGCAAGAATTAAAATTGAAACGTTTGATTGGAATAAAGTAAAACAACAATGGATAAAACTATTGGAATCTTAATTTTTAAATAAATTTGTATTTTATTGAAAGCTTTGAAAAATTGATAGTTAAAATCGTAATTTCGAACTTTTAACCGTTTTGAGTTGTCGACAACCTACAACAGACAACCAACATCCCACAACTGATAATGGCCAAAAGCAATATCCATTTTGATATTTCCGAAAGAAAAGTACTGCTTCGTATCTTGGATATTGTCCATGTATTGGCATTGCTTTATTTGATGGGTATCGTTTTTGATTTTGATTATTTCAAAATTAATGCAGAACACTGGATGTGGTCCATAGTTTTGTCTGCGTACCTTACAGTGTTTGCGACAATTTTTGAACTCTATAATCTTCAAAAAGCAAGTAAGTTTAACGTGGTTGTAAAAAACGTAATTATCACTTCTTCGGTAACCGTACTTTTTTATTTACTTACTCCATTTTATACTCCTACACTGCCTACCAATCGATTGCAGATAGTTTACTTTTTTCTTGCTATAAACTTGGCGATGTTGACTTGGCGGTATGCATATATCATTCTTATTTCGGCACCTCGTTTTTATAAAAGAGTGGTGCTAATAGCCCATGCTCAAGATGTTGATGAAATAGTCGCTTCTCTTCAAAAGTCTGATCCCAATTATCGGGTTATCGGATTTTTTAATACGGGCCCAAGTGATTCTACGATTATTAATAACCTAGAAATAGACGCAATATCCATCACTGATATCTGTATGCTGGCAGAAGATACAAATGTTTCTGAAGTAGTAGTTGGCACACCACTTTCGGAGGGTATGACGGTTGAACTTAACAAACAGTTGATAAAACTACTTGAAAGCGGAATTCCAATCCGTGAATATACTCAAGTATACGAGGAATTGACTCACAGAATACCCGTGCAGCACGTAGAAAAGGATTTTTATCGATACTTCCCGTTCAGCAGAAGCAACCAAAACAAGCTTTATTTATTTTTTAGTAGAATTACCGACTTGCTATTTTCAGTAGTTGGACTTGCTTTCGGCATACTATTGCTGCCAATTTTATTAATAGGAAATTTATTTGGAAATCGAGGGCCATTATTTTACACTCAAAAGCGAGTTGGTAAAAACGGTAAACGTTTCAGAATATATAAACTGCGAAGCATGATAAAAAATGCAGAAAAGCACGGCGCCCAGTTTGCGAAAGTAAAGGATAAGCGTATTACGAAATTCGGTCTATTTTTAAGAAGATCTCGGATAGATGAAATTCCACAATTTATAAATGTTTTAAAAGGCGAAATGAGCGTAATAGGTCCGCGTCCTGAACGTCCCGAATTTGTAAAAGGTCTTATAAAGGAAATACCTTTTTATGAAGTGCGCCACCTCATAAAACCCGGTCTAACAGGCTGGGCGCAGGTAAACGCCAAATATGGTTCTAGCAATGAGGATTCTCTCGAAAAACTACAGTATGATTTATACTATATGAAACATCGAGGCCTTTTTCTAGATATTACAATTATGATTAAAACGCTTAGCACCATTTTGTTTTTCAGGGGACAGTGATTTGATGGTTATCTAAAATTGACTAATTGGGAGCAGGAGAATTGGAAACTGGAAGCAGGACGTTTGGACTCGATACGAGATTGGATTGGTGAGCAAAACGGATAGTTTATACCAAAGCCAAGGCAAAGCCATAGCAAAGCCATAGTAAAGCCATTAAAATGTAAGAAAACAACTATTTTTTCCTACAAATTTTAAATTAATAAAATCTCCAGTAAATCCACTCTTCGAAGTGTGGACTTGTTTTTATTTCTAAATTGAAAATTTGGATATTTTCGTTTTACTTCCCACATCGAATGAGAGATTTTTAATCAGACTAAATATCATAAATCAATTCCGAATCTACCCCTCCCTTTGAAGGGAGGCTGGGAGGGATGTTTTTCCAATTTCAAAGAGAGAATTTTTTTAATCCTGCTAACATATCATTAATCAATTCCGAATCTACTCCTCCCTTTGAAGGGAGGCTGGGAGGGATGTATTTCCTACTTCAAAGAAATAAATTTTTAAATCTTGCTCACATATCATAAATCAATTCCGAATCTACCCCTCCCTTTGAAGGGAGGCTGGGAGGGATGTTATTAAACCTGTCCCACACTCGTTGCTTCAGCAGCTTGAGAAGGCAGGGATGAAATAAAATACATCAAATAAACATAGCGAACAGCCAGCGCAATTAATAGCGGTAACAAAGCAATCGCAAATTCCTGTACGCCCGTTATCCAATGAATAGTTAATAGTGCTAAAAACAGTATCAGCATTACCGTATACCTTTTTAATTTTGGAGAAACTTGACTTTTCGAAATTGCGAAAAATAACACGACCGAAATAGGAAAGGCCCACAACAAATTGTAATTGTTGGCAGTAGCAGTATGATCTGTAGCGAACCAAAGAAATAAAAGTAATATACCTACAAGACCGGTAAAAGTAAATATAGCAGCGTCCAGATAACGGCTTCGGGTCGCTCTTTTGTAGTCGCGGTAGGTTATAAAAATAATCAACAATCCCAGTATGCCCAAAATAAACAACGGACTTAAAAGAAAATTGGATCCATCTGTTTTAGGCGTGTTTTCAAAAAGAACAGTAGTTTTTTTAACCAAATTATCTTCTGCACCAGCTCTGTAAATTACCGCATTAGCGGCTCCCTCATACACGTAATCAGGTAGAAATTGGTATTCTATAGGTTTTGCTGTTCTATCTATTACAGCGCCTAAAGCAATGTCTATACCCATACTTCCCCAACTGTTGGCAACGAGATTCTGCTGGATAAGCTCTCGGAAAGTAAATACTTCGGTTATGTGATCTTCTTTATATTCCAGCTTATCGCCAAGAACTATCTGTACAACATCGCGAATTTTAGTTGCGCAATTGTCGTAAAAGAAATCGTATTTATATTTTTTGTTTTCGGCTCTGGCATTGTTCCACAGAAAATCTGAAACAGCCTGCTTTTCAGCATAGCTGAGGTTTAGGATCTGCTCTTTAACCCAACGATTTTGGGCTACATAACTTTCAAAAAACGGCTGATAATAACTTACTCCTAGCTCATAAAGCAGTTTGCCTTGTGCGAATTTTGTGTAGAAATTTGGTGTGTCGAAATCGAACTTTCCGTAATTAAAAACTACATCAACCCCATTTAAAGTATCTTGGATCCTGAATGCGCTGTGCCCAAACTTATCGTAAAGCTCTGGTCCCGGACCAATTGTAATAATGCTAACTTCGGAAGTTTCAGATAGTGGAACAAACTGTGCTTTTGCTGAAACACTTAAAAGAATAATAAAAAAAAGTATGCAATTTTTCACCACGAAGACACGAATATTATTGTTAGCTGTTTATTTTTTGGAATATAAAATTTCATCGAAAAACATCCCAGTCCAATTTCAATGAAAACACATTGGAGTATAAGGCTGCGCTTTGATCGCCAATGTCTGTTAGTGCATAATCCACTTGAATACCTTTATAACGGAAACCAACGCCTATATTAGGTTGAAAACCTACAGAATCACTACCATCCAGTTGTTGAATATTCTGAAAATTACCAACGCCGCCACGCACATAAACCATATCTATATAAGCAAATTCAAGTCCCATAGAAGGAGTAATACTTGCGAGGGAAGTAGAGATAACATCGTTGGTTTCAGCAAATCTGAAATTGAGATCCACTTCTGCCAAAAACGAAAAATCGTAGTGATAAATAAACTTTCGAGCCATTCCCAACTGTAGTTTTGGAATCGTTATTTCGGTAGTTTCTGGCAGCTCTTGATTTTGGCCTTCCACTGCACCTTGAATTTCAGCAAATTTTTCTTCATCAATACTCCACGCGTTAAAAGTAGTGGTAATGTCGCGCGCCATAATTCCGAACATCCATTTATCGTTTCTAAATTGAATTCCGGCATCAAGTCCGAAACCCCAAGATGAGGCAAATTCACCAATAATTCGTCTAATAACTTTGGCATTTACACCAAAATTCAATCCATCAAGTGGCAACTTGCGAGCGTATGAAAACGTAACTCCATAATCTGCAGTTGAAAAAAGACTAATACGGTTATAATCAATGTTTCCTTCACTATCAATTAGCTGGGTAGTATTCAAAATATCATCAACGCCAAAACGAATTATCGAAAGCCCAACGGCGCTTCTATCGTCGAGTGGCATTGCAAAAGCAGCGTAGTCATAACTCGCAATATTTGCGAAATAGGAAGCGTGCATCAATGAAATTTGTTTGTCTTCCAGATTTACCAAACCCGCTGGATTCCAGTAACCAGAGTTAACATCGCCAGACGATGCCACTACGGCATTGCTCATTCCAAAAGCGGCTGCATCAACACCAATGTTCATAAATTCGTTGGAATACTTACGCACGGTTTGTGCGCTCAGTGTAACTGAAGTAAGTATTAGAAGAAGTAAAATTTTCTTTTTCAATCTCAAAAATTTGGACAAATATGGCACTATTTTACAGAATACTAAACTATAAATTTCTGCACATATTGTGTTTTAGTAGCATTGGACGAAAATACTTTGTTATTTTTACATTGAATTTAAAGAATTCGTAGAAAACGCTCCTTAATTAAACTTCTTTCCTTTGAAATGCATCCGATGAAAGACACGCGAACGTGAGGAAAGTAGACTTGTTTGCGGAATTGTTTTTAAAGAATAAAACATCAAATTCAAATTGATAACTAACATTATGAATATTATAAAACAAGTACCCAATATAATCACTTCACTAAACATTCTTTGTGGATGCGTTGCTATACTTTTTGCAACTTCGGGCGATTTGATTACTGCTTCCTTTTTTGTTTTCCTCGGAATTTTCTTCGACTTTTTTGATGGGCTAGCAGCACGTTTGCTGAATGCGCAAAGCGAAGTTGGGCTTCAATTAGATTCGCTTGCAGATGTTATTACTAGTGGAGTTGCACCAGGAATTATAATGTACCAACTATTGAACCTATCTTATTTCGGGCATATGCAAACACTTACCGAAACATTTTCTATGGATGGGTGGAACGTTGGATTTAAAAATTATCTGCCGTTAATTGGATTGATGATAGTAATTGCCTCTGCATATCGTTTGGCGAAATTCAATGTAGATACCCGGCAAACTTCGGGTTTTATTGGCTTGCCAACTCCAGCAAACACACTACTTATTTTAAGTTTACCGTTAATTTTACAGTACCAATATTCTCATTTTGCGGAAAGCATCATCCTCAACAAATGGTTTTTAATAGGAATGACGCTACTTAGCAGTATATTACTCAATGCAGAAATACCTCTTTTTGCATTAAAATTTAAAACTTGGGATTTTAAAAGCAACGCCGTTCGCTATATCTTTTTAATACTTTGTGTGGTGCTTTTAGTACTGCTGAAGTTTTTGGCGATACCTTTTATAATCCTGCTTTATATATTGCTTTCGTTGTTTAACCACAAAGAGCACTAAGAAGGCACAAAGAGCACAAAGAAATCTCTGTGAACTTAGAGTAGACATTGTGTCCATGGTGGGTAAAAAGGGGGAACCACAAAGAGCACTAAGAAGGCACAAAGAGCACAAAGAAACCTCTGTGAACTTAGTGTAAACATTGTGTTCTTTGAGGTTAAAAAGGGGAATCACAAAGAGCACTAAGAAAATTTACGAACATAGATTATTAGTGGATTATCCCTGTTAAATTTAGTAGAATGACAGAAAACCAAATTGCCAATAAGATTATAGGTTGTGCTTTGGAAGTTCATAAAGCGCTTGGTCCAGGGTTGTTGGAATCTGCATATGAAGAATGTCTTTTTTATAAATTATCAAAGGAAGGGCTGGTTGTTGAGAAGCAAAAACCAATGCCACTCATATTTGAAGAGGTGAAACTGAAAGTTGGCTATCGCATTGATATTTTGGTTGAAAATAAGGTCGTAATCGAAATAAAAAGTGTGGAAGAATTGAACGATGTTCATTTAGTACAAACACTTACTTATATGAGGCTCGGTGGTTTTAAATTGGGACTTCTTATCAATTTTAATGTTAGTTTATTGAAGCTTGGTATCAGAAGGGTTATAAACGGAGAATTGTAGATATAAAACATAGTGTAAGCATTGTGTGCTTTGTGGTTAAAAAGGGGGAACCACGAAGGGCACTAAGAAGGCACCAAGTGCACAGAGATTTCTTTGTGAACTCAGTGTACACATTGTGTCCTTTGTGGTTAAAAATTCTGTGGTTGCTTCTAAAACTCCAACTTCTTCTTCCGAAGTTCAAAATTTTGTCCTAGATATACTTTCCGAACCATTTCATCTGCAGCCAATTCTTCAGGCATACCGTGTTTTAGGATGCTTCCTTCAAACATTAAATAGGTTCTGTCAGTTATGGCAAGCGTTTCCTGTACGTTGTGATCGGTTATAAGTATACCGATGTTTTTGTTTTTAAGTTGCGCCACAATACGCTGAATGTCTTCCACCGCCACAGGATCTACTCCAGCAAATGGTTCATCTAAAAGAATAAAATGTGGGTCGGTTGCCAAGGCGCGCGCAATTTCAGTTCTTCGTCTTTCACCACCGCTTAAAAGATCGCCACGGTTTTTACGAATGTGGCCTAATCCAAACTCTTCAATTAACGATTCCATCTTTGCTCGTTGCTCTTTTTTGGATAGTTTCGTAAGTTGTAAAACGCTTAAAATATTGTCTTCAACACTTAATTTTCTGAAAACAGAAGCTTCCTGCGCCAAATAACCAATCCCGTTCTGTGCACGTTTGTACATAGGGTATTTGGTGATATCTGTGCCTTCTAAAAAAATCTGACCGCCGTTTGGCTTTATCAACCCAACTATCATATAAAAAGAAGTTGTTTTTCCTGCGCCGTTTGGACCGAGCAGACCAACAATTTCTCCTTGATTTACTTCAACAGAGATTCCCTTTACAACCTTTCGGCCTTTATAGGATTTCATTAAATTTTCGGCTTTTAGCTTCATTCAGTAAGTGTTTCCGTTGATAGAACGTTAAATGTACTATATAATTTTCCGAAGAAAAAATTAAGATTGTTGTGCATCAAGCGCTTCCCAATATTCAAAAGCTCTGCGCAGATGCGGAATAACTATAGTTCCGCCAATAAGTAATGAAATACTCATGCCTTCAACTACTTCTTCTTTGGTAAGTCCTAATTTGTGGCATTCTTCTAAATGGTAACGTACGCAATCGTCGCAACGCAATACCAATGAATTTCCCAAACCTAAAAGCTCCTTTGTTTTCTTCGGAAGAACGCCTTCCATATATGCGTTGGTGTCTAAATTGAAAATACGCTTGATAATTTTGTTATTATCTGAAAGCATCTTTTCATTCATCTTTTCGCGGTAGGCGTTAAATTCTTCAACTTGATTGTTTTTCATCTGTCGTATATAATATGAAGTTCTTCGTTTTAAATGCTAATGCGGGCGATAAATTGCGAGCCTACAGTG
The DNA here is from genome assembly GCF_058068205.1 of Aequorivita sp. IT1282. NCBI lineage: Bacteria > Pseudomonadati > Bacteroidota > Flavobacteriia > Flavobacteriales > Flavobacteriaceae > Aequorivita > Aequorivita sp. IT1282. The sequence goes on along the minus strand of NZ_JBYRHR010000005.1, from coordinate 107,368 downwards.
TGTTTATGCTTTTTTCCTTTTTCGCTCTTCTCTCAACTGATTTCTTATAACCACTTTTGAAATATAGATACTCACTTCGTATAAAACAACGATTGGGATAGCTACAATTATCTGGCTCACAATATCTGGGGGAGTAATTACCGCTGAAAGAACTAGCACGATTATTAAGGCAAATTTGCGGTTCTTCCGAAGAATTTCGGGCGTAACCAGTCCTATTTTTGTGAGAATGTACATGAGGATTGGCAATTCAAAAACAATGCCGCAGGCCAATACCGAAGTACGAACTAAGGAAATATAACTATCTAAATCAAAATCGTTAAAGACTTCTTTACTTACTTGGTAATTTCCTAAAAAGTTGATGGATAGTGGAGTAATAAGGTAATACCCAAAAAGCACTCCTAAAAAGAAAAGAAATGAAGCTACAAAAATAAAACCGCGACTAGATTTGCGTTCCTTTTCTTTTAAACCTGGTCGAATAAACTTCCAAAATTCGTAAAGAATATAAGGAAAAGCTATAATAATACCCGCATAGATAGAGGTCCACATATGCGCAGAAAACTGCCCAGCCATCGTTCTACTTTGAATTCGGAAAGGCATTTCTTTAAAACAGAAAGTGTCCATCCCCAAGGAGCGCGAAATATTGCAAAACATTCTATAGGTTGGAAAATCTGGATGCTTGGGGCCGAAAATTAGCGTGTCGAAAATAAAATCCTTAAAAGCAAATGCGATTAACGCCAATACTACTACGGCAAGTGTAGAGCGAATTAAGTGCCAACGCAGTTCTTCCAAGTGATCCAAGAAGGACATTTCTTTTTCTGGGGAACCAAGTTTCTTCATTATATAATGCCCTCCTTAGTAAGATTATGAATGTGTACAACACCACTATATTTGCCTTTTTCTTCAGCAAGAATTTGAGTTATACCATATTTGTCCATCATTTCCATTGCTTCAACAGCCATAGCGTTGTTGGCGATTCTTTTAGGATTATGGGTCATAATATCTTTTGCGGTTAAGCCAGCAAAGTTATCTGTTTTCGTCAACATACGTCGTAAATCGCCATCAGTAATAATACCTACAATTAAATCATTTTCAACCACTGCAGTTACGCCCAGCATTTTTTCTGAAATTTCAACAATTACTTTTTTAACATCAGTATCTGGTGAAACTTGAGGCTTTTCGTTTAAAGAGGTAAGATTGCTTACTCGAAGGTATAATTTTTTTCCCAAGGAACCACCCGGATGAAATTTCGCAAAGTCTTTACTCGAAAATCCGCGAAGGTCTAAAAGGCACATTGCTAAGGCATCGCCAATTACCAATTGTGCGGTGGTACTTGTTGTGGGCGCTAAATTATTTGGGCAAGCTTCTTTTTCTACATAAGCATTCAGCACAAAATCTGCTTGTTGGCCTAAAAAGGATTCCCTATTACCAGTTATGGCTATTAATTTATTGCCAATAGCTTTTATTAATGGGACCAAAACTTTTATTTCTGGGGTATTTCCGCTTTTTGAGATACAGATAACGGTATCGTTTTCTTGTACCGTTCCTAAATCTCCATGGATAGCATCTGCTGCATGCATAAAGATTGAAGGCGTGCCCGTAGAATTTAAAGTTGCCACTATTTTAGTGGCAATGTTGGCGCTTTTGCCGATTCCGGTAACAATTACGCGACCTTTTGAGTTATAAATGTAATTAACTGCACCTGCGAACTCTTCATTTACTAAATGTGCCAAATTCGCAATGGCTTTACTCTCAGTTTCTATGGTGTTTTTGGCTACGGAAATAATTCTCTCTTGCTTGTTCAAAATTTTAATGCTTTTGAATGTTTGTAACTGTATCAGAAATTAGTATATTTAGAATAGAATTATATCAATTCGTTAATCTTAATATAGATACTTTCGTTTAAGATGCAGTCAACGTAATACGGTTGCAAAATTACAATTGTTAATCAGTAAAACAATGTATTGTTGACTAAAACTGAATTGTCTTTTAAAAACTCAATCAGCGTGGCAGAAACTGACATTTACGCAGCCCTGAAAAAATATTTTGGATTTACCCGCTTCAAAGGTTTACAGGAAGAAGTGGTAAAAAGTATCCTCGATGGTAAAAATACATTTGTGGTTATGCCTACGGGCGGTGGAAAATCACTTTGTTATCAACTTCCAGCACTTATGCAAGAAGGAACGGCCATAATCGTTTCTCCTCTTATTGCATTAATGAAAAATCAGGTAGATGTATTACGTTCTCTCTCTTCGGAAGACGGCATCGCTCATGTTTTAAATTCATCGCTCAATAAAACCGAAGTGAAAACGGTAAAAAGCGATATTGCAAGCGGAATAACAAAACTATTGTACGTTGCTCCCGAATCGCTTACAAAAGAAGAATATGTATCTTTTCTGCAAACTCAGAAAATCTCCTTTATGGCGATAGATGAGGCGCACTGCATTAGCGAGTGGGGCCATGACTTTAGACCTGAGTACAGAAACCTAAAAAGCATTATTCAAAGAATTGGCGATAACATACCTATAATTGGGCTTACCGCCACTGCAACTCCAAAAGTACAGGAAGATATTCTGAAAAACTTGGGAATGCCAGATGCCAACACTTTCAAGGCATCTTTTAATCGTCCAAACCTTTATTATGAAATACGTCCGAAAACAAAAAATGTTGATGCAGACGTTATTCGCTTTGTAAAACAGAACGAAGGAAAAACAGGAATTATCTACTGTTTAAGCCGAAAAAGGGTAGAACAACTTGCGCAAGCTTTACAGGTAAACGGTATTAAAGCTGTTCCCTATCATGCAGGCCTTGACGGAAAAACGCGTGTAAAACATCAAGACATGTTTTTAATGGAAGATGTAGACGTCGTGGTTGCAACCATTGCCTTTGGAATGGGAATAGACAAGCCAGATGTACGCTTTGTTATTCATAATGATATTCCAAAAAGTATTGAAAGCTATTACCAAGAAACCGGACGCGCAGGTCGTGACGGCGGCGAGGGGCATTGTTTAGCTTTTTATAGCTATAAAGACATAGAGAAACTAGAAAAATTCATGAGTGGCAAACCCGTGGCCGAACAAGAAATTGGTCATGCGCTTTTACAGGAAGTAGTTGGTTTTGCTGAAACTTCCATGTCGCGTAGAAAGTTTATTCTTCATTATTTCGGGGAAGAATTTGACAATGAAACCGGTGATGGCGGCATGATGGACGACAATATGCGTTATCCCAAAAAGAAACACGAAGCAAAAGACGATGCTGCCCTGCTTTTAGATGTAGTTTCAAAATCTAACCAACAATACAAAAGTAAAGAGGTTGTAAATGTATTAATAGGGAAGGTAAATGCCCTAATAAAATCGCACCGCACCGATGCTCAAGAATATTTTGGCTCGGGTGCAGACCATGATTCTGCATATTGGATGGCGCTACTTCGCCAGCTTTTGGTAGCTGGATTTTTGAAAAAAGATATTGAAACCTATGGCGTTATTCATTTAACAGATTCCGGGAAAGAATTTATAAAATCGCCTTCGTCTTTTATGATGACTGAAGATCATTCCTTTAAAGATGCCAATGACGATATAATTGTAGGTGTTCAAAAAGGAGGAGATATAGTAGACGAAAATCTTTTCAAACTCTTAAAATCGGAACTTAAAAAAGTAGCACACGATTTAGACTTGCCGCCATTTGTAATTTTTCAAGAACCTTCGTTGGAAGACATGGCTCTTAAATACCCAATAACTCTCGAAGAGCTTTCAAATGTTCACGGGGTAGGCGAAGGAAAAGCTAAGAAATACGGAAAACCTTTTCTGAAAATAATTCAAAATTACGTTGAAGATAACGATATAATCAGGCCAGAAGATTTCGTAGTAAAATCTACAGGAAGCAATAGTTCACTTAAATTGTACATCATCCAAAACGTAGATCGCAAACTCGCTTTACCAGACATTGCAAGTGCCAAGGGCATTGAAATGAAAGAATTTATAAAAGAAATGGAGGCGATTGTTTACAGCGGAACTAAGCTAAATATAAACTATTGGATTGATGAGGTTTTAGACGAAGACCAACAGGAAGAAATCCACGATTATTTTTTAGAGACAAATACAGACAGTATTGAAAAAGCGCTCGATGAATTTGACGGCGATTATGATGAAGAGGAATTGCGCTTATACCGTATTAAATTTATTAGTGAGGTTGGCAATTAATCCCGCGAATCATACATTGTTGTAGAGACGCATAGCGCTGCGTCTCTACAATAATTTTTTTTATGATTTTTCTTCTTTGTTGAAATACACTAAGTAATAATACATCTGCTTTTCTTCATCCCAACCCTTTTCAATAAATTTTTCGGCACTATCTGGATTGATAAAGTCTAGCTTAATCTGAATATTAGTATCCAAATTTATAACGTTCTTTATTTTCTTTCTAGCAGCTGTAACAGCAGTATTTGCAATGGGGAAAGTGGTTAAATCTTCAATGCTGTATTTAGGTGCTTTTTCGCTTTTATAATGACGGAATTCCGGCAATAAATCTGGATTATCTATTACCTCGTTCATAAACGCAGTTTCTTCAAATTGATCATTTTTCGCAAAATGATTCACTGCTCTGTTCATAAACATTACTTCCTGTTTTTTATCTTCTGCGGGTAGCACCACGTCTTTCGCAAAATCTTGACAGAATTTCAAATACTTTTTTGTGTAGAAATTATCATCGGCAAATGCTTCAACACCTAAAAAACTTTCCAGCCAATAACGTGCATCGTAGCGGTTGCTATCCACAGAAAGTATTTTGTATCCTTCTTCTTTTTTCGAATTGAAAATGATACAACCTTTGTCTAATTTATTCAAATTTACACCGTGCTGCAGCATAGCTTCCAACTGATTGCCATCTTCGGCAAACTGAAGGAAATCCTGCTTTAATTCACTTTTAAAAATACCGATGGCGTCCATTTTTACATTGTCGAGCTGCACGCCTTCAAGGTAAGCTATATAGACTTCGCCACTTTTTATATGCGGATGTTCCGATTGGTTATAAAGGTAGGTTGCCATTTTGCGACTTTCTTCGTGAATATTTTCAGGATTGTCGAAAATCTTTGTAGTGCTATTAAAAAGTTCGTGAAATTCTAAATCGGCTTCGTGTGTAAACTGAAAATAGTTTTCCTCCTTTTCGCGGAATGGTTTTAAGAAGAATTCTTTTAGCAATGGCGTGATTTCATCGTCCATTTTATAAGGATTTGCCGAAAGAAAAATTGCTTCGTTCCTACTTTTATTACCCACCCTATGAATGGAAAGCGATGCAATGTGGGTACTGAAAAGGTTGATCATATTTATTGTAGGTAATTAAAAAGGTGAAAATGTAAAAGTGAAATATTAAATGATAATTAAGATTTTATGTACCGTCAACCGTTTTAATTCCAGTTTTCGTCAAAATCGAGATTGTCATAATCCTCTGGATCCAAATCGAAATCTTCATCTAAATCATCCTCTTCGATGTCCTCGGCAATGAATTCTTTTTCTGGAGCTTCTTCCGGTATTTGACCGTGAGCAAACATAAGGTTTGGATAAAGCACACCTTCTTCGGCCTCGGCAATATCGGCAAGTTCTGCCATAAACGTCCACATATTTAGAAAATCGTAAACGTACAATAATCGGGTTTTATTTTCATCAACCACATCTTCTAAAAAAGTTTCGTTCATAACCCGAATTCCTCCCGGCTCGTCGCTTACGTCAAAAAGAGAAATCTCTTCGCCCTCTTCCCATAAATCATTGCTGATGTAAAAGGAAGCCATTTCTAACCCATCAAACCCAAAAGATTGGGTAATGGCGTTGTGAAGATCTTCTAATGTAGCAGAAGCTTTTATTTCAATATCCCGGAAAACATCTTCGTGTGTGTCGAGAATAACCCTGAAGCGGTAAATCATTTTTTTAATTTTTTTTGGGATGCAAAGTTATTAAAAAGTAAGCAGTATTCGGTTGAAGTTTGCCTTTTAGGTTTTCTTTTTATTTTGAAAATCTATGCAGCGCATAGGTCATGGAAGCTAATAGGAAAAAGGCAGTTACTTGGTGTAAAACGCCTAAAACCACAGGTACCTGCAATATTAGCGTAAAAACACCTAAAATGAATTGTACAAAAACCAGAATCAATAAAATATTAATTCCCTTTTTCTGGAGAATCGTTAACGGCAATTTTTTCGTTTTGTACCAAATAAAAAGAATTGTAGCAACAACTACATACGCCATATAGCGGTGAACAAACTGAACCCCACTTTTACCTTCAACAAAATTTTTCCAAAGTGGAACCTGTTCTGTATAGACCGTTTCGTGGATTAATTTGCCCTCGTTCATTAAAGGCCAATGGTTGTGAATCCAGCCAGCATCGAGACCTGCAACAAAAGCGCCCCAAATAATTTGGATTAACAATACAGCCAATCCAAAACGGATTATATTTCGAATGTGTGTATTGATTTCTTTTTTAGCAGGATAAATTAAATCTAGTGCTACCCAAAAAGTGTAAGCAAAAGTTATAAAAGCAGTAGTTAAGTGCATTGCAAGCCGATAATGGCTCACACTCGGCCTGTCAATCAGCCCACTTTTTACCATATACCAGCCCAAAAACCCTTGAAATCCCCCAAGAAATAGGAGAATTACAGCCTTTTTAATCGTGGGTTTGGTGAGTTGTTTTTTTAGAAGAAAATAAAGGAAGGGTACAAGGAACACAATGCCAAGTAGTCTGCCCAAAACTCTGTGAATGTATTCCCAGAAATAAATATCCTTAAAGTCTTCGAGATCAAAATGGGTGTGCAGCTTTTGATATTCTGGAAATTGCTGATAATGTTGAAACTCGGCAATCCATTCGGCTTCATTTAGCGGTGGAATTGAACCCGAAATTAATTTATAACTAGAAATTGAAAGTCCGGAATGGGTTAGGCGAGTAATGCCGCCAATCACCACCATAATAAAAATAAGGAAACAGCCCGTTAAGAGCCAGTAAATTACCTTTTTGTTGTCTTTATTTGCCACTGAATTATTGTTTTAATTGTGCAGTCTCTGAAAAAAACCACCACGAATGCACGAATTATTTTTTATTTTCTGAACACTGAACACTGAACACTGAACACTGAACACTGAACACTGAACACTGAACACTGAATACTACCATTCCCACTTGTCCTTAATCAACTGCTTTGAGCCCAATAGCCACTCCTTTTTTCAACATAAAATCGTGGGCAGCTTCATATTTATTTGGAATTTCACCTTCCAGAATTGCTTCTTTTATGGCGTCTTTTATAATTCCAATCTCGCGCGAAGGCTTAAGATTAAAGGTTTTCATAATTTCTTCACCACTAACGGGCGGCTGAAAATTACGAACTTGATCGCGTTCTTCAACTTCCACAATTTTTTCGCGCACCGTTTGAAAATTGGCGTGGTATTTTTTAAACTTCTTCGGATTTTTGGTAGTTATATCTGCTTCACAAAGCGTCATTAAATCCTCTACATATTCACCTGCATCAAAAATCAAACGCCTCACAGCGCTATCGGTTACTTCGCTCGCCAAAACAATTGGGCGGGAACTCATCAATACCATTTTTTGAACGAATTTCATTTTATCGTTCAGTGGCATTTTTAACCTTTTGAAAAGTTTGTAAACCATTTTAGCACCCACAAATTCGTGTGTGTGAAATGTCCATCCCAGTTTTTTATCGAATTTTTTTGTTGGAGCTTTTCCTATATCATGAAGCAGCGCTGCCCATCGTAACCAAAGATCGTCTGTGGCTTTTGAAATATTATCGACCACTTCCAAGGTGTGCCAAAAATTGTCTTTGTGGGTTTGTCCTTCTTTTTCGTCTATTCCTTGTAGCGCAACCAATTCAGGCAAAATAAAGGGGAGTAACCCTGTTTTATGCAAAAGTGCAAATCCTTTTGAAGGCACTTCGGCAAGTAATATTTTGTTGAGCTCGTCCACAATTCGCTCTTTCGTAATAATTTTTATCCGTTCGGCATTTCGTGTGATTGCTTCCAGCGAATCCTTTTCAATAATAAAGTTCAATTGGGTTGCAAAACGAATAGCGCGGAGCATTCGCAATGGGTCGTCGCTATACGTAATATCTGGGTCGAGCGGAGTGCGGATTATTTTTTTATGAAGATCGTCAGTTCCGTTGAACGGGTCGAGCAATTCACCAAAATTTTGTTCGCCTAAACTTAGGGCTAAAGCATTTATGGTAAAATCTCTTCGGTTTTGGTCGTCTGCTAAAGTGCCATTTTCCACAGCAGGATTGCGGCTTTCTTCAGAATAAGATTCCTTTCGGGCACCTACAAATTCAAGCTCTATGCCGCCACTTTTTAGCATTGCGGTTCCGTAAGTTTTAAAAATAGAAACTTTTGGTTTTCCCGGAAGTAATTTTGAAACCTCTTGGGCGAGTTCAATTCCGTTCCCAACGGCAACAATATCAATGTCTTTCGCATCGCCGCGATCTAAAAGAAAATCGCGCACATAGCCGCCAATTACATAGCTTTCCAAATTTAAGTTATTGGAAGCTTTTGAAATAGTTCTAAAGATTGGGTTTTTTAAAGCGGATATGTAGGATGGTTTGATCATTTTTTTTCTCTCGCAAAGTCGCAAAGTCGCAAAGTAATTAGTCTTGCGTCTTATGTCCCCTCGTCTTATGTCAATTTTATTGCCTTACAACTTTTACCGAGCCATCATTTTTCAACTTAATAATCGCCGAAGGTTTTCCAGATTTTCTTTCGCGGTGCAAATTTACAACATAGTCTACGCCTTCCAAAATTACGGGGTCTATTTCACTAAAAATTTGTGGAGTTTTTGCGTCCGATACATTGGCCGAAGTTGAGACAAGTGGTCGGCGCATTTTCTTTATTAATGTTTTGCAAAAATCATCCTTCGGAACGCGAATAGCAAGCGAATTATCTTCCGCAATTAGATTTTCAGCCACACGAATTGGGTCGTCGTAAATGATGGTTGTTGGCTTTTTTGCATATTTCAAAATATCGTAAGCCACTTCGGGTACGTTTTCAATGTATTCGTTCAGCATTTTGAAATCGCTCACCAAACAGATTAACGATTTTTTATCGCTCCTTTTTTTAAGTTGAAAAACTTTCTCCACGGCTTCGGCATTGGTGGCGTCGCAGCCTATGCCCCAAATAGTGTCCGAGGGATAAAGAATTATACCTCCTTTTTTTAAAATAGTCAGGCAATTTTCGATTTCAGTTTTCATCTAAAAAGGTGATTTTTTGTTTTTGTTTTAACGATTGTGTTTGGTTGTTGCTCTTTAAAATAATTGGGAGTAAATACCATTTTTTCGGTTTTAGTAAAAGGGCGATTGTTAAATACATTCTAATCAGTAAATATTTTCCAAATCCATAATTTTTCCGAAGTACATATAAATACGAAATATAACTCTCTTTATTAATTGCTTTCGAAATGCCCGTACTTATGCCTTGATGGTGCAGGATTTGCGCTTCGGGAACCAGCCAACTTTCGTAACCAAGTTTTTTAAGACGGTGGCAAATATCCATTTCTTCCCAATACAGGAAAATATTGGTATCGAATCCACCTACCTCTGAAAATGCTTTACTATCGAAAAAAAGAAAAGCACCATTTACCCAATTAACTTGCAATGGTTCAGTATATTCTTTTTTTCGACTTGGATATAATTTTGAATCGTTTTTTTCAAGAAATCCACGTCCAAAAAGTAATCTTCGCAAGCCTTTGTTATGATCAAAAGAAGGAACAAAATTATTGTCTTCATCAAAATTTTGAGCGGTACAAACGCCAACTTTTGAATGATTTTTCATAAAACCCAACAAAATGCTAAGGCAGTCATTAAGTAGCATTGCATCGTTGTTTAGAAAAAGCAAATAATCTGCTTTCGCGAATTGCGCGCCAAACATATTTCCGCCGCCAAAGCCTGTGTTTATATTGCTTCGGTGAAGCGAAACGTTTTGTTGTTGGGGGAAGCCATCCTTTAAAATTTTATATTCCGAAGGCGTTGAATTATTGTCAACCACAATTATTTGGTAGTTTATTTCAGCCGAAGTTTTTTCAATCACAGTGTATATGCACTCCAAAGTATATTTTGAAGAATTGTAATTGATAATGATTACGGCAATATCCATCAAATGAATTTAAGTGGCGGAATTTTTCCAACTGATTTTGGCAAAGATACAATTACTCTCTGTGGCAGTTGGCCGAAAGATTTAAATATTTGTGCTAGTTATAGCAAGCTTTTATAAACTTCAATATATTTTTCGGCAGTGGTTTTCCAACTAAACTTTTTGGCGCGATCTACGTACCATTTTTCATAAAATGGTTTGTTGTTATTGAATTTCTCCATGCCGTCTTTCAATACATTCGCCATATATTCAGGTTCGTAATGATCCCAAAAAAAGCTGTGCTCGCCGCCAATTTCGGGGAGGGAAGTGTTGTTTGAAAGAAAAACGGGTTTCCCAAAACGCATCGCTTCAATTGGTGGAATTCCGAAACCTTCACGCTGCGATGGAAAAACAAAGGCCTCACAATTTTGAAGATAATATTGTTTGTCTAAATCGGCTATTTTCCCAGTTTGAAACACTCTGTTTTCAAAACCGTACTGCTGTACCATTTCAGTAAGTTTTTCAGCATAATTTGAACTATTGCTACCCGCGAGCACCAAATTATAATCGGGCAGAAAGCGCAACATTTCCACGAGACTCATAAAATTTTTGCGTTCGCTGAAATCGCCTATGGAAAAAAGATAGGGTTTTTGTGGTAAAATTGAAGGTTTATAATCCTTCGGAAGTGTGATGTCGGTAATCGTATTTCCGTTGTAAATTACATATTCCGGAATGTTGGGAACACTAAAATGTGCGTGGGTATCTTGCTTTGCAAATTCCGAAATATATGCAATTGCACTGCTGCGTTTCAGTTTTTCGTTGAATTGCTTTTTCAGTTTTTCTTGCAATTCCACAGTGCCTTCGGTTACAAAATGTACGTCGTGAACCGTTAATAAATAAGGAATGTTGAAGAAAGGTTCAATCTTTATATTTTGATTTAGGCAGTGCCAAAGATTGTATTTTTTCTTTATTCGGAAAGGTTTATGGCGAGTAAGCGAACTGTATTTTCGGTATTTGAAAGTTGCGCCAAATTCTTCTTTTAGTTCTGCGATATTCTTCGCATTCAAAACTATTTCAAAATCGTCCTGAGGAAATTCAGCCAACGCTTTTATGAGGTGGTAATTAAACTGCCCAAAGCCCGAATAACGGTTTTTTAAATTATGCGATTCTAAAAAAACTTGTTTCAAATTAGCCATTTAAGTTTAATCTATATTTCTGTACAACAACCAAAGATTCACATATCGTTTAAACACCGAAAAGGCGCTTACATAGGCCAAAATAAAGCCTTCTTTCCCGTCCAAAATACCCAACCTGAAAATGAATTGGTTCCAAAATCTATAAAAAGGGCGGAATAGAAAATGATAGTAGTTTGGTTTCTTTCCTTTTTTATAAAGCATTTGCGCTTGCAGCGTACTGTATTGATGCATTTTGGCGGTATAATCGTCAAAAGATTTATAGGTGTGATGCGGGAGACTGTTTTTTAAATATTCAGTTTTGCCATCTGCCTCTAGCGTTTCGTGAACAAGTTTTGCGTTGTATTGACAATGATTTTTATTGAAAAACCTAATTATAAAATCATTCTGCAAGCCACTGTATTTAATGCGTTTCCCCATAAAATAGAAATCGCGTTTCACAAAATATGCAATGGCTGAAGGGTTTTTGAAATTTTCAACAATTTCATCGGCGAGTGCTGGCGTTATTTCTTCATCCAAATCGAAAAAAGTAACCCAATCGTTGTTTGCTTTTGAAATAGCGAAATTTTTCTGTGCAGAAAAGTTGTCGAAAGCCCGCTGATAGACTGTAACTTTTTCGTGTTTGGACGCCAAAGCTACCGTTTCATCACTGCTATAAGAATCCACAATCACAATTTCGTCCGCAAACCAAAGGCTTTTTATATAGCCTTCAATATTGTGAGCCTCGTTGAGAGTGATTGCGATTGCGGTGATTTTTGCAGTGTTTTCCAAAAACGGATTGTAGTTTGCGTAAAAGTAATAATTTTACAACTATAAATCTGAAAACTGTTATGGCGAAGCTTCCCATTTTAATGTACCACCACATTACCGCAGAGGCGGGAAAAGGTTTGACGATTTCTGCCGAAAATCTTGAAAAACAATTTAAGCATTTGGCTGAAAATGGTTATAAAACCTACCATTTTAGGGAATTGACAAAACTGAAGTCGTTGCCAAAAAACAAAAACATCGTCATTACTTTTGATGACGGCTATGTGAGTCAAATGGAATTGGCGCTGCCATTGCTGAAAAAGTATAAATTGAAAGCTACATTTTTTGTGCCTTTGAATTTTTTGGGGAAAACTGACAGTTGGAATACTTCTTCTTTGGAAATTATGACTTCGGAACAGTTGAAAAATCTGGACCCAAAAATTATTGAACTCGGGTTTCATTCTTTTAAACACAAAAAGTACACTGCACTTTCCAATGAGGAAATTGAAGCAGACACCCGTCGTTGTGAAGAGTTTGTTTTAGAAAATGAATTGAATTTTTCAGCAGTACTAGCGTATCCATACGGCAAATGTCCGAAGGAAAAGAAGACAAATGAAATTTTCAAAAAAACACTTTTAGATAACGGAATCACTTACGGGCTGCGCATTGGAAATAGAATAAATTCATTTCCGTTTAAAAAACCTTTTGAAATTCAGCGTATCGATGTAAAAGGAGAATTTTCGTTGTTGAAGTTTCGGCAGAAAATTCGGTTTGGGAAGTGGTTTTAGTCCCCCTTCGGGGGCTAGGGGGCTGCTAACGCATTCCCTTTTGCAATAACATTAATTTCACATACCTTTCAAAAACACCATACGCATTTACCGCGGCAACGGTCATTCCTGGTACGCCATCGCGAAATCCACCTTTTAAAATGAACGAACGAAAAAAGCGATAGCTAGGTTTAAAAAAGAGGTGAAACCAAGTAACTTTTTTTCCTTTATCAAACAGTTGCTGCGCTTGAAACCACGCGTACGACTCTTTTTTAGAAATATAATTATCTAAACCTTTGTAAGTAAAATGGAGCATTTTGCTTTTCAGTTTTCCGATACTGCCTATACAAGTAAGTTTTTCGTGTACCGAACCAGCATATTGCGCGCCATCTCGTTTTACGAGTCGAAGCACATCATCGCTATGATGATATAAAAAACGGTTCATATAAAAATGTGGGAAATTGATTTTGTAGCCGCCGTGTTTGGGGTTTTGGAGCGTTGCATTAATTTCTGCTTCCAAAGAATGAGTTACGCGTTCATCGGCATCTACAAATAATACCCAGTCGCCAGTTGCTTCTTTTAACGCGAAATTTTTTTGGTTTGAAAAGTTATCGAATTTTCGCTGAAGAAATTTTGTTGCGTATTTCTTGGCTATTTCGGGGGTAGTATCCGTGCTGAAAGAATCGATCACGATTATTTCATCGGCAAATGCAACCGAAAAGAGCGCATCTTCTAAATATGCTTCTTCGTTAAAAGTGGGTATGATAACAGTAAGCATTGGCATAGCTATTTTTTTATTCTTCTAAAAAGGTCTCTCGCTCCGTGATGGATCATCAAAATATCAATCCTTTTTATATCTACAATTCTATAAATAATTCTGTAATTTCCTACCACTAATTCACGAATATTAGGGTCTTCCATTTCCTCCACAATTTTACCAATGTTTGGATAGGTTTTAATTATTTCTGTGGATTGTTTTATTTTTTCAACTTGGCGCCGAGCGTAGATTTTTGAATCAAGTGAAATATAATAGTAGATTTCTTTTAAATCTATTTTTGCATCAGAAAGCCATTTTATTTGAACCATTCCTGCATTTCGTTTTCTAAAGTTTCTTCGCTTATTGTATCATTCTGCTTAGACTTTTCAATGCGATTCTCAAGCTTATCTATGAAAATAAACCGCTCGATGAGTTCTTCAATAGTGAATTCTTCAGGAAATTTTTCAATATGTTTTTTAAGAAATGTCTTCGTAATCATCTTTCTATATTTTGTTCTAAATTACAACTTTTCGATTTCTGAGCCAACTTCATAAATAACTTTATCTTTGGAGCTTAAAGCAATTTTCAATTTATGACAAATACTTGCAGAATTTGTGGCAATAACGAAGCAAATCAAAGCTTTACAGCAAAAGAGATGATGTACGGCTTACGCGAAAATTTTGAATATTTTCAATGTTCTAATTGCGGGTGTCTTCAGATTGCTGAATTTCCTGCGGATATGGGCAAATATTATCCGGGAGATTATTACAGTTTTGACACTTACGATGGGAAGAAATTTAAAGGAACAAAAGGCGCCATTAAAAAGAAGCAATACGAAGCTGCGGTGCTTGGTGGGCCAGTTTACCAAAATACCTTGGGTAAAATTTTAGGAAAAAAGGAATACGCCATTTTTAAAGGTTTACATGTAAATAAGGAAACCCGAATTCTGGATGTTGGCTGTGGCAATGGTAGAAATTTTTTATATCCGCTGGCGGAAGTAGGTTTTAAAAACGTAACGGGTTGCGATCCTTTTTTGAATGATACCATTAAATATGAAAATGGATTAACCATTAAAAAAAGCAGTATTTATGATATGGAAGGCAGTTATGATATTATAACCTATCACCACGCCTTTGAACATCTGCCAGATCCTTTGGAGAATTTAGAAAAAGTGTATAAGCTTTTAGCTCCGGGCGGAGTTTGCATAATTCGTATTCCGACGGTTTCTTCTTTTGCTTGGGCACATTATGGTGTTAAATGGGTACAATTGGATGCGCCGCGACATTTTTTCCTTCATTCGCAAAAAAGTATGCAGCTACTTGCAGGCAAAACTAATTTTGAAATGTATAAAGTTGCTTATGATTCTACACATTTTCAATTTACGGGAAGCGAAAAGTACTTGAAAGACATCCCCCTTTCTGCGCCGAAAGAAAAAGGTTTTTCAAGTTCACTTAACAGAAAAGTTCAAAATTTTAAATACGAACAAAAGGCCACTACCCTCAATAAAGAGGAGCGGGGTGATCAAGCTGCTTTTTATTTACGCAAGAAATAGTTTTACCTTTGCCAATCTATGACTGCAATTGATACTTCCATTATTATTAGTACCTACAATTCTTGCGAATGGCTTGAAAAAGTGCTGTATGGTTATAACAATCAGACATACAGGCAATTTGAAGTTGTAATTGCCGATGATGGCTCTAATGAAGAGACAGAACAGCTCTTAAAACGGATGGAAACTGAGGTTTTTTACTCCATTGTTCACGTTTGGCATGAAGACAAAGGCTTTCAAAAATCGCAGATTCTTAATAAAGCTATCCTTCAATGTAGTGCTGAATATATAATTATGAGCGATGGTGACTGCATTCCACGAAAAGATTTTGTGGAGCAGCACGTTAAATTTAGAGAAGAAGGTTATTTCCTTTCAGGGGGTTACTTTATGCTTCCTTTAGATATTTCAAAAGACATTTCAAAAGAAGATATTTATACTGAAAAATGTTTCGATGTTTCGTGGTTAAAACAACACGGACTGCAATCTTCTTTTAAAAATAACAAGCTCTATTCGGGACCGTTTAAAGCATTTCTTCTTAATCGGTTTACACCTACAAACGCTAGTTGGAATGGTCACAATGCTTCTGGTTGGAAAAAAGATATAATCGCTGTAAACGGTTTGGATGAACGCATGCAGTATGGCGGACAAGACCGTGAATTGGGCGAACGTTTAATTAATCTTGGGCTTAAAAGTAAACAGATACGCTACAATGCAGTTGTATTACACTTGGACCATCCGCGCGGTTACAAAAATGAAGATTCAATAAATAAAAACTTGGCCATCCGTCAACAAACACGTGGGCAACATAAAAAGTGGACGGCGTTCGGGATTGTTAAAGATGATAATGAAGCTCCGTTTGTTTCGGTAATTGTGAGCACATACAACCAACCCGAATGGCTTAAAAAAGCACTTTGGGGTTTTGAGCAACAATTAGAAAAGAATTTTGAAATTATAATAGCCGACGATGGTTCTTCGGAAGAAACGAAAAATCTAATTGAATCTTTTAAGACAAATTCGGCATTAAGTATTAAACACGTATGGCAGGAAGATCACGGTTTTCAGAAAACGAAAATTCTAAATAAAGCCATAAAAGTAGCAAAAGGCGAATATCTAATTTTTACCGATGGCGATTGTATTCCGAGGAATGATTTAGTTGCAACCCATCTTGGATTGAGCCGACCGAGTTGTTTTCTTTCTGCGGGATATTTTAAATTGTCGATGAATATTTCGAAACAAATTACCAAAGATGATATTGAAACTCAGCGTTGTTTTAATGCGAAATGGCTTTTAAAACACGGCCTAAAAAAGACCTTTAAAATTAATAAGCTAACTTCCTACGGTCTGAAGGAAGATATTTTAAACACATTCACTCCCACCAGCGCCACTTGGGACGGCAACAATGCTTCTGGTTGGAAGAAAGATGTACTTGCCGTAAATGGCTTTGATGAACGTATGCAATATGGTGGCGAGGACCGCGAAATGGGCGAGCGCTTGATGAACTATGGTATAAAACCATTGCAAATTCGTTACAGCACAGTTACACTGCATTTAGACCACGAGCGCGGTTATGTTCGGAAAGAAATGTTTATAAAAAATAAGGCTATTCGAAGAATAACGAAAAAGGAAAAGCGTGTTTGGACAGATTACGGCATTGTTTCGAAAGAGACTGAAGTAACTAATTAAGGCAGTTTAATTCTTTTTATAAACCCCAATTTTCCAATAACGAAGTTCTTCATCTGTAGTTACGGTTGTGAAATCTAACTCTTTTAATCTTTCGTCTTCCTTAAAATATTCCCAGCAACCGTGGCCTTCGCGATAAATTGAAGTTATTATAATTCCGCCATCGGTGAGTTTTGACAACATACGGTCAAGTACATTTTGCTTTTCGGTTTCGTGAATATAGTAGAATGCTTCGTTGAAAACGATTACATCAAAATCTTGTTTTGGAATGAATTTCACGGCATCGGCAGCAAGAAATTCGGCTTTTGGTAATTTCTTTTCGCTTGCAATTTTTATGGATTCTTTTGAAAAATCTAAACCTAAGAAGTAAGAGTAGTCATCGGGGTTTATTCGTTCCGTAAGCAATCCATCGCCGCAGCCAATATCTAAAATACTTGGATTTTTAGGTGAAAAACGGTTTATATATTCAATGATTTTTTGATAACGACTTGCTTCCTTTTCGCTACGCAGACTTTGCCACCGCCCTTTTTTATATTGGCGATTCCAGCGTTGTTTTCTTCTCCAATTATGAAATTTGTCTAGTAGATTCAAGTGCCGCTGTTGTTAAGATGATGCGCCAAAAACGGCTTTAATTTTTCGAAAATCATTTCGGGGGTTAATTGCTTGTAAAGAGAATGTGGGTCTTGCTCAATTCGCCTTCTTTCTTCTAAAGTAAAACTACTAAAGAGATCTGGTTTTTCTTCCAATAAATGAATGGAATCGTGATGGTCGCCATCTTCAAAACTGCACCAATGTTCTTTATTTACGTAAGGTGAATAGATGGTAAACGTAGGTCTTTCGAGCGCTTTCGTAATATGTACACTTCCGCCTTCGTTGGAAACTAAAAGGTCGCATTTATTCATCAGTTTTATAAATCCGCGGATGGAGTCTTCGTAAATATCGAGATTTATTTGGTCTTTATTCTGGCACATTTCATACACTTTAATCGCTTCTTCTTTTTGGTGCGGGGCGTAATTGAAGAGAATAGTGCCTTTGTAATTGGCAGTAATAAAGTCAATTATTTCCACCATATATTCATAAGGCATCGATTTTTGAGGTGTGCTGCCCAAAATGCCCAACATAATTACTGGTCGCTGAAGTGAATTAATCCGACTGTAATTTTTTTCGTCATCGGTCAAGAAAATTTTAGGAGCGTACTCGGGAGCTTCTAATTTAAAAACAGAAGCAATCATATTTATTCTATCTTCAATCGCTTTACCGCAGTTTTTGGAGCGATGTTCCAAAAAACTAATTGGGTGGGTGTAAAAAGGAAACTTTAATTCTTTGTGTGCGCGTTTAAGTCCAATTCTGTATTCGGCACCCGAAAACAGACAAATCATTCTACTTTGAAATTTGGAATACGGATCGAAAATAATATCGTATTTCTCCTTTTTTATCTTCGCGATAGTTTGTAAAAGCTTCGGGAGTCTTTTAAGTTCCTTTTCTTTTACTGAAATAATTCTATCGATATTTGGGTTGTTTTCTAAAACACCAGTTGTGTAATCATACACAAAATAGGTTACTTCACTTTGCGGAAATACCTTTTTGATATTATTGGCAATGACGGAGCTAATTAGTACATCGCCAATTCTTTTGTTCTGTATAACGAGAATTTTCTTCATATAGATTACCTTCGCAAAATACCTTTTTTGGTTTTATCTTCTTTCATAATGCAAGAGAATTTTGTTATTCATCCAGATTATTCGCAAATGGCTGTAAAGCTAAGCGATGTGCTACACAATTTTTCTAAAAATGGTGAATACGTAACCAAAGGCGAGCGCAATGTTATAAAAATGGTGAAAATTGATGGTTATTCTTTAAACATCAAAAAATTTAAAACACCCAACGCTTTTCAATCTCTGGTATATCAATACGTACGCAAAAGTAAGGCAAAACGTTCTTATGAATACGCTAAAAAATTAATTGGTCTGAATATAAAAACCCCTTTTCCAGTGGCATATTTGGAAACTTTTTCGGGTGGGTTAAAAGAAAGTTATTACGTAAGTGAGCAGATAAATTACGATTTCGATTTTCGTGAACTTATTCATAATCCAAAGTTTATAAAGAGGGAAGAAGTTTTAAAACAGTTTACGCAATTCACTTTCAAACTTCACGAAAATGGTGTAAACTTTTTAGACCATTCTCCGGGAAATACGCTGATAATGGATAACGGCAACGACAATTACGATTTTTATCTAATTGATTTAAACCGAATGCTTTTTGAAAATATGACTTTTGAAAAACGCATGCATAACCTCCGAAGGTTGTGGCTTTCAAAAACAATGGTGAAAGTGATGGCGGCAGAATATGCCAAACTTTACGGCAAAAGTTATAATGAAACGCACGCTTTAATGTTGAAACATAGCAGAGCCTTTCAGAAAAAAATAGACAGCAAGAAATTACGTAGACGAAAGCGATAACCGTTTAACTCATTCAAACCCTTCGTTCCCTCATTCCTTATTTTACACCCCGTATCTGTGTGGTAGTTTTACTTCAAGTTTAACACAAAAACCACACATTATGAAAACACTTTTCACATTTTTAGTAATTGCGTTGCTGAGTTTTCAGCTTGGCGCACAAACCGTTTCCATCAGCGGAACGGTAACTGATGACAGCGCACTTCCGTTACCTGGAGTAAACGTTGTTATTAAAGGAACAAGCAACGGAACCCAAACCGATTTTAATGGTAATTATACTATTGTAGCGAATATAGGACAGACCCTGACCTATTCGTATGTAGGATTTGCTACTGAAGAAATAAAAGTTAAAAAAGCAGGGATAATTAACGTGAGCCTAAAGCCAGGTGCTTCTTTAGATGAGGTAGTCGTTACGGCTTATTCTGTTAATAATGATGCTATAAGAAATGCGATGGGTTATGGGGTTAGAAGAAATAATTCATCATACACCTCTTCAAAAAAGCAAAAGGCAGAGCAGAAAGTGATTATTCGAGGGACATCTTCTTTATACGGTTCAAGAGCTATCGTTAATAATAACAACGTTTCCGAAAACGAATCTTACGGTCGTATTGAAGAAAACATCTTTAAAAGTGTGGGTACAGCACCGCTTTCAACTTTTTCCATAGACGTTGATAAAGCAGGCTATAGCAACATTCGCCGAATGCTGAACAATGGGCAGAAAGTGCCGGAAGACGCAGTTAAGATTGAAGAAATGGTAAATTATTTTGCCTACAACTATCCAGAGCCAGTTGGTAAAGATCCTTTCTCAATTACTGCAGATCTTGTAAACTCTCCGTGGAATGCCGATGCTAAATTGGTTAGAATTGGTTTAAAGGGAAAAGATATTTCGTTAGAGAATGTGCCAGCTTCAAATTTAGTGTTTCTATTAGATGTTTCGGGTTCTATGAATGAACCCAACAAATTGCCTTTGCTGAAAGCTGCATTAAATGTTTTGGTAGACAGATTGCGCGAAAAAGATAAAGTAGCCATCGTTGTTTATGCAGGGGCGGCTGGATTAGTGCTGCCACCAACTTCGGGAGCAGAGAAGTTTATAATCCGTCAAGCTATTGATAATTTAAGCGCAGGCGGTTCAACAGCAGGCGGCGCTGGGATTGAGTTGGCTTATAAAATTGCTGAAGAAAATTTCAGCAAAGGAGGAAATAATCGAGTAATACTTGCTACCGATGGCGACTTTAATGTTGGAAATTCCAGCGATCGTTCTATGGAAAGTTTAATAGAAGATAAACGCAAAAGTGGCGTATTCCTAACCTGTTTAGGTTTTGGGATGGGCAATTACAAAGACAGCAAACTTGAAACGCTAGCCGATAAAGGCAACGGAAATCACGCATATATAGATACTATGCAAGAAGCGCAGAAAGTGTTGGGTACAGAATTTTTTGGAACGCTTTACACAATCGCAAAAGACGTGAAAATTCAAGTAGAATTTAATCCTGCAAAAGTTCAAGCTTACCGTTTAATTGGTTACGAAAACCGTTTGCTGAACGATGAAGATTTTAAAGACGATACAAAAGATGCAGGCGAATTGGGCAGCGGGCATACCGTTACTGCTTTATATGAAATAATCCCAGTAGGAGTAAAGAGCAAGTATTTGAAGGATATCGATAATTTGAAATACACCAAACAAACCAATGTGAATTATACCGATGAAATGCTAACGGTAAAATTCCGCTACAAAGAACCCGATGGCGATGTAAGCAAACTGATTGTAAAAACGGTAAAAGATGAAAACAGTACTATGGAAAGTGCTTCGGAAGACTTAAAGTTTTCGGCTGCTGTGGCGCTTTTCGGAATGCAGCTTCGCAAATCTGAGTTTATAAATACCAAAAAGAAAGAAGACGTAATTGCCTTAGCCGAAGCAGGCAAAGGACAAGATAAAGACGGTTACCGAGCCGAGTTTATTCGCTTGGTAAAAAGCAGCAAATAATTCTAAACTATAAAATATTGTGAGGTGGTTTGGTTTTTTTGAAGAAGGGCGCGAAAGCGCTCTTCTTTTTTTATAGTTCATTCGACTACCAATTATTTACCACGGCGGTCCCGGATTGCCTACTTCCTTCGTTAAATCGAATTGCACTGTAAACAAACGGTCACTACCAATTCTTCGGAGGTTATATGTTATTGAAGTTTCATCAATAGTAAACCACCAAACATTGGTGGACGCCAAAGGTATTAAATTACTTGTATGCTGATCTGCAGGAAAAAATTGAATGTTTGCCAAACCTGTATTAGGGCTGAGCCCGCCGTATTGTGTAACTTCTTCCTCGGAACCATCTTTGTGGCGATGATCGTGTTTTAAGAGAATACGATTGTCATCTTGCATTGAAAGCACCCAGGTTCTGGATTTATTTTCCCCAACAAAAAATGGAATGCGGATTGTTTTTTCTTCGCAACTTCGCACGTGCATCACGAGCTTTTCGCCCACAAAGCCATCGCCTTCTTTTCCGCCAGCAGTAATCGTACCTTCATAGGTTTTACCACAGTGTTGCTTTAAAGAGTTCCAAAATTGAACGGATGCAGGTGAATCTTGCGCAAATAAATGCAACGGAAATAGAAGAATTAAAAAGAATATTTGTTTCATTTTAATTAATTTAAATGTTTAATAATTCACATAAATCCATCCAATAAAGGCCTTTGGATATTTGGGGTCATTCAAAACCAACACGTAATAATAGGTGCCCACCGGAACAATGTTTCCAGTAAATAATAGTCCTTCTGTAGCCACACCTTCCCAAAAGCCATCAGCGTTTCGACCAGTGTGAATTAGGTTGCCATCGCGAGTATAGATATTCAATTCAAAGTTTTCGTAAATGTTTAGGAGGTTGCTTATTTCAAAAGTATCGTTTATCCCGTCGCCGTTTGGTGAAAAACCTTGTGGAATAAAAGGCGCACAGTTTTCCGTGGTTAATAAAAATGAAGTTGTAGCAAAGCAGATTTCGTTTTCCAAACGCACATAAATAGTCTGAGGATCCGTGCCGTTTTGGTATTCAGTTGGATTACTGATTGGATTGGTATTTTCCGAAGCATTATCCATAGTTGTGAAATACTGAACCACATCTTCCGGGGCCAAACTAATTAAATGGTCTTGAACAGTTAAGTCGAAAATGGCCGTGTCAAAACCTATATCGCACTTCAATAAATCTGGCAAATTGGGAATAGGAGGGATGATTTCAAATGATATGATTTGCGTAAATGTATTGTTGTCTTCGCGCAATTCTTCAACTGCACCGTTGCCATTTCCATCGTCGTCCACTACGGCAGTGATAGAAAACGTATTCGGCAAAATGTCGGGAAGTATCAATTCTACTTCACCATTTTCACTGCCGCCAATAGGTATATTTTGCTGGGTTTGTGAAATCCCAAGCAAAATACCTTCAGCATAAAACGCCACCGACGTATTGGCTGGCAAAGGACCAGTAGCTTCCAAATTATAAACCGTAAACGGAAGCCAGAGCGCTCTCTCGCGACAAGCGGAAATCTCAAAAAGTTCTATTGTTGCATCAGGCAAAGGGCAGGGTAAAACTTCCACCGTAAAACTGTCTATAAGAAAACAGTCGGGGTTTGAAACACGAATGTAAATAGTCTGTGGGTTTTCAGTATTTTGAAAATTTTCAGGGTTGGCGATTGGGTTGTTATTGTTTTCGGCATCCGTTTCCGAAAGGTGAAAACTTAGGTCGTAAAGTGGTTCTATTTCTGATGTAACTTCCGTTAAATCGAAATATTCTTCCCCAATGACATCGCAAGTCTCCAGATTGTACAGCCCCGTTATTATGGGGTTTATAAGTAAATGAATTGGGCTTTCGTCTTCGTTATTTTCTTCGTTTATTTCATTAATTATTCCAGTTCCGTTGCCGGTATCATCCACGATGGCTTTCAAAATAAAATCTGCTTCAATATTGTTGGGTACGTTAAAAGTGATGCTTCCACTTTCCTGTCCGTTAATGGGGATAACTGCTAATGTAGCACTTTGTGCAATTAATATTTCATCTGCATAAAAAGCAATAGGCGTTCCTGCCGGAAGCACATCGGTACTATTGAGGTTGTAAACTGTATAATCTAAAGTGACTTCTCGATTACCACATTCCGTACCGCCAATTATATTGTCTATTGAAATGGTTGCATCGGGCAGTTCTGTATTTAAAACGGTGATAATATTAT
This sequence comes from Aequorivita sp. IT1282, assembly GCF_058068205.1. Classification (NCBI taxonomy): domain Bacteria; kingdom Pseudomonadati; phylum Bacteroidota; class Flavobacteriia; order Flavobacteriales; family Flavobacteriaceae; genus Aequorivita; species Aequorivita sp. IT1282. Next base: position 83,907 of record NZ_JBYRHR010000005.1, on the reverse strand, counting down.
TCACCATTACAAAATCTTGCCCGCTGGTAAGTTGAATAGTCGCCGAAGTATCGCCCGGATTTATAAAGTTCGAAATAGGGTAAACATCGATATCCATATTATAAAGCACATCGCTTCCCGTAAAACTATTTGTGCCATTAAAAGCATTATCCGCCGGATTTAGCGGCGGATTGCTGAGAATATTTCCGTTTATTCGAAGGGTTTCATTTACGGCTAAGCCGCGATCGCCCTCCCAAGCCAGGAAACCGATTTTGGCACCTTGATTATCCAGTACCATTAGATTGTCCAATGTTATTTCTAAGGTTTGGTTGGTGCGCGAAACACTCTCCAAACCGTCAAAAACGTTTACCTGATTGTTGGGAAGCGTAGCATCTTCATAAACCACCGTTACCGCCCAACCGCCAAAGTTGGTACCGGAGCCTGGAGGACTACAATATGAAGGGATTACGAGGGTAAGATCTAAATCAGACAGTGTATAATTACCGTTGCCTGTAGTTCTAATTTGCTCTGTAACATCGGCAAATGCTGAAAAATAGACGTAATCATTACCACCACTATTGTAAGTAACATTAAATGTTCTTTCAGCGGTTATGGGAATTTGGTTAAAAGTAACATTGAAATCACCCGGACCCGAGCCTGCCCAATAAAGATAGGCAGCGGTTACTTCTTGATTTGGTTGCAGTTGAAAATCGGCACTGCTACTGGTAAGAATAAAGCATGTTCCGCCTTGGCCGTTTTCTTCAACATTTAGCGTGTTACCAAAAGCGGTATAGTCAAAATGCCCGTTAAACTGTTGATATAGCGAAATATCTTGAGCAGATACAAGGGTAGAAAAAAGTAAAGAAAGTATGAAAAGGTAAGGCTTCAAAGAAAACTAAGAGTTGATTGACTGCTAAATATAGACAAAAAAAGACGCTCTTGTTTTTTGAAGCTAAGAATTTATTATTCTAAACTTTGTGCGACTCTGTGTTTTCTTTGCGAAACTCTGTGTTATGGCTATTACACAGAGAGACACAGAGGTTCACAGAGTGCCGAAGAGAAAAATAAAAAAAATACTATTAATCCAAACTATTCAAGGAGATGATCTGCTTTATAGGTCTCTTTTCTTCAGTATGGCATAGGACCAATAGATGAAAAGTGCAGTCCAAACCAATACAATGAGAACATTCAACCAGCTTACACCATAATCTTTACTGAAATCTTCACCCAATTGATTGGCGGCAGATTGTACAGCTCCCAAACGACTCAACGGTTCTTTGATGAGGTTTGCCATTGCATTTAGCGGAAAGAATTGTGCAATATTGTCTGCAATATTCGTATCCTTAAAAAATTGCCATTTCATCAAACCATAGAATAACCACTCTACAACCTGCCAAACTATTAAAAACCCAAGGGCAAAAGCAGAGCGTTTCACCAAAATTCCGAGAAAAAGACAGAAAGAAAAGAAGGCCACGAGTTTTATGAAATAGGCTGCAATGTATTCCAAATCACTAAAAATGATGCCTATTTCGTTATAGTCAGAGAAACTTAAACCTAGGATTAGCGATACCAAAAAAATGAATATCGTAGAAATACCTGCAAAAAGTAACACGGTCAAAAATTTTGAAAGCACAAATTCTTTCTTACTTAAACCGTCAATTAGGTTTTGTTTTAGGGTTCTGTAGCTGTATTCATTGCTCATCATTGAAACAATTACAATAGCCAAAAACAACTTCAAAATAGCCGCCACATAGGTGTTGAAATGCCAGATATACGGAAAGTTGAAAATTCCTTGGTCTGCCACACGAAAGTGAAAGTCGCCAAAATTGAATTCTATTGAAGAAATAAGTGCAATAAAAGTGATGAGTATAAAATAAATTATTGAAATAACCTTTGCAGCGCGGTTATAGCGTAATTTCTGAAGTTCTATGTTTAATAATCGGAGCATCGAGCTTAGTTTTGTTTGGTTAGTTCAAGAAATTGTTCTTCAAGGCTTTCTTTACGTTTCACGAGGTGCGAAAGGGAGATGCCTTTTTCAAAAATAAGTTTGTTAACTTCCGCCGCGTCCATCGGTTCGTTGAGGTAAGCGATTAAATATTCGCCTTCGAGTTTAATGGTGCCAAAGGCAGGATTTCCTTCCAAAGCATTTTGAAGCAGTTCAATATCATCGCTCTGCATGGTTAAAAAACCGTGGCTAGCAATCAAGCCATCTACGGTGCCCGAATAAAGGCTAACCCCTTTCCGAAGAATAACCACGTGCGTACACACTTTTTCCACTTCATCGAGTAAATGCGAAGCCAGTAAAATTGTGGTGCCTTGGGAAGCGATAGTTTTAATAATTTCTCGAATTTGATGAATTCCCTGTGGGTCTAGTCCGTTAGTTGGTTCATCGAGTATTAATATTTCAGGGTCGTTTAATAATGCCGAAGCAATTGCCAAACGTTGTTTCATTCCCAAAGAAAAGGTGCCGAATTTGCTGTCTTTCCTGTCTAACAAACCAACGAGTTCTAATTTCTCGATAATCTTTTCTTCCGAAACTTCTTTTATTTTACAAACCAGTTGCAGGTTTTGTACCGCCGTCATATACGGGTAAAAATTTGGGTGTTCAATAATAGCGCCTACTTTCTTTAAAGCGTTGTGCGTATCAATGTTGCCGTCAAACCATTTAAAGTCGCCAGAAGTTTTATTTACCACATTTAGAACGATGCCTAAAGTTGTGCTTTTTCCACTTCCGTTTGGGCCGAGGATGCCGTAAACATTTCCCTTTTCAATTGAAAACGAAAGATTATTCACCGCTGTAAGCGATCCAAATTTTTTAGTAAGATTGTTTATTGTGAGAATGTTTTCCACGGAGTAGTTTTTGGTCCCGATAGTATAGAACAGTTGCTAGTATGACGAGCGGGAATGGGTTTTGTTACAAATTTAAGTGAGAAGTGAAAAGTGAAAGGTGATGTGGTTTTTTAAATCTATTCTTTGTCGGATGCCGTTATTTTTCTTTAAATAGTTGTTTTTTAATAAAATAAATCAAATGTTCTTTTTTTAGTTTTCTATAATATTCCACTGAACCTTCCATAACTTTTAAATTGTTAGATACTACATAGTTTAGAGATTCATCAATGATTGCTGCGTTATAAGGAAGAAACATCTGCATATCGAATGATTGTAATTCTTTTTTTGTTGATGATAGAATTCTTTTTGAAGTTAAAGCAATAAAATAATCATCTTCCACTAAATCAGTAAATTTTCCTAATCGATTTCTGAAAATAAATGGATAATCACCTAAAACAAATAAGTCTTTTTCAAATTCAGTAATTTTAGGATAAATCACATCTGGTTTGGTTGGACTACCTTTCATTTGGTCAATAGTTTCTTTATATAATTTAGACCTTAATATTTTATTCCATCCCTCATCATTTCTAATAGTATCTAAATCTATCCCTTCTGTTATAATTACAGCCCGTTGGATTAAATCTTTAGCAGTAAAATCTGTTTTTGGAATTCTCCAAAAAAGGTTAATAACAAAGAATTGCAAATGTGCAAGATTGATGTCAGAAAATAGTTCGAAATTTAGTTCTGCTGTTTGTAGTTCCTGGATGAAATTAGAAGATTCATCATCTAATTTTTGAAACCAAAAATCTTCAATTATTGATGAATGATTTTTCTCATCAACCTTTATTGTATTCCTAAAATCTTCAAAAAAAATACTTTTTGAACTTCTTTGCTTTCTTAAAATTTCGTCCCTTTTTTTATCATAGATATAAAGCAAATTATTTTCATCAATAAACCCTTTTATTAAAAATTTAGGAATGTAATGATGTCTTATGGAATCTTTGTTTTTCAATTTTCTCTAATTACACGCATCGGTCCGGCTATGACCTTGGACGGTTTTACTTTCACTAATTTTTCGGCCAAAACCAAAGATAGCCGAAAAATTTAAACTAAGTGGAAGGCACAAAATTCGCCTGACGCTCAGGTAGTGTTGGCGTTCGTTTTTATTCACTTTAAAATTTAGTAGTATTAAGTCAAAATTTAACTATTTTATTCACCTACACGAAATCAATTCTGGTATGGTCTAATTCGTAAGAGAAGGGATAATAGCCTTTTGGGAGAATAAATTATACACAATTTTCTCCTGTAAACATTTTTACAACACTTGAAAAGGTTTATTTGGAAAATTTATCTAAACAAGACTTAAAAGCGGAATCAAAATCTTCTTTAACCTGATTTTGAGTATTTAAGTCAAGCTCAATTAGCAAATCTTGGAATACGTAAGCAATTCTGTTTTTGTCAACACTAATAATGTATATACCGTCAAAATTTACATTAGATTGAATAAATTCTTTAGAATGTTTTTTTTTGATTTTTTCAATTTCGGAATTAAAGCATTTTGCAGTTTCGTCGGCTTGTTTACTTACAAAGTATGGTTTTTTCATATTATGGTTTGTTAAATGTGTCACCTACTAATTTATACCCCCAACTTTATTACGTTCATACCGTTAATATAGATGGACACACTCAAGTTTTGTTTTTTAACTTGGCGTAATTCCAAATATACAAATTAACCCCATCCAAACCCCTAATCCCCAATTGCCAATCACTCTTTCTTCTTTAAAACATTTTTTCAATTCTTAATTCTGAATTCTAAATTCAGAATTAAGTACCTTTGCATTTCAATTTTAAAAAAGAACACGATGCAAGACGGAATCTATGCAAAATTCACTACCGAAAAGGGAGAAATTCTTATAAAACTTACACACGACAAAACTCCGGGAACGGTTGGAAATTTTGTTGCATTAGCTGAAGGAAATTTGGAAAATGCTGCAAAACCTCAAGGTACACCGTACTATGATGGCTTAAAATTTCACCGAGTACTTCCAGATTTTATGATTCAAGGTGGCGATCCTAAAGGAACAGGCTCCGGCGGACCGGGTTACGATTTTGAAGATGAATTTCATCAAGACCTTCGTCACGACACTCCAGGCGTGCTTTCTATGGCCAATTCTGGTCCTGCGAGTAATGGTAGCCAATTTTTTATAACGCATGTTGCTACTCCTTGGTTGGATAATAAACACACGATTTTTGGAAATGTGGTTGAAGGACAGGATGTGGTAGATAGTGTTGCCCAAGGCGATACTATGAAAAAAGTTGAAATCTTGCGTGTAGGTGAAGAAGCTGAAAAGTGGAATGCTGTAGAAGCTTTTAGAAGTTTTACAGGCGAAAGAGAAAACAGAATTGCAAATATTAAAGCAAAAGAAGAAGCAGAGCTAAAGAAAGTTTCGGAAGGTTTTGATAAAACTGATAGCGGACTTCTTTACAAGATAATTCAAAAAGGAAATGGCGAAAAGGCCTCAAAAGGCAAAACTGTTTCTGTACATTACAAAGGCGCGCTTATTGATGGAACTGAATTTGATTCATCTTACAAAAGAAAAGAACCAATCGATTTTCAGTTGGGCGTAGGGCAGGTAATCTCAGGTTGGGATGAAGGCATACAATTATTGCATGTGGGCGATAAAGCTCGTTTTGTAATTCCTTCGCATCTTGGTTATGGCGAGCGCGGTGCTGGTGGGGTAATTCCTCCAAGTGCGACCTTGATTTTTGATGTGGAATTAATGGGTTTAAAATAATTTGAAAATAATATTTATTATAAAATCAAAACGTCTCGAGCTATCGGGGCGTTTTGTATTTTTAAGCCATGGAAATAGAGAAACTTAAATACCCAATCGGCAAGTTTGATTGCCCTTCAAATATCACTGCCGAAATACAGCAAGCTTGGATTTCCATTTTGGAACATTTTCCAAATCGTTTAGAAAACTTAGTAGCAAATCTTTCTGCTAAACAATTGAACACCCCTTATAGAGAAGAAGGTTGGACGGTGCGGCAAACAATCCATCATTTTTATGACAGCCACCACAACGCTTACAATCGCTTTAAGTGGACACTAACGGAAGAAACTCCAACTATAAAAGTGTACGATGAAAAAGCTTGGGCAGAAACGGCCGATGCCAAGGATGCACCAATTGAATTATCTTTGGCTGCAATAAGTTCGCTGCACGCAAAATGGGTTTACTTAATAAAAGGGCTATCGCAGGAGCAATTGCTGAAAGAGTTTCATCATCCAGCTCGTGACCGTAATTATTCGCTTGCAGAAACTGTGGGCAGTTATGCTTGGCACAGCAACCACCATTATACGCACATTCAAAATTTGATGAAAAGAGAAGGATGGTAAGCCCTTCCATTCTCCGCAAAGGGGAGTACCTTATTTACGAAGCTTTAGAAATTCCCTCTTCGGGGCATAGGAGTTATTTCCACTTAATATTGCAACCCATGCTTGGTTTTTGATCTTTTCGCTGTGGGTTGTTATTAAGTATATTATCTATTGCTTCACGAAGATCGCGACCATTTACGGGTATTCGGTTTCCGGGTCTGCTGTCGTCTAATTGGCCACGATAAACTAGTTGTAATTCATCATCAAAAAGGTAGAGGTCGGGCGTGCAAGCAGCGTCGTAAGCTTTTGCTACTTCTTGGGTTTCGTCGTATAAATACGGGAAAGGAAAACTTAGGCTTTGCGCCGTGCGCCACATTTCGGCGGGAGAATCTTTAGGGTACTTAATAATGTCGTTACTGCTAATCGCAACAAACCCAAAACCCGTTACGCGATAATCATTGCAAACGCGAATAATTTCATCTATAACATGCTTCACGTACGGACAATGATTACAAATAAACATAACTACGGTGCCTTTTTCACCACGAACATCTTTTAACGACACAGGTTTATTACTCACTGCATTTATAAGTGTAAAATCGGGTGCTTCGGTTCCCAATGGAAGCATTGTAGATTCTGTTCTAGCCATTTCTTTGTTTTATATATTAGTTGCAAAGTTGGTTTAAAGTTACAATTTTTCAGTGGTTAATGGGGTATTGAAAAGGCGGCATCTAAACTTTTAAACCACTTCACGTTCAAACTTTTTTCTATTAAAGAATTTATAAAACTTTGTTGTTGCAAAATATCTCCATTAACTTTAAAATCTAAACTAACAATTATGAAAAACTCATATTCATCACTTTCAGTTGCTATTGGAGATTTACAAAAACATGGCTTTACAGAAGATTTTAATCTTATTGGCGAAGGCATAGAATCTAAATCGCTTAAAATGGAGTGGAATGCTGGCCAACTCGAGGTTATAAAATTTTACCGTTTTGAAGGAATGACAGACCCTGGCGATAATACCATTCTTTTTTTAATAGAAACCCACGATGGTAGAAAAGGCTTACTCGTTGATGCGTATGGTGCAGATCAAGGTGAGATTTCTCCTGAAATGATAAAAAAACTGAACATTCACCATGACGAATAATCTTTCGTGGTCAGACTTTGAAAAAGTCGAAATGCGCGTGGGCACTATTCTTGAAGCCAACGATTTTCCTGAAGCTCGTAATCCTTCCTATCAACTTTTGGTAGATTTTGGAAGTGAATTGGGAGAGCGAAAAACTTCAGCGCAGATTACTTCACTTTACACAAAAGAAGAATTGATCGGGAAACAAGTGGTTGCTGTAGTCAATTTTCCAAAGAAACAAATCGCCAATTTTATGAGCGAATGTCTTGTACTTGGCGCGGTGGAAGGGAAAGATGTTACTTTACTTCAGTTGGAAAAACAGGTGAAAAACGGTTTGCGAATTTTGTAATTCTTCAATTTTAAATAGCTTTTCCTCTTAAAATAACTTGCTTTTGTATGCTGTCGCTAATGATTCTTCTTACAATAGAATCGTGTGTTGGCCCATAAATAGGGTGATACTTTAAACGATTGCGCTGCGATAAATTTATACTTTTGTTTTCACCGTTAAAAAACATTCGGTTGTCTTTTAACACGAGTGTTTTAATTGGGTCTAAATCTTTTTTGCTCACCACCAACTTTCTATCGGTTTCAAGAAATTGTATGCCTACATTAAATAGATCGGCCATTTTTAAATGCTGGTTGCTAATGGTGTTTTTAACCGCGGTTTCACTGTAAATACTATCTAAAATAAATCTGCAATTTTCGGAATCATCTTTAAATGTGAACGAAAGATTTTCAGTGGGATTGACAAAATCTATTTTATCAGAATTAATAATTTTTCCAAAATACACATATTCTAAATCTGAAGCCATGATATACTTTTTGTAAAGCGTATCATTAAAAATACCGCGATTTCTTTGAATGTATTTGTCAGATCGGGAAGTAATGTAGATTATATCTTTCGGATCGGCAAGAGACCGTAAAATATATAATTCTTCAATTATCTGAATCGAGTCATCAGCTTGTACATCTGTTTCTACACAAGGTTCATCGCAGAGGAAAAAGCGTTTATTTCCATAAGAATTTCTGTATTCGCACAACCTAAAAACATAGACTTGATATTCTGAAATAGCAATAGTTTCAGTCACTGGAATAAATTTCAAACTCTGGCAGGAATACGAAAAGGAAACCAAAAGAACAGCTAAAATAATGTATTGAAGTAGCTTCATAATTAGTCGGTTTTAAATTGTGAAGAAACTCCGCCGGCAATTCTCCAACCCCAATAATAATCGGGGTGATACGGAAAATCTGAAGTAAAGTGTAAAAAATCCTGAAGGTCTAATGCGTTAAAATCATAAAGGGTAACATAAGCGCCGTAGCCTTGGCGGAAACTGGTAAAGTTAAGTTTCCATTGCTGTTGGTTAAAACCAAAAGCATCGCCGTTTTCATAAGGAATATGGTCCAATTGCAACTTGTCTGCGGTATCTACAGCGTATTCCTGCCAGCCGGTAAACTTATGAAAACTGAGTTCAACCAAACCTATATATGCAGTTTCATCAAAATGCGCCGAGAGCACAATTCCGCCAGTATAAAAGCGATCTTCTCGATCGCCAAAATAATCGAGAACGGGTCCGCCATCGTTATAATATGAAATTTGCACGCGTCTCGCAATGTTGAGGTTAAAGAAACCAATTGTCTGCGAAGCCCTGTTTTTATCGGGGTTCATTAACCAATTGGAGCCAATTGATACGGAATAATCAAAAGTGTTTTGCAGCGGGTTGGCGACAAAGTCGGAAAAATGATATAAAGGCACAAAACGGAAATCGAGTTCGCGCGGAGTTATGTTATTATTAAACCCGGGCGTTACCGTAGCATTGGCGAAAAAGTCGAAAAATGTGGTTCGATAATAGTCTTTGTTTAAATTGCTGCCCAAAATACCTTTGTTGTAAAATAAAACCCCAATATGCACGGAGGGCAAAATTCCAAAATCATTTTTTGCTAATGGCACGTAATTGGCCACGCCACCAGTGGCTGCAACTCTAAATTTTAAGCCGTGTTTTACTTGGTATTCTGCTGTAATATTTATGCCAAAGGCCAAGCGCAAGTCGTCTATCGGCTCCGTAACTTGAGCGATTGCGCTTGCACAGCTAACCATTAATACAAGTATTGCTATACTTTTTATCATGGATTAATATTTTTAAAAACACGGGGAGGAGGTTGGTAATCGATTAATACTTAGTTAAATATATAAAAATATGTTTTAAATGAATAGTGATACGGATATAATCATGGGCAGATTGACTTGTTTTGCAACACATAACATTTTTTAAAGTATTTTCGCAGTGCCAAGTGATTCCCTAATTTAGGGTGAAATGAGCCTTAAATAAAAAAAGATAAAATATTAAATATGAAAAAAGCTATAACTCTATTAACCCTTATACTTATTGGATTTGTTTCGTGTAAAAACAATGAAAAGGAAATAACTTCCGATAAAAATGCTTTGGAAAATCGTTACGAAAAACTGAAAGAATTACAGTGGATGCTGGGCACTTGGACGAATAAAACTGAGACAGAGTTTTCGCAAGAAACTTGGTCACGAGAAAATGATAGTACTTTTACAGGCTATAGTTTTGTGGAAGTGGAAGGAGAGGTTGTTTTTGCTGAAACCATGGCACTAGAGTTAAAGTCTGAAAAGTTACTATTAACGGTTGCTTCAGTTAAAGCTAAAGATAAAAAGCCTGTTACTTTTAAAATGATATCTTCGGAAAACGGGCAGTTTACTTTTGAAAATAAAAAGCACGATTTCCCCCAAAAAATAGTTTATACACATCCTGCAAAAGATTCACTTCATGCTTGGATTGAAGGTACTGCAAATGGGGAAACCAAAAAAGTTGATTTCTATTTTTCGAAATAGTGATCGAGAATTAATTAAACTTCTGCGTCTAAAGTGTCTGTAACCACATGGTATCGTGGGTCTTCAATAGAATTTTCGATAATGGTTTCAAACTCTGGGTTCCAATTTAAAAGTAGTGCTTTACAGTCTGGGCTAAGGTGTGTTAATTTAATTTGCTTGCCGCTATCTATATATTTATTCGCGATATTCCGAACGGCTTCAACGCCAGAATGATCGGAAATTTTGGATTCTATAAAGTCTATTTCAATTGTGTTTGGATCTGTAGAAATATCAAACTTACTGTTGAAAGCGGTAGTTGAACCAAAAAATAATGGCCCCCAAATTTCATACACTTTAGTACCATCTTCTTTAATTCGTTTACGTGCGCGAATTCGTGTGGCGCTTTTCCAAGCAAAAACAAGAGCACTCATAATTACACCCACAAATACTGCTATTGCAAGATCTTGCCAAACGGTAATCGCCGAAACAGCAATTAAAACAATTGCGTCTGAAAGTGGAATTTTATTTATAATTCTGAAACTACTCCACGCAAATGTGCCGATAACCACCATAAACATTACACCCACCAAAGCTGCAATAGGTATTTGTTCAATTAAAGGTGCTCCAAAAAGCACAAAACATAACAGTGCAATGGCTGCCGTAGCTCCTGAAAGTCTACCGCGACCACCAGAACTCACGTTAATAATAGATTGCCCAATCATTGCACAACCGCCCATTCCACCAAAAAGTCCGCTTAACATATTTGCACCACCTTGCGCCATGCATTCACGGTTTCCACTTCCGCGTGTTTCGGTCATTTCATCTACTAAGTTTAAAGTCATCAAAGATTCAATTAAACCAACGGCCGCTAGTAGAAATGCTGTTGAAATTATTAAATCCCAATGGCCTGTAAGGGTATCGATAAAACCAAAAATCTGTGTTTGAAAAACGGGAAGCGAACCTTTTAGACCACTTCCACCACCATCACGAATAAAGGATCCTACAGTACTCACGTCAAGACCTCCAAAGATTGTAATACACGCCACAACAATAATGGCTATTAAAGCTGCTGGTAGTTTTTTAGTTAGTTTAGGTAAGCCAAACATAATTGCCATAGTTAAACCAACCAATGCGAGCATTACCCAAAGATCCATTCCCGTAAGCCATTGAGGCACCGTTCCGCGGCTTTCTTTAAACAGCCCCATTTGTGAAAGGAAAATCACGATTGCCAAACCATTTACAAACCCCATCATTACTGGATGCGGAATAAGACGAACAAATTTCCCTAATTTAAAAACACCTGCCATTATTTGGATAGCGCCCACAAAAAGAAGAGTTATAAAAAGCCATTGCAGCCCAAGATATTCTACAGGATCTGCCAATGAAAGCCCTACTTCATTTCCCTTTTGAATTAAATGAACCATTACAACAGCCATTGCGCCTGTAGCACCCGAAATCATTCCTGGACGGCCACCAAAAAGTGCAGTGATTAATCCCATAATAAATGCGCCGTAAAGTCCCACTAATGGGTCAATACCAGCAACAAACGAAAAAGCAACTGCCTCAGGTATTAAGGCTAATGCTACCGTTAATCCTGAAAGGACATCGTTTTTTGGGTTCTGTGTGAAATTTTTGAAGGTCTGCTGTAAAATCATCGGCGTTTTAAAAAAGTGGCAAAGATAGGTTTTTCTTATTGAATGGACTCGAACCTATTTTTTGCGTATCATATTTATAGTAAACCATCCCAATAGACCAATTATTGCAGCCATAATAACCCACAACCACAGCTTATTTTCGAAAAGCGGGGCACGCTTGGAAACTTCTTCTTTTATAATTTCCCTTTCTTCGGAAAGCTTTACGGACGTACTGTTTGACGGAATACTTTCAGTAAATTTTGAAATGTCATAATTAGGATTTGTCGCTTTAGGATTTCCGTAAACTAAATAATATGTTGCTGGTTCTGCGAAACGAGCGAGCAACGTATGCGTATATCCTTTTACAATTACATCGTCAATTTTTAAAGGACGATTGTCGTGATTTTCAATTTCAATCCTTAATCTTTTGGTTATTGTACTGCGAAAATGTAGATCATTATTTTCTAAAGAACTTAGAATATTTGAGCTAAGCGTATTAAAATTATACTTCCATCCTTTTTTGGTTTTGATACTATCCGTAAGATATTTTATAGTTACCGGACGATAATAATCAATAGAATCTTTAATTTTTAAAGAAACCAAACTTATGGGTATAGATTGCGAAAAGTCAATATCGACAATGGTTCTTTTTAAATCATTGTTTTCTGTGGATGAAAAGTTTTTAATCGCGTATGTGTTGAAAACAGCAGTTTCAATGCTGCTTAATTGTGTTTCCGCAGCGAGCAATTCAGGTTTTTCATTGGATGTAATTTGAAGTCGCAAATAGCGATATTTTGACTTTGGAAACCTAACATTTGTAAATTGATAGTCCGTTAGTTCATTTTTTATTGAAAGAACACGATAATCTGAAACAATAGAAAACCATTCGCTGTTGTCTTGACTTCCTTCCAAATTAACCAGCCAATTGAAGTTTTGCTGTTTGAACTTTAAATGAATCTCATTAAGGGTTTTTTCTGAAGGAATTTCAAAAGTGAAGAAATAAGCGCTCCCTTTTTTTGAAGTATTTAGCAATTTGAAATCGATGTTCTTTTCGGTTTGCTTTTCCGAAGTAATTTTCAATAAATAAGGGACTTCAATGGTGTCGGTTTTGGTAATACCGTAGATTCTGAAATCATTCAAACTGTTCCTCGATTTGCCGAAAACGGCATCGGGCAATTCTACGGCATGCCAAGTTTCTGAAACACCTTTTATTTCTCTCGAATAATCATAGGTATTTAACTGTGCGAAAGCAACTTTCGTAAGTAAAAGGAATAAAACTAGCAGTAATTTATTCTTCCAAATCATTGGTTATTTTTGCTTTAAACTTGTTGTATAAAAATGAAATTATCAGTAATAACACGCCTAAAATTACAAAAACAATGGTTTTAGAAATGGTGTTCATATCTGATATATCGTAAAGAAAAAGTTTTATAAGTGTAAACCCAAAAAGTACAATGGCCACAATTCGAAGGAATGGTTTGCTTTTCCAAATGCCTATAACAATCAATAAAAGTGCATATAAACCCCAAAGGATACTCAAGCCTAATTTATAAGATTGAGTGGAGCCAGCAATATCCAACCAAGCAATAAGCTCGCTACTTAAAATTGCAAGAATAATTATGTGCAGAAAAATAGTGAAAGGCGTTTGAAGTCCTTTCTGCAGCACACCTTTTTTCACCGAAAGCAAGCCTGCATAAACCAAAGCTAACACACTGATGATAGCAATATAGCGTATTAATAAATTGAAAATGCTTCGGTTGTAATATTCGGTTAAAGTGTTGTCAATATACGATTCTCTTAAATCCGTCAACGCAAATAACCCTTCAGTGAAAAAAAGTAAAAAGGATAATGCACTTGCCACAATTAGCACATATGCTAATAGATTGTTTTTAAGTTTTTTTATGTTGAAAATGGATAGCGCTGCAAGAAAAAGCAGCGTATAAATATAGGTCCATACAATTCTAAAGTTAAGATAATCTTCATTTTGATGATAATTGGTATAGGAACCGCCCGTTTCATTTAGTTCCAAATATGATGCGGTGTATTGTGCATTCCAATAGTCTGCAATTTCTAGTCGGAAGCAATTGTAAAGTACAAAAATAAATATGCCAGGAATTACAATTGAAGTTAGTTTCTGAAGAAAATCACCTTTGATTAATGGAGATTCAAATTTTTCATTTTTGAATAAATAATTAATAAAGCCAAATGCCGCGAGAAACAAGATGCCCGTCAAAAACCGAAGATTGAAAATTGGGGTGAACGTACTTTCTTCACCTAAAGTAGTATAAGTTGAGAAAGACATCCAGTCTTGAGCCAAGCTAATAAAGGCGAGAGCCATTAAAACGTATGAAAGTTTTTCGTAAACAGAAACGCTTTTAGTCCTGCCAATCCAAAATAGCAGCGCTGCACCTCCCGCCCAAATTATTGTTACCCAATTGCCGTCTAATTGTACAGGAACGGCAACAGTAAGAAATACTAACACCAAGCCGGCAATAAAATAAAACAGGTTTTTATCTGCCAGTTTTTGTTTATAGATAAGTGTGCTTACACTAAAATGAACTATTGCGTTAGCCAATGTGAACAGCCCTAGTAATTCTTTACCTGTTTCATGATTTGAAAGCAGGGAATAGCCGGCGCCAAAAAAGATAAAGGAATTTGCAAAAAGCAATACAATATCGCCAATATCGAATTTTTCTTTTTTAATTAGTTTGTAAGCTAGTAATGCGCAATAGAAAATCGCGAAGAAAACCAACAGAAATATTAATGCAATCGAAAAGTGCTCGGCAGCATACGAATAAAAGTACCAAGATAAATAGATTAGCCAAGTGAAAGCGAATGATGAGTAATAGATTGATTTCCAATATTTTTTAAAGGAAATAAAAAGTATTCCAATATTTATAATGGCCACATAACTAAAGAGTATTTCGACCCTGCCAGAGTCGTTGCTCAGCAAAAACGGCACTGCATAGGCGCCCACCAATCCCAAATGAGCAATAATGGGAAGATTGTAATTTAACGCCGCAACCACTGTAAAAGCGGTGAAAACTACCATTAATAAAAAGGCAATTGTTTGAGGAATTAATTCATAAAAAGAATATGCCGAAAATGTAATGAAATACATAATTACCATTGCACCGCTTACTAAAACAGCGCTGAAGTTTTTGTAATTCTCTTTAAGCTTTATTCCAAAACCAAGTAATCCCAATCCCAAAATATAACCAAGTATTATTCTAGTTAACGGGCTAATAAGATCATTTTCTATAGAGTATTTTGCTCCAATGGCAACGCCAATAATTGTAATAAGAATTCCAATTTTATTGATAAGGTTTTCACCAATAAATTTTTCGAGATCAGATTTTTGCTTTGCAGTATATCTAGGTTTTGTAGTGGGAGGGATGGTTTGCCTTATTACTCGAGGTAAAGCATCTTCGGTCTTTTCACTTTTTAAAGCAGGTTCGGAAGGAATAGACCGAGTTTCAGGTTCTATTTTAGGCTGTATTTCTTCAGGAACATTATAATTAGCCTCAGCATTCAATGTCTGAATCTGGCCTTTAATTTCCCAAATTTCCTTTGAAAAATGTTCCTGTCTTCTTAGCAGCAGTTCCAACTTTTCATTAAGCGCTTTTAAATAGTTTGAGTTGTTTTGCATGAAAATTTAAGAGGTTTAAAAGCCGCGAACAGCAATTGAGAATTTAAAGACTGAATATTTTACTTATTATCTTTATTCTGGGTTTTCACATTAAAACTAGGCGCTTCATAATCTTTCGGCAAATAATCTGAAGGAATAGTTGAGGCATTCCCATCACGACCCGCTCGATAATGTGGCGATAGTATTTCAATACCGTTCTCATTACACACATCTTGAATATTTTGGTGCAAATCTGAATAAATTTTAGCCTGCTTATTTGCTTCGCGAACGTAGGCATTAATTTGGTAAGCCACATAAAAGTCTTCCAAACTAGTTTGTAAAACGAAGGGTTTTGGTTCTTTCAAAATCAACTCTGTTCGCAGTGCAGCTTCAATTAATATTTGGTACATATCTTTCCAAGGCACGTCATAACCAATAGTAACCGTTGTGTGAATTATCAGTCCATTTGCTGGTGCATCAATACTATAATTAATAGTATGACTATTCATTACAGTAGAGTTGGGAATGGATATAATTTCGTTTTTAATCGTGCGAACGCGGGTAACCAATGAAGATTTTTCAATTACATCTCCAGTAACTTCACCAATTTTTACGCGATCGCCGATAGTAAACAATCGCATATAAGTAAGTACTAAACCTGCAATAATGTTTGAAAGCGACCCCGCAGAACCAAAAGTAAACAGAAACCCTAAAAACACCGAAACACCTTTGAAAATAGGGGATTCACTTCCGGGTAAATACGGGAAAATTACTACAAACATAAAGGCTATAACCAAAATGCGTATAATCTGATAAGTAGGTTCGGCCCAATCTGGATAAAAGCCCGTAAGCGTTAAATTTCCTTTCGCTATTTCATCTTTTAAAAATCGAATTCCTTTCAAAATATATCGAAATACGATTACAATTACAATGATGGTAATTAGGTTTGGAAGAAAGTTCCAAAAGGAAGACAGTATATTTTTAATAGGATTCAAAATATAACCAAACAGGGTGTCGGCAAATTGTTCTGTCCACGGAAAGAGCCCGAAAAGTATGGGTAATGCAATATATACAGCCAGAAGTATTACAAACCACTTCAATAATTTATTTACTAAAAGCAATACATTTACTTGCCGTTTTGCATCAAAAAGGGTGTAGTTTTTAATTTTGATGCCTTGTATTTTTTTGTTTTCTTGAAGTAGAATTTTTTGAGCACTCCATTTAAAAAATTTCGAAATGTAAAAAATCAATAATACAATAACCAAGAGCACCAATAGCGCTAAACCAATTTGTTTAGCGAGTGTTGCAAAACTGGTTTCGTCTTTATATTTTAGAACTGCTGCGGTTATTTTATTCTTGTAGGTTTCTGCTAACTCATTTTTGGAGGTATCGTTCCATAGCGCATCTGTTTCGGTAACGCTCATTATTATTTTCTCTCCTAAAACAATGTCTAAAGTGGTTTCCACTTCTTCAATTTTCAATGAATTTTCATCAAAATTAAAATTGGAGGAGAGATTGCTAATCCTGCTCGAAATTATATCGGCTCGCTCTTTTGGAGAAAAACTGCCCAGTTTGCTATAAAGCACAAAAAGGGTATCATTAAAAAACCCGAATACAGGAAAGCCTTTAGTTGTATTTTTTAGCGAATCTATTCGCGCCTTTTTTAGCGCAATTCTATTTATTTCCTTTTCGTTTAAAACCGTTAATTGCGCCTGTAGTTCTTCTTTTTTTAGATTGTCGGTAGTTTTTAGAGCGTCTATCTGAGCTTCTAAATCACCTTTTCTAATAGAATCAACAACACGTTGGCGTTCAGTTTCTGAAAGACGTTTATTGTAGTTTTCTAGGAGTGCGATGTTAACCGAATCCACTTTAACAGAATTGGTATCCTCTTGGGCAAAACCAATGGAAACCGATAAAACGAATACTATGCGTATTAAACTCTCACAGAATTGATTCATAAGGCAAAGAATTTAGGCTAAAGTAATCAAAAACAAAATTATAATTATTGGCTTTTATGCTTCTTAAAACATTCTAAGATATGTATTTTATTAAGGCAGCGGGAATAATTTGAAATAAGAGAGGGTGCGATTAAGAAATTTCCATTTTAAAGCATAAAAAAACCGGCAGCGGTTTTACCCGTGCCGGTTTACTTTTAAGATTGCTACGATTTATATATCGTCAAATTCAATATCGGTGAAACTACTCGTGTCTGTTGGTACACTTTCTGAAGCTATTTCAGAAGTCTCAGACACTTCATCGGTTTCTTTTTTGTAATCTTTTTGGTGGCGTTCGCTAATAACTTCTTCACCTTTTTCGTCGATTACGTAGTTTATCATTTCTTCCAAAGTATCCTTAAACTCGCTGAAATCTTCTTTGTAAAGGTAGATTTTGTGCTTCTTATAATGGTATGAACCATCATCGTTAGTGAACTTTTTGCTTTCGGTAATGGTAAGGTAAAAATCCCCTGCCTTTGTAGACCTTACATCAAAAAAGTAGGTGCGTCTTCCGGCGCGCATCACTTTTGAAAAAATTTCTTCTTGCTCCATCGTATAATGCTCACTCATAATTTCTGTTTTTTGATTACGTTGTGCCAAAAATCCAAAAAAAAACCAAATCAGCCAAAGTAAATTTACATTTCTTTTTCTAACAGCTGCTTTGCGTAAAGTTCTTTGTAATAGCCTTCAGAATTAACTAGTTCATTATGCGATCCATTCTGAATGATTTTACCATCTTCTAGTACAATTATTTTATTTGCATTTTTAGCCGAAGAGATTCTGTGGCTCACAATAATAGTGGTTTTATCTTTCGAAATTTTATGCAGGTTTTGAAGAATTTCTTCCTCAGTTTCTGTGTCTACGGCTGAAAGGCAATCGTCGAAAAGTAAAATCTTTGGGTCTTTAATTATTGCTCGCGCTATTGAAACTCGCTGTTTCTGCCCACCGCTTAATGTGATACCGCGTTCGCCTAGAATGGTATCGTATCCTTTTGTGAAACCAATAATGTTTTGATGTACAGCAGCATTTTTTGCGGCTTCAATTACTTCTTCTTCAGAAGCATTTTCTTTCCCAAAACGGATGTTGTTCCGAAGCGTATCGCTAAATAGAAAAGCGTCTTGTGGTACATAACCTATACTATCTCGTAAGTCTATTAGGTTTAGATCTCGAATGGACGTGGAGCTAATCTTCAGCATATTTTCATCTACATCGTAAAGTCTCCCAATCAATTCAAGAATTGTAGATTTTCCGGATCCGGTGTTTCCAACAATTGCAAGTGTTTCGCCTGGCTTAACAGTAAAAGAAACGTCTTTAAGAGCCGTAATTCCGGTATCGGGATATGTAAACGTTAAGTTTTTAAATTCAATATTTCCGTCAACAGGCGTATGTTCAGAAACTAAA
Organism: Aequorivita sp. IT1282; assembly: GCF_058068205.1. Taxonomy (NCBI): domain Bacteria; kingdom Pseudomonadati; phylum Bacteroidota; class Flavobacteriia; order Flavobacteriales; family Flavobacteriaceae; genus Aequorivita; species Aequorivita sp. IT1282. Next base: position 65,104 of record NZ_JBYRHR010000005.1, on the reverse strand, counting down.
TTTTGGATGGAAGGTATTGTTTTTAGAAATTCATTAATTCGCTTTTGCGAAGCTTCAGCTTGCTGTATCATTGAAGTTACCCAACCAACAACCGCAACAGGCCAGGTGAGCATATTTACATATATAAGGAATTCTACAATGGTTCCAAATTCAATCTGCCCATTGATGTATTGGTTTCCACCAATATAAATAACCAAAATGTTACTTACGCCAATAAGCAGCATCATCAACGGAAAAAATAGGGCTTGCACCTTAGCTAAATCTATGTTTTTTACTTTGCTGCCTTCTGCTAATTCTTCAAAATTGGTATTGGTGCGAGGCTCTATTCCGTAGGCTTTAATAACCGCAATTCCGCTAAAACTTTCCTGCGTAAAAGTGGTAAGTTTTGAAAGATATTGTTGCACAATAGTAGTGCGCTGGTTTATTAATACACTAAGTCTATAAATGGCAATGGAAAGAATAGGTAATGGGGCAATGGCGTAAAAGGTTAAAGTGGGTGCTTGGTAAAACATATAGCTAATAACCACGACAAATAAAGTAATCGTAGTTATGCTGTACATAAGCGCTGGCCCAACATACATGCGTACTTTAGAAACGTCTTCGCTTATACGGTTCATTAAATCGCCCGTGCGGTTTTGTTTGTAGAAACCGAGAGACAATTTTTCGTAGTGTTGAAAAATTTCGTTCTTAAGATCGTATTCCACATATCTTGAAACTACTATAAACGTCTGCCGCATCATAAAAGTGAATAATGCAGAAAGTAATGCCGCGCCTAAAAGCAATAAAATATTTATAAGAAGTTCGTGCTGAACGATGCTAACATCGGTTATTTCGCCATTCAAATACTGTTTTACAGCGGTTACAGAATCGCCAACTTTCATTGGTACTACCAGCTTAAATACGGTAGCAATAATTGTAATAAAAACTCCCAGAAGTAGGCGCCCTTTATATTTTAGGAAATATTTATTGAGATACTTTAATTCTTTCATTTACTCTTTTTGGGTTATTGAGTTAGTTATTTATCCAATTGTAATAAGCAATTGCCTAATTAATGAATAAGTTGGTAGCTAAATAACATTTTTAAAATTCTTAAATTAACAACTGATATTTTGCGGAATTGACAACAAAGAGCTACTTTTGCACCGCCTTTTTAAAGGATGAATAAAAAAATTAAAAAAGCTATGATAACCGAAGTAATTAACACAAACGAACTTCACAAAATAGACCCGGTTTTCGGGCAAATGTCCTTTGACAATCACGAGCAAATCGTTTTTTGCAACGACAAAGATACTGGTTTAAAAGCAATAATTGGTATTCACAATACCGTTTTAGGACCTGCTCTTGGCGGTACTAGAATGTGGAATTATGCTAGCGAGTGGGAAGCTTTAAACGATGTACTTCGTCTTTCACGCGGTATGACGTATAAAAGCGCAATTACTGGTTTGAACCTTGGCGGTGGAAAAGCTGTTTTAATTGGTGACGCAAAAACGCAAAAAACTCCTGAATTAATGCTGAAGTTTGGCGAGTTTGTACACTCTTTGGGTGGAAAATATATTACTGCCGAAGATGTAGGAATGGCTACTTCAGATATGGATCTTGTGCGTACAGTTACGCCTTACGTTACTGGAATTTCAGAATCTAAAGGTGGCGCAGGAAATCCTTCTCCAATTACCGCTTATGGGGTTTTTATGGGAATGAAAGCTGCAGCAAAATATAAATTTGGAAGTGATGTACTTGAAGATAAAGTAATTTATGTTCAAGGAATCGGAAACGTTGGTGAAGCTTTAGTTGAAAACTTAAGCAATGAAGGCGCTAAAGTTTATATTTCAGATATAAATCAAGAGCGTTTGGAAGAGGTTCGCGATAAGTATAGTGTTGAAATATACGGCGGAAACAATATTTATGCAGAAAAAATGGATATTTATGCACCCTGTGCTTTGGGAGCAACCGTGAATGATATTACTATAAATCAGTTAAATGCTTCAATTATTGCCGGAGCGGCAAATAACCAATTGGCAGATGAGCAGAAACACGGAAAAATGCTTCGTGAAAGAGGCATCGTTTACGCTCCAGATTTCCTTATAAATGCAGGTGGAATTATTAATGTTTATGCGGAATTAGAGAATTATGACCGAAAGGAAATAATCCGTAAAACCGAAAACATTTACAATACTACTTTAGAAATTTTAAAGAAAGCTGATACAGAAAGCATTACTACCTATCAAGCTGCGTTTAACGTGGCTCAAGCTAGAATTGATGCAAGAAAAAACGAAAAGTAGGTTTCTTTTTTCTTAAAACACTATCTTTGCAACGCACAAGAAATATCTTGTGCGTTGTTTCTTTTAAACCGTTCTTTCAAAAAATATATGCTTACAAGAAGACATATCCGAGTAAAAGTTTTGCAGTCCGTTTACGCTTTTAACCAACGGCCAGATCCAAATATAGATATACAGGAAAAGTTTTTGCTACACAGTATAGACCAAATGCAGGATCTTTATTTACTGATGCTGCAATTGCTTTTGTCGCTACAACAACAGGCCGAGAGTATTCTTAGCCGTTCACAAAAAAAACACCTTGCCACGGCTTTAGAGAAAAATCCAAGTCGCATTTTTGTTGAGAATAAATTGCTTAAAATAATTGACGAAAATGTTACATTTTCAGACATAATGGAAAAGCGAGGTCTCAATTACTGGTTAATGGACAGCGAGTATGTAACCATTCTTTTTAATGAATTGCGCCAATTGGAATGGTACGAGACCCATCTTTCTAAAAAGGAAACCACCTTCAAAGAAGACCAAGAATTTATCAGTAAGATTTACAAAGAAGTTATTGCGCCGAATGATAAGATATATGAATATCTTGAAGACAAGCGCCTAACTTGGGTAGACGATTTTCCTATTGTGAATACAGCAATTGTAAAAATGCTTAGTAAGCTTTCAGAAAAAAACGCTTCTTCACTTTTAGTTCCAAATCTTTATAAAAATGATGAGGATCGTGAATATGCTCTGCAACTTTTCCGAAAGGTAATTTTAAATGAAGACAAGCTAAACGCCCAAATAGAAGGCAAGACTCCAAACTGGGATCAAGAACGAATTGCAGATGTGGATCTTATTATTTTAAAGATGGGTATTGCAGAATTTTTATATTTTCCTTCCATTCCTGTTAGGGCTACAATTAACGAATACTTAGAGGTTTCCAAAGAATATTCCACTCCAAAAAGCAGCATATTCGTCAATGGTATTCTAGACAAAATTGTTAAAGAATTTACAGAGGATGGTAAGTTGAATAAAATTGGGCGAGGGCTTCAATAGAAGTAAAAAATTACCTATTTTTGGCGTGCTAAAAACATAAAATACATATTTATCATGAAAAAATCAATTTTTATTGTAGCTGTACTATCTGTATTTGCTTTTTCTTCTTGTAAGGATAACGCCGCAGATAAAGTTAACGAAGAGAATGTTGCTGTTGCTGCTGATCGCGATGCTGAATCAGGCAAATTTCCAGTAATAGCTTTTGAAGAAAGTCAATTCGACTTTGGAACTATCGATCAAGGAACAAATGTGGAACACGTTTTTAAATTTAAAAACACAGGTGAAGCACCTTTAATGATCGTGAATGCTAAAAGTAGCTGTGGTTGTACTGTACCAGAATATACTAAAGAACCAGTTGCTCCAGGTGCAACAGGCGAAATGTTGGTAAAATTCAACGGTAGTGGTCAAAACCAAGTTAGCAAAACTGTTACTATTACTACTAACACGAAAGCTGGAACAGAAACTTTAACTATTAAAGCTTTTGTAAATCCTAAAGCAGGTGCTGTTAAAACAACCAACCCAACATCCTAAATTTTAAAACTTAGGACTAAATAATTGCTATGGAACAAATACAAAGTTTTTTACCTATTATCTTATTATTTTTGGTAATGTATCTTTTTTTGATACGTCCACAAATGAAAAAGGCCAAACAAGAAAAGCAGTTTGCTGCCCAACTTAAAAAGGGTGACAAAGTGATAACAAGTGGAGGTTTACACGGTAAAATACTTGAACTTAATGACGACGGTACCTGCATTATTGAAAGTGGAGCCGGAAAAATGAAGTTTGAAAGAGCTGCAATTTCTATGGAGAAAACAGCAAAATTAAATGCACCAGAAAAACCAGTTAAGGAAAAGAAATAATATTTCAATCCTTTTCTAAATAAAAACTCCCTCACTATTTTTAAAATAGTAGAGGGAGTTTCTTTTTTTGGTCCCGATAGTTTTCGGAATTTGAATTACTCTTCTTGCTTTTTAAATTTTGAAAGATCCTGCGCAGTAATTTGTGCAATGTTTACTATTACTTCTACTGCCTTTTGCATACTCTCAACCGGCACATATTCATACCTTCCGTGAAAGTTGTGGCCTCCAGCAAAAATATTCGGACATGGTAACCCCATAAAACTTAACTGCGATCCATCTGTTCCGCCACGTATTGGCTTTATTAATGGTTCTAGCCCTGATTGCTCCATGGCTTGCTTTGCAATTTTTACAATGTGCATTACTGGCTCAATCATTTCACGCATATTAAAATATTGATCCTTTATTTCAACAGTAACAATTTCCATTTCAAATTGTTCGTTTAAATCGTCCGCAAGTCTTTGAACCATCTCTTTTCGAGCTTCAAAATGCTTTTTATCGTGATCGCGAATAATGTATTGTATTTTAGTTTCATCCACACTTCCGTTTATATTGTGAAGATGAAAAAAGCCTTCGCGACCTTCAGTATGTTCAGGAGTTTCAAGCCTTGGTAGCGAGTTAATGTAGTCTGTAGCGATATACATACTGTTTACCATTTTTCCTTTGGCATACCCGGGATGTACAATCTTTCCTTTTACAGTAACCACAGCACCAGCAGCGTTGAAGTTTTCGTATTCAAGTTCGCCCACCTGGCTGCCGTCCATAGTGTAAGCCCACTCTGCACCAAATTTTTCCACATCAAATTTATGTGCTCCTCGTCCTATTTCTTCATCTGGAGTAAAACCTACGCGAATTTTTCCGTGCTTTAATTCTGGATGCTTTATTAGGTATTCCATAGCCGAAATTATTTCGGTAATTCCCGCTTTATCATCTGCACCCAAAAGTGTTGTACCATCAGTAGTGATTAGGGTTTGGCCTTTGTAAAGTAATAAATCTTCAAAATAATCTGGGGAAAGAATGATATCCATTTCTTTGTTGAGAACGATATCTTTTCCGTTGTATTCCTCAATAATCTGAGGTTTTACATTTGCTCCAGTAAAATCTGGCGAAGTATCAAAATGCGAAACAAAACCAATTACCGGAACGGCATGCGAAACATTGGAAGGCAAGGTGGCCATTATATAGGCGTTCTCGTCAATTGTAACGTCTTCCATTCCAATTTCTTTTAACTCTTCAACCAATTTATTGGCGAGGTCCCATTGTTTTTTAGTGCTAGGGGTAGTGTCACTGTTTGGATCGCTTTCGGTGTCTACAGTTACGTAGCTAATAAAGCGATCAATAATATGTTGTTTTTCAATCATAACTTTTCTTTTACGCTACAAAATAAAGCATATTCAAAATAACAAATACATAGTTTAGTGTATTTTTGCAATACATTTCTCAACTATGTACAAAACCATTATCCGCCCACTGTTTTTTAGCTTCGATCCTGAAAAAATTCATCATTTTACATTTTCATTAGTTCAATTTTTCCATAAAATTGGCTTTGGAGGGATTTTCCGAAGTATTTATAAAGTGGAAAACCCAAAGTTGGAACGAGAACTTTTCGGATTAAAATTCCCCAATCCCGTCGGACTCGCAGCAGGATTTGATAAAGATGCAAAGCTGTATAAAGAACTTTCAAACTTCGGGTTTGGATTTATTGAAATAGGAACGGTAACTCCAAAACCGCAGCCCGGAAATGATAAACCGCGTTTGTTTCGTTTAAAGGAAGATTCCGCTATTATAAACCGAATGGGTTTTAATAATGGCGGGGTAGAAGAAGCTGTTGAAAGGCTGAAAGCGAATGGAAAGGCCGTTTCGGCTCCGCTCAACGACCGAGTTTTAATCGGCGGAAACATTGGCAAAAACAAAGTCACTCCAAACGAAGATGCGGCTAACGATTATCTAATCTGCTTTGAAGCACTTTTTGATTATGTAGATTATTTTGTGGTGAATGTAAGTTCTCCCAATACTCCAAATCTTCGCGCATTGCAGGAAAAGAAGCCACTGACAGATTTGTTGCAAACACTTCAAGACAGGAATAGGGCTATGTCTGGTCGAGCGCAGTCGAGACCTCTAAAACCAATTCTGCTAAAAATCGCCCCAGACTTAACAAACGAGCAGCTATTAGATATAATTGAAATTGTTGCCGTAACCAAAATTGATGGAGTTATAGCAACCAACACAACTATTTCCCGCGACGGACTTTCTTCGGAAAACAAAAAGGAAATGGGCGGTTTAAGTGGAAAACCGTTAAATAAAAGAGCAACAGAAGTAATCCGTTTTCTTTCAGAAAAGAGTAATAAAGCGTTTCCTATTATTGGTGTTGGCGGAATTCATTCCGCCGAAGACGCATTAGAAAAACTGAATGCCGGAGCAAGCTTGGTGCAACTTTATACAGGCTTTATTTACGAAGGTCCAGGGTTGATAACAGCTATTAATAAGGCAATATTAAAGTTGTCTTAGGACGGAAGGACCTAAGACAACTTTTTATAATTATAAAATGGTAATAACTTTACATCTCAATTTTGAAAAATCGCAAGTCTTAAATCTTACGTCTTATAGCGCAGCGGTCTTACGTCTAATTTTATGATTGAAACCCTAATTTCCTTTTCTATCGCAACCCTCGCGCTCGCACTTTCTCCAGGGCCAGACAATATTTATGTGCTTACACAATCTTTGGCCAACGGAGCTAAAAGCGGCATTGCTACAACGGCTGGTTTAATTAGTGGTTGCATTGTTCACACAACTCTTTTGGCTTTCGGAGTATCTGCAATAATAACGGCTTCAGATGAAATTTTTTACGCTATAAAAGTAATGGGTGCGTGCTATCTGCTGTATTTGGCATACATAATTTATAAAAGTGATGAGCATATTGCACTTGCGGAAAATGCTCCCAAAAAATCATACTCCCAACTATTTAAAACGGGTGTGATTATGAATTTGTTAAACCCAAAAGTGATGATATTCTTTTTGGCGTTTTTCCCTGGCTTTCTTTGGGATAAAGAAGGAAATACGGTATTTCAATTTTACACTTTGGGAATCACTTTTATGATAGTTTCCTTCATCACTTTTAGTGTAATTGCTATCGGTGCAGGCAAAATTTCAGGCTTACTTTTAGAATGGAAGCAAATGGGGGCAGTTCTTAAATGGTTGCAAATACTCGTTTTTATAGGAATAGCTATTTTTATATTGATACCCTAAATCCACTATTTTTTTTGAAATTGAAAGATTCCTGCCTGCGCAGGAATTGCTATCTTTGAACCAATGCAGCAAGTAAAAATTATAGAATGTCCCCGAGATGCCATGCAAGGCATTAAAGATTGGATTCCCACCGATCAAAAAGTAAAATATATCCAGTCGCTTCTGCGATGTGGTTTTGATACTATTGATTTTGGAAGTTTTGTTTCGCCTAAAGCAATTCCTCAAATGCAGGATACTGCCGAAGTGCTTTCAAAGCTAGATCTTTCAGCTTCAAAAAGTAAATTGTTGGCCATTATTGCGAACCTTCGCGGAGCCGAAGACGCCGTAAAGCATCCCGAAATTGATTATTTAGGTTATCCATTTTCTATTTCTGAAAACTTTCAGATGCGCAATACGCATAAGACTATTTCAGAATCTTTGGTATTACTTCAAGATATATTAAACCTTGCTCATAAAAATGATAAAGAAGTTGTAGCCTATCTATCAATGGGCTTCGGAAATCCATATGGCGACCCGTGGAATGTTGAAATAGTGGGGGAGTGGACAGAAAAACTTTCAGGAATGGGCGTTAAAATATTGTCGCTTAGTGATACGGTAGGGACTTCGACACCAGAGATTATATCCTATTTATTTGCTAACTTAATACCTAAATATCCTAATATAGAATTTGGAGCGCATCTACATACCACTCCAACCGCTTGGCACGAAAAAGTTGATGCGGCTTATAAAGCTGGTTGCCGAAGATTTGATGGCGCTATTCAAGGTTTTGGTGGTTGCCCAATGGCGAAAGATGAATTAACGGGAAATATGCCCACTGAAAAGATGCTCAGTTATTTTACAGCTTCAAAAGTTACGAGTAATATAAACCCGATGTCGTTTGAAAGTGCGCACAATGAAGCCACAAAAATTTTCACTAAATATCATTGATATGAAAAGCAAATTACTTTTAGCCATTCTTTTTGGCTATTTTGCAGTAGGTTGTTCATCAATTCAACCAACTGTTAAGAATCAAAAAAAAGATGCGGCGGTCATTACTGTTAAGTTTGTTCAGATTAATGATGTATACGAAATTGCTCCCTTAAGTGGTGGCGAATACGGTGGATTAGCTCGTGTAGCACATATTCGCGATTCAATTAAACAGAAATTTCCAAATACATATTTGTTTTTAGCTGGCGATTTTTTAAATCCTTCATTAATTGGGACTTTAAAAATAGACGGAGAGCGCTTAAATGGAAAACAGATGGTAGATGTGCTAAATGCCATGGAAATTGATTTGGTTACATTCGGAAACCACGAATTCGATTTAAGTGAAAGTGATTTACAAAAGAGATTAAACGAGTCTAATTTCGAGTGGACTACCGCCAATGCGCGTAAAGTTACCGAAAACGGACTTGTGCCTTTTACAGCCAATAGAAATAATAGTGCCATTCCAGCCACAGATTATTCCACATTTGAAGCAATAGGAACGGATGGGAATAAAATAAAATTTGGCGTATTTGGTGTGACACTGCCGTCAAATCCAAAAGATTATGTTTCGTACGGCGATATTTATGAAAATGCAGAAAGAGCTTATAAAATGGCGCTTCAAAATTCAGATTTTGTAGTTGGCCTTACTCATGTGGCAGTAGATGAAGATATAGAAATAGCTCGCCGTTTGGGGTCTATTCCTCTAATTATGGGTGGTCACGAGCATTTCAATATGCTAGAAAAAGAAGGCACAACTATTATTGCCAAAGCAGATGCTAATGCAAAAAGTGTTTATATACACACTATTACATATAACCCGAACACTAAAAATCTTCAAGTCAATTCAGAGCTGGTGATGGTAACTGATAAAATAACGTCTTCAGCAAAAATTGAACCTGTTGTGCGCAAATGGACCGAACTTGTAGACGAAAAACTCAAGGAAGTTGTGGACAATCCTGGAGATGTAATTTATAATGCTGTAGTTCCATTAGATGGCACCGATACCGCTAATAGAAGCAAACAAACCAACATGGGCGAATTAATTACGCGCTCGATGGCTTATGCATATAATGATAAAGTTGCCGGCGCTCTTGTAAACGGTGGCTCTATTCGTATTGACGATAAACTAGAAGGCGACATAACCAGTATCGATATTTTTAGAGTGCTTCCCTTTGGAGGAAGTGTGCTGAAAGTAGATTTGAAAGGAAGCCTTTTAAAACAAGTTTTAGATTACGGTGAATTACAAAGTGGAGAAGGGGCCTATCTGCAGCGATATAATTTTTCAAGAAATAATAAAGGAGCGTGGCAAATAGGCGATGGTATTGAAACTATAATCGATTCAAAAACATATACAGTTGCTTTCAGCGACTTTTTACTAAAAGGATTAGACATTCCGTTTTTAACTTCAGATAATGAAGGGATTATAAAAATTCACACCCCAAAGGAAAACGAAACTGCTGCCGACATACGGAAAGCGATTATTTTCTATTTAAAATCTCAACAAAAATAAAGATGAAAAGAATTATTAAAATAGTTTTAATAGTAGCACTTCTTGCTTTAATCGCAATTCAATTTATACGCCCTGAAAAAAATAACGGTGGTTACGATAGTGTCGCTTTGTTTGAAGCAGAAACAAAACCTTCAACTAAGGTTGCGGCAATTTTAAAAGAAAGTTGTTATGACTGCCATAGCAATCAAACCGTCTATCCGTGGTATGCAGAAATTGCGCCTGCTTCTTTTTGGCTGGATGACCATATTATAGATGGAAAAAAACATTTAAATTTTTCTGCTTGGGAAGGTTATACCATAAAAAAGAAGGAGCACAAACTAGAAGAACTTGTTGAAATGGTAGAAGATGGCGAAATGCCGTTGCGATCCTACACAATAATCCACGGCGATATTTCCGAAGACGATAGAAAATTATTGTTGCAATGGGCTGGTATGACGCGACTTCAATATAAAAAGCAGTTGGAGGTTTCTGCAACCGAATAAAATTTCTATAATCTATTTAAATTAAGTCTAAATAAACTTGTGAGATTTCATAAACGCTATTATTTTTGCGGCTGAAAAACTAATCTATATTAATTCAGTCTAAATAATATTAAATGAAATCAATCATCACCTTCGCAGTTTTGTTTTTTAGTGCAATAGCCTTTGCGCAAAACGATTCCGACACAATTCCATCAAATTCTCAACAACAACAAAATTCTTCTCAACGTATACTTTCCAATTCATTAGGAAATGCAGTAACGCTTGGAGGTTATGGACAAATAGACTTTAACCAACCAGAAGGCGATAACGGCACCTTGGATGTTCACCGATTGGTACTACTTTTTGGATATAAATTTGATGACAGAACCCAATTTGTTACCGAAATTGAAGTTGAACATGTAGAAGAAATTTATGTAGAGCAGGCATTTGTAAATTATGCAGTAAGCAATAATGTAAGCCTTCGCGGTGGTTTAATGTTAGTACCAATGGGCATAGTAAACGAATACCACGAACCTACTACATTCAATGGTGTGGAACGACCGGCTGTAGACCACGATATAGTACCTACCACTTGGCGCGAATTGGGAGTAGGGGTAACGGGGCGTTTTCCTGCAATATCCTTAGGCTACCAAGCGTATATTTTTAATGGTTTTAAATCTACCGCCCCAAACGATGAGGGAGGAATAAAAGGATTTTTAAAGGGTAAGGATGGTTTGCGTGGCGGACGTCAAAAAGGAATTGAATCTACCGTAGATAGCCCAACTTTTTCCACAAAATTAGATTATTACGGTATTCCGGGCCTTCGTTTTGGATTGTCTGGATATTTTGGAAAGACCCAAGCCGAAGATGAGATAGAAGATATAGATGGCGCCAATATTGGTATTTCTATGGTAGGATTTGATGTGCGCTACGCCTTCCGCAAATTTACTGCTCGAGGTGAATTTATTTATGCTTCCCTTTCAGATACAGATAAATACAACTCCTTAACAGGAATGGACCTAGGTAGTGCTTTGATGGGCTATTATGTTGAAGGAGCGTATAATTTGTTACCACTTACAGCCAAACAAAAACTCTTCGCCTTTGCTAGATATGAACAATATGATACCCACGCTGGCACTGAAGGAAGTTTAATTGGCAACGATGCCTATAACCGTCAAGATATAACCGCGGGCTTATCATACCATATAGCCAATGGGGTTGTAGTAAAAGGCGATTACCAAATTAGGGATAATGCTATGGAAGGTGCCGAAGTTGCTAATCAATTAAACTTTGGAATTGGCGTTTGGTTTTAATAAGCCTTGTTGAATACTAAATTTGAAATCAATACCTTTGCGTTATGAAAATGAAACTGTCCATACTTTTTATTTTAGCACTCGTTTTTGCAGCCTTTTCCGTACCGGATAATGTTGCCAAAGTAGCCCAAAAAGAGATGGTAAAATTTTATGGGACCGAAAAAATTTCGAAAGAAATTATTTCGGTCACCAAAGATTTGAACGCGAAGACCATGACAGAGTTTGGCGATGAAAATTTATTTAAGATTAAGTCTGGCGAGAAGCTGTTGGGCTACGGTTATATAGGAAACGCCCCAAGTAAGACTGCTACTTTTGATTATCTGGTTTTGTTCGACAACAATTTCGTTATAACCACAAGCAAAGTGCTTATTTATCGCGAAGAATACGGCGGGGAAATTAGCAGCAGACGGTGGCTAAAGCAATTTGTGGGTTCTTCACCAACCTCTAAAGAACTTGAATATAACCGCAATATCATGCCTATAAGTGGCGCAACAATTTCAGTGAGATCCTTAACCACCGAAATGAACTCACTATTGAAGAGTATTGCAATTCTTCAGAAAAATAAAGCTCTTTAAATGCAGCTGCACGGCCGTATCCATGACCTCCCTCGCTACGCCAAGCAATTTATTGCGGCATTTATTATTGTGTTGAGTGTAGGTTATTTTATCGGTATAAACTTTGTTCGCGAAACCGACTCGGCCAACCCTAGCGGCCTGGAGGAAAACTATCTTGGCAATGAAGATGCTGAAGATATAGCGGTAATGAAGTTTAAAAAAGGGCAGCGCGAAATGCTAACCATTTTGCACACCCACATTCTTTCCATTTCGTTTATCTTTTTTATGCTTGGTGGTTTGGTGGCTATCACTTCACTGCCTGCCAAGGCAAAAGCTTTTTTAATGGTTGAGCCCTTTGTTTCAATCCTTTTAACTTTTGGCGGCATATATTTTATGTGGAAAGGCGTGCTTTGGATGAAATGGATTGTTATGATTTCTGGTTCCTTGATGACGGTAGTCTACATAATAGCCGCAGGAGCAGTGCTGCTGCAATTGGTTACTTCGAAAAAGAAATATTAATTTTTGATTGACTGCCCCACTCTAATTGCTGCGTTGAAGGTTAAACTATAAAATAATTCAGAATCCATAATTCTTAATTATTTTACTGTACATTTGCACGCAATTAATCCATAACCACTTTCGCTCTTTCGGAAGTTAACTTAATTGCAATGACTGCACACAACAACAAAATTCTTGGAGAAGGCCTTACTTACGACGACGTACTTTTAGTGCCTGCCTATTCTGAAATTTTACCACGCGAAGTTTCTATCGCCACAAAATTTTCTCGAAATATTACACTTAACGTTCCTATTGTTTCCGCAGCGATGGATACAGTTACGGAAAGCGCTATGGCTATTGCCATTGCTCGTGAAGGTGGTATTGGAGTGCTTCATAAAAATATGAGCATTGAAGAGCAAGCAGCCGAAGTGCGCAAAGTAAAACGTGCAGAAAGTGGAATGATTATAGACCCCATTACACTTCAGAAAGAACACACTGTTGGCGATGCCCAGAAAACAATGCGCGAATACAGCATTGGTGGAATCCCCATTACTGATGAAAAGGGAAGTTTGATAGGGATTGTTACAAATCGCGACCTACGTTTTGAAAAGGACGTTAAACGTCCGTTGAGCGAGGTTATGACTACCGAGAATTTAGTTACGGTTGCTCAGGGTACTTCTTTGAAAGAGGCTGAATTAATTCTTCAGAAAAATAAAATTGAAAAACTTCCAGTTGTAAGTGATGATGGAAAGCTTTTAGGGCTTATTACATTTAGAGATATTACAAAACTTACTCAAAAACCAAGTGCAAATAAAGATCAGTACGGAAGGCTTCGTGTTGCTGCCGCTCTTGGCGTAACCGCAGATGCTGTTGAAAGAGCTGAAGCTTTGGTAAATGCACAGATAGATGCAGTAATTATTGATACTGCCCACGGCCATACAAAAGGTGTGGTGGAAGTTTTGAAAAAAGTAAAACAACGATTCCCAGATCTTGATGTCGTAGTAGGAAATATTGCAACTGCCGAAGCTGCATTATATTTAGTTGAAGCTGGCGCTGATGCTGTTAAAGTAGGAATTGGACCTGGTTCTATTTGTACAACTCGTGTAGTTGCCGGAGTAGGTTTCCCACAATTTTCAGCCGTGCTTGAAGTTGCAGCTGCTTTAAAAGGAACGGGTGTTCCCGTTATTGCCGATGGAGGAATTCGTTATACAGGCGATATCCCAAAAGCACTTGCAGCAGGTGCTGATTGCGTAATGTTGGGTTCTCTACTTGCAGGAACAAAAGAGTCTCCAGGAGAAACTATTATTTACGAAGGAAGAAAATACAAGTCGTACCGTGGAATGGGTTCTGTTGAAGCCATGAAACAAGGCTCTAAGGACCGATATTTCCAAGATGTGGAAGACGATATTAAAAAATTGGTCCCTGAAGGAATTGTGGGCCGCGTACCATATAAAGGCGAACTGGTAGAAAGCATGACTCAATTTATTGGTGGCCTAAGAGCGGGAATGGGCTATTGTGGCGCCAAAGATGTAGAAGCATTAAAGGAAAATGGTAGGTTTATAAAAATTACCGCTTCCGGAATCAATGAAAGCCATCCGCACGATGTTACCATTACAAGTGAATCTCCTAATTACAGTAGATAGAGCTTCAAAAAAATATAATTTCTAAAAAGCACTGGATTTTTCTGGTGCTTTTTGCGTTTAAAAGAGTTGCAACTTTTCTAGAGTGTAGTTAATAAAGCTTGAAAGTTTTCAACTATATTCTCTAATTGATCGCTGTTTTTTCTTTTCAATTTAGCGGTGTATGAAATTTGGTTGTTTTGAACGGTAATCTTTGAAACTGGAAAGTAAAGTAGCGCGCGGGTGTATTGATTTGAAACTAATTTTTCTGACAGTTCTGTTCTATCGCCGCTCATACTGTATTGTGGCGATCTTAAAATTGAACTTAAAAATTGTAATTTTTTAATTTCGAAAATAGCAGTATCCGTAATTAGTGACTGCTCGCGACGAATATTAATAGTGATTAGTCTTTTCCATTGATAGCTAATTTGATACTCAAGATCGTCTATAAAAATAGTTTCATCTATATTCCCGAAAGGGTTATTTTTAATTTTTTCAATAGTTGCTAGAGACATCTGCTGTATTAATTTGTTTTTCAATGCATTTTAAGATTTCGATGAAACTTTCAAGCTGTACGTCACTTTCAATTCCGTGTGGTGGTGTTAGTATTATATTTGAAGTGTTTGCCTTCGAGATACGGATATAAACCTTATGTTTCTGCAGCTGTTCTATGAACGATTTTTTCTTCAGCAATTGTTCTACAATTTTTCCATTTCCTTGAAATACATACTTGTATTTCAGCTTTTTATTTTTGGTTTGCAATATCTTTTGAAACATCCTTTCTATAAAAGTAGAAGGATAGATGTCCAAGCTATCTTCACTGTTTTTAGAAAGATGAAGTGTTATTCTGAAAGGCTCTGCCGTGGGAATCGCTCCGCCAACTTCATCAATATTTAGTGAGATTTTTGAACCATCAATTAAGAATTTTGCCTTTTTTGGCTGGTAAATCATTCTGCCAATTTGTGAGTAAACATTTTTAATGTTTACTTCTTCATATTGCCCGTTATGTTTTTCGGCAAAATCTTTAATAATATTCATTGTGAAACGAATTTGGAGTATTTAAAAATATACTTTCCGGATAAATATAGGCAAAAAAAAACGCGAGACTTAGCGCCTCACGTTTGTACTATTAGTAAAGAAAGGACTATTTACCTTCTTCTACTGTAATTGTGATGCCTAATTCAGTAAGAATTGGTACCGTTAAGTCATAACTTGGATCCAAGAAAACCAAGTCTTGAGTGGTTTGCATTACCTGCGTATAATTTTGAGCCATCGCTACTTTTTCCAAAGCTACACCTATTTTAGCATATAGGGGCTTAAGGCCTTCCTGCTGCTTAATTTCCATTAATTTGGCACCGTTTTGCTGAAATTTTTGAATGTCGTCATCAAGTTTTAAAAGCTCGGTTTGTTTTGCCTTTTTTTGCTCTGTAGTAAAGGTGGCTTCTCCAGCTTTATAGGCTTCGGCTAGTTTTTTGTATTCGTCCACCTTTTTGTTTAGGTCGATGTCCAATTGTTGGCCATACGTTTCTACCTGGGTTCTTACGGTTTGTAATTCAGGCATTTTTGAAAGAATGTATTCTACGTCTACTGCTCCAACCTTGCTCTGTGCAAAAGCGGAAATACCAATAAAGAATATGGCGATTTTAAGAAAATTCATTGTAAATGTTTTAAAAATTTAGAGCACAATATTACTATAAATATTGCAATTATTAGTGCTGAATATCAGCGTTTGTAAAAAATATAGTCGGTAACGATTGGTTCTACTCCTTCAGACTTTAAAAGGCTAATTAACTGACCCCGATGATAGGTGCTGTGATTTATAATATGAAAAAAAATATCGCTCACCGTATTTGTGAAATTTTGCCCTTTACTATTGGTGTAATTTATTTTCTCGTCTAATTGTATTGTTTCAATAAGTTCAATGCTGTGTTCAAAGTTTTCGTCGTTTATCTTTTGTAAATAACCAATCTCCAGTTCCTGCCAAACTGAAAGTGCTGGCCTAACTTTAAAAATTCTATGATTCCAAATATGATGTGCGTTAAGCGTATGGCTTGTTAAAGCGCTTATTTTTTTCTGAAAGAGACTGGGGTTTTTTAGCAATACATCAATTAATTGCTGGTTGCAATGGTGGGTGTATTCAAAGGTATTTTTAAAAAAGACTTTCATTACTCATCGTATAATTGCCCACGGGTTGGTTTTAAAGATTCACGTAAAGTGTTCATCAATGATTTCTCAACTACCATAAATGCTATAAAGTGCATAGGCGTTACTTGTTCGTGGCCTGTAAAACTGTCCTTTAAGTTTTCAGATTTAGAAAATTCACTAAGATGTTTTGCGTGGTGCTCGGCTATTTGTTGGGCGTTTGCACCTCTAAAATCCCATATAAGTTTTACTCTTTCAGTCATTTGTAAATAGTTGTGGAGAAATTTTAAAGTATTATTTTTCTCCTTTTTAAAAACTAATGCAAGTTACGGCTTTTCAACATTTTTTTTAAAATTGTAAAACACTATAATTATATTAAATTCGTTTGCTATTCTGATGTGTGTTACCATAGCTTTTTGCTATTTTTGCGATGCTTCAGTAAAAAATAAATATTCAATAACAATGATGAAAAATTTTCTTACCCTATTCATTTTAGGCTTTTTGAGCGCCACTACCGTTTTTTCTCAAAACAAAAAAGAAGTGTTAATGACTATAGACGGGCAATCTGTATATGCCAACGAATTTGAGCGTGTCTACAAGAAAAACCTCGATCTGGTTCAGGATGAATCACAAAAAGATATTGATGGCTATTTGCAGCTTTTTATAGATTACAAATTGAAAATTGAAGAAGCACAAGCTCAAAATTTACATAAAGAAAGTGCTTATATAAACGAGTTTTCAAAATACCGCGACCAGCTTTCAAGAAATTATCTTTTCGAAGATAAGGTAACGGAAGAACTGGCTAAAGAAGCGTATGAGCGCAGTAAATTTGAAGTTAAGGCTTCTCATATTCTAATTAGAGTAGATTATGAATCTGTGCCGCAAGATACTTTAGCGGCATACAATAAAATGAAGTCAATACGCGAAAGAGCGCTAAAAGGGGAAGATTTTACACAGTTGGCAAAAACATATTCTGAAGAGCCTGGCGCAAAAGAAAGAGGAGGAGACTTAGGATACTTTACAGTATTTAACATGGTTTATCCTTTTGAATCTGAAGCGTATAAAACCAAGTCTGGCGAAATTTCAAATATAGTGAGAACAAGTTTTGGTTATCACCTTATTAAAGTAAACGACAAAAGAGCAAAACTGCCGAAAATTGCAGTTTCGCACATTATGATTTCTGAGAGTAAAGGAGCCCGTACATTCAACCCAGAGGAGCGCATCAACGAAATTTACACTATGCTTAAGCAAGGCGAATCTTTTGAAAGCCTAGCAAAGCAATTTTCAGATGATAAAAATTCTGCCGTAAAAGGAGGAAAATTGAATCCATTCACAAAAGGTGATCTTCGGGCTACAGAATTTGAAAATGCAGCCTACGAACTTAAAAATGTAGGCGATTTTGGTAAGCCAATTAAAACAGATTTTGGCTGGCACATTATTCGTTTGGATGAAAAATTACCAATGGAAAGCTTTGATGAGCAAAAGCAAACACTAGAGAAAAAAGTTTCTGATGGCGATCGCGCTAAACTAGTAACAACCGCTACAAATAATAAAATAAAGCAAAAGTATGGCTTCAAAAAAGGAGCGAGCTTTTTGCCTTACTTCGATACATACGTTACAGACGAAGTACTGAAAAGAAAATGGACCATGGAGCCTATTCCAGCAGATAAGGAGCAAACGCTTTTCACTATTGGGGATAAAAAAGCAACTTATACAGATTTTGCAAAATTTATTGATAGCCGCCAAAAAACCACTAGACTTTACAAACTAAAGGAATCATTATTGGTTGAACTTTATGATGAATTTGAAACGGAGCAGCTAAAAGATTACTTCAAAGAAAAACTGGAAGACGACAATGAAGAGTATGCCGCAGTGCTTACTGAATATCGCGATGGCCTTCTAATTTTTGATGTGATGAGCAAAAATATCTGGCAAAAAGCAAAGACCGATTCTTTAGAGCTTCAGCAATTTTTCAATAAGACAAAGGAAAACTACAAGTGGAAACAACGTGTTGATGCAGATATCTACTCGGCTACTTCAGAAAATTTCGCGAAGCAAATTCAAAAAATGTTAGCAGAAGGCAAAACTTCCGAAGAGATAAAAGCAGCAATTAATACAGATGATAAAATAAACGTATTGATAACGCCGGGAATTTTTGAAATTAACCAATCTGAGCTTCCAAAGAACTTAGAGATAAAAAGCGGCGTTTCTTCTGTATATCCAAACAACGATTCGTTCGTGGTAGTTAATATTAAAGAAATACTCGCTCCCGGATATAAAACTTTAGACGAGGTTAAAGGTAAAGTTTTGAGCAATTATCAAAATGAATTAGAGCTGACTTGGATGGAAAGCCTTCGCAAAAAGTATAAAGTTGAAGTAAATCAAAAAACTTTAAAACACGTTAAAAAGGAGTTGAAATGATTCGTCAAATTCTTTATATAACTATTGTTAGTGCTTTCTTGGTTTCCTGTGAGTATTTTAAAACGGAAACTAAAGAAAATGTTATAGCCCGTGTAAACGACAACTATTTATATGAAGCAGACATTGTAAAACTGATAGGCGCAAATACTTCGGCAGAAGATAGTACGCTCATTGTAAATAATTACATAAACCGTTGGGCTACCCAACAGCTGCTTATTGACCAAGCAAGAATAAATATACCTGCAGATAAGCTAGATCAATACGATAAGCTTGTTCAGTCATATCATAATGATTTACTTACCGAAGCTTATAAAAATGTAATTGTTAGCAAGCAATTAGATAGCGTTATTACAGAGCAGGAATTTCGGGAATATTACGAAACCAATAAAGAAAACTTTAAATTAAAAGATCAATTGGTAAAATTGCGTTACGTTCAATTACCTGTAAATTATGACGGTTTGCCCGCTGTAAAGGAAAAATTGAACCGTTATAACGAAAAGGATAAAAAATCGCTCACCAGTCAGAACTACCAGTTTATTTCCTCAAACTTTAACGACACTGTTTGGGTGAAAAGAGAAGTTTTACTGAACACTTTACCAGTAATTAGAAGCACTAGCGATCAAGTGTTAAAAAAATCCAATTTTACACAATTGCAAGATTCATTAGGAGTATATTTGGTGAAAATTGAAAATGTGCTCAACCCCAATGATACGGCACCTATTTCCTACATTATGCCTACTTTAAAACAGATTATTCTGAATAAAAGAAAGCTTGAGCTTATTAAAAAACTTGAAACAGATATTACAAAAGATGCTATTGAAACAAATAATTTTGAAATCTATAAAAATGAATAAATTTTTATTGGTGTTGCTTTTTTCTACTGCAATACTACAAGCACAAACCGTTGTGGAGCCAGATAGTACCGGCGTTGCAAAAAGCAACGACTCATTAGTTATGCAGAAAACGGTAAAGCGCGATACATTAAAACCTTTTAAAAGATATAAAGCCGAAGGCGTTAGCGCCGTTGTTGGAGAATATGTTATTCTTGACAGTGATATTGATAAGGCTTATGTTGAAATGCAATCGCAAGGAATGTCTATTGAAGATATTACCCGTTGCCAATTAATGGGTAAATTAATGGAAGACAAATTGTACGCTCACCAAGCTAAACAAGATAGTATCTTGGTTCCAGATGCAGAAATTAATGGAATGATAGATCAGCAATTACAATATATGATTGGTGAATTGGGAAGCGAAGAAAAAGTAGCGGCTTATTATAGAAAAGATAATATGGCCGATTTAAGAAGAGATCTTTTTGAAGCCAATAAGAGTATTAAACTCGCAAGTTTGATGCAACAAAAGGTAATTGAAAAACTAGAAGTAACACCTGAAGAAGTACGAACTTTTTTCTACTCAATTCCAGAAGAAGATCGCCCAATTTTTGGCGCTGAAATTGAAATTGCTCAAATAGTGGTAGATCCAGAAGTTACAAAACAAGCAATAGATGAAGTTGTTGGAAGGTTAAATGCTATCCGCGCAGATATTCTAGACAATGGGGCTAGTTTTTCTACTAAAGCGGTTCTTTATTCTAAAGATCCAGGCTCAAATTCTAAAGGAGGACTTTACACGGGCGTTAAGCGCGATTCACCTTGGGCTAAAGAGTTTAAAGATCAGGCCTTTTCACTTTTAGAAGGTGAAATCAGCGAACCTTTTGAAACGGAATTTGGATGGCACATACTGTATGTCGAAAAAATTCGAGGACAAGAAGTTGATGTTAGGCATATATTGATGTTTCCAGAAGTTTCTCAGAAATCTATCGATGCAGCACAAAAGAAGATTGAAGATTTAAAAACGAAAATTGAAGCAGGCGAAATTACTTTCGCTGAAGCAGCTCGAAAAAATTCAGACGATAAAGAAACCCGTAATAACGGCGGACAATTAGTAAATCCAATTTCATTCGACACTAAATTCGATCTTACCAAAATGGATCCAACTCTTAGTGCACAAGTGTATAATTTAAAAGAAGGTGCAGTATCAGAAATTTTTACCGACCGCGACCGCACAGGAAAGAGTAGTTTGAAAATTCTTACCGTGACTAAAAAATACGTTGAACACCAAGCCGACTATACAAATGATTATGAGCGAATCAAGCAACTAGCATTGCGCGAAAAGCAAATTAAGGTAATCAACAAATGGCAGAACGAGAAAATAAAAGATACGTATATTAGCATCAATCAAGATTACCAGGATTGTGAATTTGCTGGAGGTTGGTTAAAAAAATAATATAGAAAAACACTATGTCAGACGTAGCAGCGGTAAAACAACTGGTTTCAAAATACAACGCCCTTAAACAAGAAATTAAAAAAGTAATAGTAGGTCAAGATGAAGTGGTTGAGCAGGTTTTGCTCGCTATCTTTTCTGGCGGACACGCATTGCTTATTGGCGTTCCGGGTCTTGCAAAAACCTTGTTGGTTAATACCGTCGCCGAAGCACTTGGCCTTAATTTTAAGAGAATACAGTTTACGCCAGATTTGATGCCGAGCGATATTTTAGGTTCTGAAATCTTAGATAATAATCGCGAATTCAAATTTATAAAAGGGCCAATTTTCGCCAATATTATTCTAGCAGACGAGATTAACAGAACGCCGCCCAAAACCCAAGCGGCTCTTTTAGAGGCTATGCAGGAACGCGCAGTTACTGTAGCTGGCCAACATTACAAACTAGATTTACCATATTTTGTACTCGCTACACAAAACCCAATAGAGCAGGAGGGAACTTATCCTTTGCCAGAAGCACAATTAGACCGTTTTATGTTTGCCATAAACCTTGAATATCCTTCGTTTTCTGAAGAAGTTGAAGTAGTTAAACAAACCACTTCAGGCGAAACCCAAAAAGTAAATGCACTTTTTTCAGCTCAAGAAATAATCGATTTTCAACAGTTAATTAGAAGAATTCCAGTGGCGGATAACGTTGTGGAATATGCAGTTACTTTAGTTAGCAAAACCCGCCCTAATAGCGATACTGCAACAGAAACTGTAAAGAACTATATTGATTGGGGCGCTGGCCCAAGAGCTTCACAAAACCTTATATTGGCAGCAAAAACAAACGCCGCAATACACGGTAAATTTTCTCCAGATATCGAAGACGTGCAAAAGGCTGCAGTTGCAATCCTTCGTCATCGATTAATTAAAAACTACAAAGCGGAAGCAGAAGGCTTAAGCATTGAAGAAATCATTAAAAGTTTGTATTAAATAAGGTACAATCACGCTCCACTCAAAGATTTTTTATAAGCATTAAAACCGAAAATTTTGAATTTCTTAAAATTAGCTATCTAATATTAAGGATTTGATAATTTTACGCAATAGAAATTACTATTTAGTGAATTATATTCACTAAATAAGCAATTCCTTTATATACTTTTTAATTATTATAAAATTTTGTAATTTCGCAACTAGAAAAAATACAACTATGGCATTTGATATTGATATGATTAAAAAGGTTTACGCCCAGATGGCAGAACGTGTTGATAAAGCACGTGAAATCACGGGAAAACCACTTACACTTTCAGAAAAAATATTATACTCTCACCTTTGGGACGGCAATCCGAATAAAACATTCCAACGCGGAAAGGATTATGTAGATTTTGCGCCTGATAGAATAGCTTGCCAAGATGCAACTGCACAAATGGCTCTTTTGCAATTTATGCAAGCGGGTAAGAAAACAGTTGCAGTTCCAACCACTGTACATTGCGATCACTTAATACAAGCCAAACAAGGCGCAGTGCCAGATTTAAAGCGCGCTAACGAAACTAGTAACGAGGTTTTTGACTTCTTAGAATCTGTTTCAAACAAATACGGAATTGGTTTCTGGAGACCGGGTGCTGGAATTATTCACCAAGTTGTTTTAGAAAATTACGCTTTTCCAGGTGGAATGATGATTGGTACCGATAGCCACACTGTAAATGCAGGTGGTTTAGGAATGGTTGCCATTGGTGTTGGTGGCGCAGATGCTGTTGATGTAATGGCAGGAATGCCTTGGGAATTAAAATTCCCAAAATTAATAGGTGTTAAATTAACTGGCGAACTTAACGGCTGGACGGCTTCAAAAGATGTTATTTTAAAAGTAGCTGGAATCCTTACTGTAAAAGGAGGAACAGGGGCTATTGTTGAATATTTTGGACCAGGAGCAAAAAACCTTTCTTGTACAGGTAAAGGAACAATTTGTAATATGGGTGCCGAAATTGGTGCAACCACTTCAACCTTTGGTTATGATGATGCAATGGAGCGTTTCCTAAGAGCAACAGACCGTGAAGATATTGCAGACGAAGCAAATAAAGTCAGAGAACATTTAACAGGTGATGACGAAGTCTATGCGAATCCTGAAGCCTACTTCGATCAAGTTATTGAAATAGATTTAAACACTTTGCGTCCACACTTAAATGGACCTTTTACTCCAGATTTAGCAACTCCGGTTGGCGAATTGGGTGAAAAAGCAAAAAAGAACGATTGGCCTATAAAAGTAGATTGGGGTTTAATTGGTAGTTGTACAAACTCATCTTATGAAGATTTAACGCGTGCTGCTTCTATTGCGCAACAGGCAATCGATAAGAAATTAAAACCTAAAAGTGACTTCGGAATAAATCCTGGTTCGGAAACAATTCGTTTTACTGCGGAACGTGATGGCCTTTTGGATGTTTTCGAAAACCTTGGCGCAACTATTTTCACAAACGCTTGCGGACCGTGTATTGGTCAGTGGGATAGAAGTGACAGAAAAGGAGATGAAAAGAATACGATCGTGCATTCTTTCAACAGAAACTTTTCTAAACGTGCCGATGGAAATCCTAACACCCACGCTTTTGTTGGTTCACCAGAAATGGTTGCCGCAATTGCAATTTCGGGCCGTTTAGATTTCGACCCAATGAATGATACGCTTTTAAACGAAGACGGTCAAGAAGTAAAATTTGATATACCAGTTGGTTTAGAACTTCCTCCAAAAGGATTTGCTGTAGACGACAATGGATATTTAGCACCTAAGGAAGATGGTAGCTCGGTTGAAGTGAGAGTTGCTACAGATAGCGAACGTCTTCAATTATTGAAGCCATTTGTACCTATTACGAATTCTGAATTGCAAGGCGTAAAATTGCTAATTAAAGCTTTCGGAAAATGTACAACAGATCATATTTCTATGGCTGGACCTTGGTTGCGTTACCGCGGACATTTAGACAATATCTCTAACAATACTTTAATTGGAGCTATAAATGCTTTCAACAAAAAGACCAATTTTGTAAAAAATCAATTTACAGGCGAATACGGTGGTGTACCAGATGTGCAACGTGAGTATAAAGCTAAAGGAATTAAAACTATTGTTGTGGGCGATCACAACTATGGTGAAGGTTCCTCAAGAGAACACGCAGCTATGCAGCCAAGATTTTTGGGTGTTGCCGCGGTTCTAGTAAAATCTTTTGCAAGAATTCACGAAACAAACCTTAAAAAACAAGGAATGTTAGGTCTTACATTTGCGAATGAAGCAGATTATGATTTAATCCAAGAAGATGATACTTTCAACTTTGTGGATATTGCAGATTTTGCTGAAAACACGCAGTTAACTATTGAAATCGTTCATAAAGATGGAAATAAAGACACGATTAAAGTGAACCATACTTATAACGATGCGCAAATAAAGTGGTACCGTGAAGGATCGGCTTTGAATTTGATTAAAATACAAAACGGTTAAAAACCGTTTACTAAATATTCAAAACCTAACAGATTTAAAATACCTGTTAGGTTTTTTTATACCCTAAAATTATGATTCCATTTCTAAAAAAACACTGGAGCAACATTTTATTTGTCGCTATATTGGTTTTGCTTATTTTTCCGCAAACACGCATGCCCATTCAGGTATTTGTGCAACGACTTATTTCTTTTTCTCCTTCTGAAAAAGCTGAAAGTGAGCGAGAATCACTTCAAGATTACGATTGGAATTTGCGAAAATTAAATGCCGAAGAAGTAAACTTTTCACAATCTAAAGGGAAAGTAACTATTGTGAATTTTTGGGCTACTTGGTGCCCTCCCTGTGTAGCAGAAATGCCTTCATTCCAAAAATTATACGATGTTTATGGCAATAAAGTAGACTTCTATTTTGTGACTTCGGAAATGCCTGAAAAAGTTGAAAAATTTATGGTGAAGAATGCTTACACCCTGCCCATCTTTCTTCAAACTTTTGAAGCACCAAAAAAGTTGGAGGCACACGTTTTGCCCACTACTTATTTAATTTCCAAAAAGGGCGAAATTATAATAGATGAACAAGGCGCAGCCGATTGGAATAGCGAAAAAATGAAAACACTTCTGGATAAACTGCTAGAAGAATAATCTGTAAAAACTATACAGAATAGTAAATTTCTTTAATAGATTTCATCTCCTTTTTTCCTTCTGCAATTGCAGTAATTCTATCCCACGATTTCGCACTTAATAAAGATTTCAAAGGTTGATCTACCTTTATAATTTTTGGAAAATTTTTAATGAGTTGCTTGTCCCAAGTTTCGTGATGATTTAAAAGATCGTCAGGATATACAGTTTTACGGCGCGTGCCTTCTTCTATACCTGTAAAAGGCTCAGAAACATTTAGGTATCCATAATCATCGGTTAATTCTTCTCCGGGATGTATATCGCGGATTGCAATTTCAAAGTCGTAGGCGGTAGATATGCAATTGCTTTTAAAACTATGGTTTACGTAGCGGCCATAATCCCAACAAAGCACGTAGTTTCCTTTCCGGTTTCTATAGCAATAAGTGTCTAAAATGTTTTGGTAAAGCGCGTTCATTTTCTTTAGTTTGGCGGGAGTAAACTCACGGTCCAAATCGTCTAAAGCCCACGTTATTGTGCCAGCGGGAATAAATTCTGTAGCAACTACGCCATATCCTACTTCCTTGCTTATAAACTTTAATTCTGTTTTAGGGTGTATCATAAACAATGTAATTTTGCGGAATAAATGTAATGCAAATTCTTAATCAATTTACATCTTTCCTTCTATTGCATATGAAATTTTATAGCAGTTAATTTGTCGATTTTTTCAGAAAATTATTTTGCTATTTCAATTGGTTTTGAACCGTATTTCTCCCTAAATTTTTCCATTAAAACATAGATAGTCAGCAACATTGTTAATGCATAAATACTGTCTTCAATCGGTACTGTGCCTACTCGTATACCCAAATTTTGTGCGTCGTTATACCAAACTACTTCTTCGTGAATCCAACTTCCAGTAAGGAAACCATTCACAATAAAAAAGGGAACCAAAAGGATGAGGAAAACTGGAAAGAAAACGTTTAAAACATCGCGTTTATAATTATAAACCATAACCAATAAAACGATTGCATATCCAAAATTTACGGCCGTATACCACCGATCATAAAAATAAAGTAGCGTAACAATTAAAACAGTCTGTAGTGTATAATATACTATATCCGTGGTTTTATTTGATAATGAAAACTTGGGAAGCAAATTTTTAAACGCATAAATGGTAAAAATACAAGCGTATGGAATGCAGATAAAGAAAATCCATTCCTCTAAAGGAAGGGCAGCTAAACTTATTCCGGAGAGATATTTTTCATTAAAACCCCAATAGCCATTTTGCGTAAAAATGATATCCCAGGGTATAAAAAAAGCCATCATAATAAAGGTGGCGGGGAAGAAGTATTTCCAAAGTTTATAAAACTTCAATTTTGGGTGAAAGCTGAACAAAAATGGAACGCTAAACGATGCAATATTCAGCAGAAAATAAAGATGCCACATGGTTTATTTTTTAAAATATTTTAATGGCGGAAAAAGCATCCCGAAGCACTCACCTTTATCTTTTCCTAAGTGTTTGTGGTGCATTTTGTGAGCGCGTCTTATACCACGAGCATACCAATTATTGGCGTTTCGGAACATTTTAAAACGTTGGTGTATAAAAATATCGTGAACAAAAAAATAGGCAAGTCCGTAAGCGAAAATACCCAAACCTATAGGCAATCCAGCCCAAAAGCCGAAATAGCTCCAGCCAATAAAACAGCTGATGCTAACCAATGCGTAAAAAATGAAGAAATAGTCATTACGCTCCCACCAACTACCGTGATCTTTGTGGTGATGGTCCTTGTGTAGCTTCCACAGAAAACCGTGCATAACGTATTTATGGGTAAACCACGCCATAAACTCCATAATACTGAAAGTGACAATGAAAATTAATATCCAAAGAACAGTGGTCATTTTACTTTTTAATTTGTGATTTTGAAATTCCTAATGTGAAATAAATAGGAAAAATAACTAAAATTATTTCACCAAATTTAATTGATATTTTACATAGCTCCGCGTTAAAAGCCCAATTTTTTCAACATTCGGAACGCGGATGCGCACATTTTTAATTTCGGTTGCGGGTGTTTGCTGAAGTTTTTTCAATAAACGTTTGTAATATCTATACGCTACAAAAACACCGAGTTTAGAATCGTGCGGTAATTGTAAAATTCCCTGGTATCCGTGGTTGAAGTTTTCTTCAATCTCTTGTATTATTTGCGCTTTTGAAGCTTCGTCTAAAGCAGCCAAATTTGTATTTGGAAAATAGGTTCTGTTTAAGTTTTCAAAATCTTCTTTTAGGTCGCGTAAAAAATTTACTTTTTGAAACGCCGAACCCAAACTCATAGCAGATTCTTTTAACTGATGGTATTTTGCGTCATCTCCTTTTACAAATACTTTTAAACACATTAAGCCTACAACATCTGCAGAGCCATAGATGTAATCATTAAATTCTTCAGTAGTATTATAAACACTTTTGGTTAAATCTAAGCGCATACTCGACATAAATTTGTCGATTAAGGTTTTGTCAATTTCGTATTTACGGACTGTTTCCTGAAATGAATTTAAAATTGGGTTCAAACTTATACCATCTTCAAGTGCTTCAGCCAAACCGTACTCAAAGCGGTCGAAAAGAACTTCCTTATTATAATCGTGAAATGAATCAACAATTTCATCTGCAAAACGCACAAAACCGTAAATATTATAAATGTCTTGGCGAATGGAAGGTCCAAGCATACGAGTGGCTAACGAAAAGGAAGTACTGTAAGTTCCAGTAACCTCTTTGCTGCATTTACGCGATACTATGTCAAAAAGTTCTTTCAATGTGTGTTCTCTTTTTAGATTAAACCTGCAACTAATTTTCCTGAGATAAGGGCGGGTGGAACTCCTGGTCCCGGCACGGTGAGCTGTCCGGTAAAAAAAAGATTTTTCACTTTACCACTTTTCAATTTTGGTCTTAAAAAGGCCGTTTGCAATAGTGTATTTGCCAAACCATACGCATTACCCTTGTAACTGTTGTAGTCTGAAACAAAATCATTAATACAAAACGATTCCTTAAATATAACGTATTTTTTAACCTCTTGGTTTGTTGTTTTTTCAAAACGATCCATTATTTTCTCGAAATAATCTTCTCTAATTTCTGGAATATCATCTAATCCAGGAGCTAACGGAATCAGGAAAATACCTGCTTCTTTGCCTATAGGCGAAACACTAGCATCTGTTTTTGAAGGGAAACTTGCATAAAATAATGGTTCATCTGGCCATTGTGGGGAATCGTAAATTTCTTGTGAATGCTTTTCAAAATCTACATCGAAAAACAAGGTGTGATGATCTACGTTTTCAATTTTTTTATCGAAACCAATATAGAACAGCAGGGCAGAAGGGGCAAAGGTTTTTTTACTCCAATAGCTTTCTGAATATTGACGAAACTGCTTGTCTAAAAGTGTTTCGGTATGGTGGTAATCGGCGCCGCTTAAAATTACATCGGCCTCAATTTTTTCACCGTTTATAAGCAACGAATTTGCTTTTCCGTTTTCAACGATTATTTTTTCTACATTCTGATTGGTTTTTATGGTTACCCCTAAGTCTTCAGCTAGCGTTTTCATTCCTTCAACTACAGAATACATGCCTTCTTTTGGATGAAAAGTTCCGAGTCCGAAGTCGGCATAATTCATAAAACTATAAAATGCTGGGGTGTTGGAAGGCTTCGCTCCTAAAAATAAAACAGGGAATTCTAAAATTGAAATTAATTTTGGATTCGTAAATTCTCTGCGAACGTCCTTACTAATAGTGCTGAAAAACTGCCCAATCTTTTTCATTGTAGTAACAGTAACCAGCTCTAAAGGAGAAACGCCTGGGCGATATACCAAATCTTTGATAGCTATGTTGTAGTTATCCATAGCTTGATCCATGAATTTCCGGAGTTTTATGGAACTTCCAGATTCTTCCTTTTCAAAAGCAGCGCATATTTTTTCGAGCGTATCTTCTATTGTGATGAAATCATCTTTTCCAAAATACACACGGTATGCTGGATTTAGCTTTTCAAGCTCATAATAATCTGAAGGTGCTTTCCCGAAATCATTGAAAAAGCGTTCAAAAACGTCTGGCATCCAGTACCAAGTAGGGCCCATGTCAAAAGTGAAACCGTCTTTCTTTAACTGCCTAGCTCGGCCACCAATCGTACTGTTTTTTTCGTAGATAGTTACATTATTTCCCGCTTGAGCCAAGTAACACGAAGCCGCGATGGATGAAAAGCCGGAACCAATAACTGCGATTTTTTTCATATTGTTTAACAAATCTACATTATATTTAAACAAAAATAAAAGTTGCAGATCATTTTTGGCTTTTATTTAATAAATTAGAGAGACTAAACCTTTGGTAGATTTATTTTAAAAGGACTAGAAATTAACTGTTTGAAAGGCTTTCAACTTGATCTGTAAAATGTTTTACGTCTTTAAAAAGCTTTACATTTTTTGTGCTCTTGTAGTTCTTACTAAACTTGCGGCCTAAAACCCAAAGTTCACTGGGGCCTTTGGCGCAAACTTCATTTTGAAATTCGTTTAAATATTTCTCAAGGTTATCATTCTCTGGTTGTACAGTAAAATAGGTGACAAAAGTTATTTTGGTTTTGGTCTTTAGAACGTGCTTTAAGCTATCCATCGGTATATTAGCGCCTAGGTATATGGTCCTGTATCCAGCTGATAGCAGCTCATAATTAGCATAGAGTAAGCCAATCTCGTGAATTTCTTGGAAAGGAAGATAAAGCGCAAATAGCTGCGTATTTTTTCGGTCAGTAGTATGCTTATGCTTAGCCGAATGCTCGATAATGGAATGTTTTATTTTCTCTGAAATAAAATGTTCGTGCGATGGATCAATAGTTCCCGAATGCCAGAGAATACCCATTTCATTTAGTAGTGGCACGAATATTTGTATGAAAACATCTCTGAAAGATCGATTCTCCAAAAATTTGTCCAAGGTAGCGTCAAAAAGTTCATCGTCAAATTCAAACATTGCCGATTTAAAAACATTGAGCATATACTCTGAATCGAGCCCATTTATGCTTTCCCTAATCAACTTTTGAATTTGCGTAGAATCTAAACTTGCAAGTTTCGAAATTTTATACCCGGCATTATATAGGTAAGCTATATTTAATAGCTTTTTTAGATTTTCGAGATTGTACTTTCTAATGTTTGTATCGGTACGGTCTGGCTCAAGAAGGTTGTATCTTTTCTCCCAAATCCTAATGGTATGGGCTTTTACGTTGGAAAGATTCTCGAGATCTTTAATGCCAAATTGTGTTTTGACCACTGAAGAATAATTTATTATTACGAGGTGAAAGTACTAAAAAGATGTGAGATTGTTTAGAAAAATGTTGAAAACTCTAAACAAATATTAATGTCAGATTTTAGGGATAGAACTAGCTTTTTCTAAATAAGAATTGCGGGCCCCATTTTTCATTCTCGGAGTACATTCGAATGTAAGTCAGATTATAACAATTTTGTTAT
This sequence comes from Aequorivita sp. IT1282, assembly GCF_058068205.1. Classification (NCBI taxonomy): domain Bacteria; kingdom Pseudomonadati; phylum Bacteroidota; class Flavobacteriia; order Flavobacteriales; family Flavobacteriaceae; genus Aequorivita; species Aequorivita sp. IT1282. The sequence goes on along the minus strand of NZ_JBYRHR010000005.1, from coordinate 34,379 downwards.
ATAACAAAATTGTTATATATTTGGATTATGAAATCAAGTTCCTTGATAAAGATGATTGAAAAGGATGGTTGGTACATTGTGAGAACCAAGGGCAGCCATCACCATTTCAAACATCCAGTGAAAAAGGGATTAGTTACTATTCTCCATCCAAAAAAGGATGTGCCGATAGGAACAGTAAATTCAATCTTAAAACAAGCGGGGCTTAGTATTTAACACCACTTTCATTATTAAAGAATTAGGTGGCAATGCAGGGTAAAAAAAGACAGCAAAAATGGAAAAAAAAAGAATTAAAGTCTATGTCGAAAAAGCAACGGACGGTACCTATTGGGGTACGACAGAAAATTTAGACGGAGTAGTTTCAGCCTATGGGAATTCACTATCTGAATTGAAAAAAGAAATTCAAAAAGTATTTGATGAACACTTGGAAGTAGCTCAGGAATTAAAAGAGGACTGGGTCGTTAAGTATAAAAATGGAGTGGAATTTGAGTATAAAATGGACCTTGAGAGTTTCTTCAATCTTATACCAGAGGTAAAAATAGGTTCGATTGCCCAAAAAGCAAATATCAATTCTTCCTTGTTACGTCAATATAAAACCGGCAAAGCAAATGCCTCAGAAGATCAGGCCAAAAAAATCGAAAAAGCGGTGCACGATCTCGGAAAGGAGTTACTATCCGTTTCCTTCTAATGCTATCAATATTAAAGAAGTAGAAATTTTCTGAAGACTGTTCCTAAATTTGATAATCCAAAAATTGAAAAACCCCATAAAACATAGTCTTACGGGGTTTTATTCGTACCCGGAATGGGACTTGAACCCACACGCCCAAAGGACACATGGCCCTCAACCATGCCTGTCTACCAATTCCAGCACCCGGGTGGGTACATATTATAAAAATACTTAAAGCCGCTGCAAAAATGTGCAAAACAAAAAAAAGTTAAACCATTGGATTAACTTTTTAACCTGTCCAGGTTAGTATTATTACAATGTGCAAAAGTAATCATATTAATTGAGTCGTCCTAAAATGAAATTCAAAGATTCACGCAGGATTAGGGCTTGTATTCCCTGGTGATTTGAAAATCTGTAAGTTGCGAGATTTATTGTTTGATATGTTTTTAAATTCGGCCTACAAAGCCACAATCCCTGTTGAAAAAGCAATAGTTAAATTCAATATTAATGTCTTGTTTACCCTTCACCTTATTGCTAAATTTATAACCTAAATTAAACCCCATTCTATAAATAGTAGTTTTCCCTTCATCCTAGCTTTGTAATACTTCATGTTATCCCTAATTGAATCTTATTTTTCGGTTTTAATGCTTTTTGGTGCGTCCCAAGCGGTGACGGGTATTTACCTCACAACCAAAAACAAAGACAGGCCCTTTGCCAATAATATGCTTGCCCTACTTCTGTTTGTATGGGGATTTTCCTGTTACTGGTTTTTTGCCTTCATCCACCAAGGCCCATTTTTTAGCGTAGCGCTTACTACTTTTATAGGCCCGATGATCGCCCTTGTTTTGTTTCCTCCCATCTATCTCTATGTTAAATTTCTTTTCTACGAATATGAAGGCTTCCAAAAGAGTGACCACCTGCATTTTTTGCCAGTGTACCTTTATGTAGCCTTTACTTTATATCTGTTTTTTGACAGTGACTTTTCTATTGCTACTATGCGGCAGCACGAGTGGTATCGTACTAGAACCTTGCTTTGCTCTTACCTCGCAACTATACAGGGGCCTTTTTATTTTATTAAAACAAACCGCATTTTAAAACTGAGGCATCAGCGGCTCAAGGAGCGATATTCTGAAATTGAAAGCAGGCAACTGGAATGGCTACATATTATAAATTACAGTTTTGCCTTGGTCTTTGTTATTGGTGGAGTATCTACCATTTTACGGATTACCTATCTTGATCCTTATATTCTATACATGGCATACCACGCCGTGATTGCTGTTAGTTTATTCTATATAACCTTAATGATATATAAATACCCTTTAATTTTCGATCGGGTAGACCCTCATGCCGAAACTTATTCAAATGAAACCCATTTAAATGATGTTCCCCAAAGCGCATACGATTCGCCTAAAATTTTACACGCCTATAAACTAGATCTTCTCAAAGACGATACTATTATCGATAAAGTTGAAAAGCTTATGAGCGAACAAAAAGTATATAAAAACCCAAACTTTAGCCTAAACGATTTAGCCGACGCAATTTCGGAAAGCAGAAATGCCATTTCGCATAGCCTCAATAATAGTTTAAATAAAACCTTCTACAATTATATAAACGAATTGCGCATCGAGGAAAGCAAACGCTTGCTTGCTGGGGAAACCCTTCTTCATTTTACCATTGAAGGTATTGCCGCAGAAGCTGGTTTTAAATCTATGTCTGTCTTCTATAGATTTTTTAAAGACATTGAAGGAGTAACCCCAGCTGTTTATCGGAAAAAACACCTCAATTCATAAAATATTCATATATAACATCTTATCATTTCTGGGTGTCTGTTTGGGACCAAACGGAGTAATAAAATTTGGTCAATTGAAGCTAAACTGATTAGTTTGCTCCCTCAATATATTTTTTTGAATTAAGTCTTCTTGATTGTAAAAAAACCCTAAAAAAAACATTTAGAATGAAAAAAACAAACGCTACTTTACTGTTTGCCCTCTTAATTGCCATTACTGGCTGGGCGCAGGGACAGTTACAACCCTTTAATGATGATGTAGAATCACATGCCGATTTTACACAAAATAATATCCTTGGATGGACCTCCGTCGATGTGGATGGTTTAAATACCGCTGGCCCATTTCAAAGTTTTCCAGGAAAGGGCGACCCATTAGGATTTATAGTTTATACACCTTCGCAAACCAGTCCACCTAACACTCTTAATGGTTTCGACACCCATTCAGGTGAAAAATATTTCGCAAGTATCTCTTCATGGGATGGCCCAGTAAACGACTGGCTAATTTCTGATGAATTGGTAAATCATCCAGGTGGAAGCTTCTCGTTTTACCTTAAAAGTGCCGCCGATTTTTTGGGTCCTGATGCCTTCAAAGTAGGCTATTCAACTACAGGAACAGACCCTCAGGATTTTATACTCTTTAATGGAGGAAACACCACAACTCCCTCATTAAACTGGACAAAGTTTGAGTATGTAATTCCTGCTAATGCAAAATACTTAGCTATAAATAGTGTATCCCAAGGTTATATGATGCTTGTGGACGATCTTCAATTTTCTCCAAATACAGAGCCTTTAGCGCCAGGCGCGATCACTCAGTTTACTGTAGAAACACAAATTGGAACTGAATTTGAAGCTCATTTTGACTGGGTTAATCCTACGGTAGATAATGCGGGTAATACGCTTTCAAATATGACGGGCGTAAAGATTTATAGAGGTACAAACCCAATGAATCTTATTGAAATTGCAGATCTTCCTTCAGCTGTGGGCCAAAGCATGAACTATATAGATGTACTGCCTGCAGAAGGCACTTATACCCATAGATTTGTACCTTATAATAATGCTGGCAATGGTATTCCTTATAATACCCCATCTACCTTTTTTGGATATGAAACTACTCCTGGAGCTCCTGCTAATATAACATTTACACAAGATGCAAGCTCAAATACAGTGATCTCTTGGGACGCGGTAGATTACGGCGCAAATGGAGGTGTATTACAAGATCCTGTGGTAGGTTATACTATTAAACGTAGTCTTGGTGCTACTACCGAAACATTAGTAGAGATGCATCCAGGAACCACTTTTACTGAAAACAATATTCCCGCATTATACCTTTATACTTATAGCATCACCGCACAAACGAGCCCTGCTAATTTAGGCGTTTCTGCAATTGTGTCTGCTTACTCAGGCCTGGGAGAAAACCAAATGTCTGTAACCAGCGGCAATGCTGTTGCCACCCAGCCTTTCGAACTTAGTAGAGGTTCTGTTATTTCGCAAAGTATTTATACGCCTGAAGAAATAGGTAACAGTGGCCTTATTACATCAATTTCTTATTTTGGAAATTTAGGAACTACAACTACAGCTCGTTATAAAGTATATATGAGTTTATCGAATCGCGATACTTTTGGAACAACCATTTACAATGCAGTATGGGAATACTATGGCGATCAAAAACTATTGTTTGATGGCGATGTTGAATTCCCTGCAGGAACAAATGAAATTGCAATCGATTTAGACCAACCTTTTTATTACGATGCTAGCAGTAATCAAAATGTAATTATAACCATCGTAAAACCATTACTGGCAAATCCACCGTCGGTAAATCCAAGAAACTTTTACAATACACCGGTCGACGGAATGCGTACGTATTATGCAAATGGTACCTCTGTAGATCTAAGTGTAGTTACATCGCAACCGGCATCTTGGGCTACTACGGTAGTACCTACTATCCCAAGTATCGTTGTTGAAAAAACCACAGATTACGGTAGCTTATCGGGTACAGTTACACTTCTTTCAGATGGCTCACCATTGCAAGATGTAACAGTAACTATAACTCCAAATGGAGGTAGCGCTTACCAAACCGAAACAACTACTACAGATGCTACAGGAAATTATACAATCCCAGCGCTTATGGCTGGCGATTACGTAGCTACCTTTAGCAAAAATACGTTTAACACTATTGAAATAGGTTTTACTATTGCACCTAACGAACAACTTGTTCTAGATGCTGTTTTAGATAATTCGCTTCCAATAGTAATCTCTGGAACTGTGATTGACGAGGCAGGGTTAGGAATAGAAGGTGTTAACCTTCATTTAACTGGCTTTTCTGAATTTTCTACCATCAGCGATGCTACTGGTAATTATACTTTAGATGCCTTCGCCAATAAGCAATACGATCTTGAAGCTGTACATCCGTTATATAGTGCGGAAACAATAAATATTACAAGTGAGGCGGCAGATTATACACTAGACCCTATTACCCTAAATCTAGCAACACCTAAGCCAGGTAATGTGATGGCGGTAAATAATAATGGTGTTGGCGAAGTAAACTGGAGAGTTCCAGTTGGCTATTCTAACGAAACCTCAATAGGGTGGGGAGACTTTGTTACCGCAGGAGATTCTTGGGGGAATGGAGGCGATCCGTTTATTGCAGGTATAAGATTTCTGCCTTCAGATTTGCAAAATCAAGTAAATGCTGATGCAGAACTTACACATGTAAAAGCTTACATAGCTAACAATGCCGAGATCATCATTAAAATTTTTGAAGGAGCCAACGGGGCAGAACTAATACATTCACAAACCGCTTCTATCACAACGGAAGGATGGTATGATTTTGAACTTTCACAGACAATTGCTATTGATAATACGAAAGAACTTTGGATAGGAATTGAATTTCTTGCCGGTCAATACGGCGCTTACCCAATAGGACTAGACGATGGACCAAACGTCCCAGCTTACAAGGGAAGTATGAAGTACGAGAATGGTGTATGGACCGCGATGAGCCTTACTAATAAGAACTGGAACATCTACGGTATTACTAATAATACTACAGCTGCCAATCCATCAGGTTATAGAGTTTATAGAAGCCCTGCAGCCGCAACTACGTGGACAGAGCTTACTACGGCCCCTATTACAGCTACCACTTTTAACGATCCCACTTTAAGCAGTGCCGCGCCCGATATGTACAAATACGGAATTACCGCTGAATATGGTAATAGCCTTGTTTCTGAAAAAGGTATTTCAAATGAAATTGAACATAATATGTTCTTCGATTTCACTTTAAACCTAACAACCGATAGTGGTAGTTTAGAAGGAGCCTATATTTCTATTTCGAATAGCAATAATTTTGCAGAAACAACTGTGGCAGCACCACCATCTGTAACATTCGATCATTTATTACACGGTACGTATAACATACGTATTGAATTGGATAACTACGAAATCGTAGAACTTACTGACGTAGTAGTAGAAGAAAACGGTAGTCTTACAGTTCCGGTTAATTTGAATAAAGTACAACCTTCAAATCTTACAGCTACTATTATAGGTACAGATGCAGCCCAACTTGATTGGACACTTCACAGTACCTATACAGATCAAATGGAAAGATATGACGATTTTGAACGTCAGAATATTTCAAATTATATTCTTAGGGATTTAGACGGATTAGAAACGTACACCTATACTAATTTCAACTTCCCAAGTGCTGGAGACCCTATGTCGTTTATGGTTTTTAATCCATACGCAACATCGCCACCAATAGCAATGGAGGCAGTTTCTGGACGTAGATTTTTAACTGGCTTTGCTGGTCCTAATGGTGCTAATAACGACTGGATAATAATTCCTGCCGGAACTGGTGAGTTTTCATTCAGCGCAGCTTCTTTAGTAGGCGCAACCCCAGAAAATATTAGAGTACTATATTCTACTACTGGAACCGATGTATCAGATTTTACAGCATTCGGAAATGAAATTACTGTTCCTGAAGCTTGGACTCAATATTCTTTTGATACACCCGTAGATGCTAAATATGTTGCTATTAATTATGTAAGTAACGACAGTTATATCCTTAAAATAGATGACATCAAATTTGAAAGAGAGTATGACCACGCTCTTTCCTATAACATTTATCTAGATGGCAACTTAATTTCTGAAGATGTAACAGAAACAACATTCTTGTTAGAAAACCTTACACCACAAGGGCACATAGCAGAAGTTGAAGCAGTTTATGAAACTGGAGTTTCAGAAAAGACACAGGTAGAGATATTTATGTTGGGAGTAGAAGACCAAAACTTACCCGAATTCTTGGTATATCCTAACCCAACTTCAGGTAGATTCACATTAGAACTGCCAAGTCGCGCTACGGTACGTATAGTAGATCTTAATGGAAGATTATTATACTCTGCTGTAAAGGAAGCTGGAGCAACTATGATGGAACACCATCTTTCTGCCGGCACCTATATTATTCAAGTAGAAACAGAAGCAGGAGTTTCCACCAAGAAACTACTCTTTCTATAATTAGCACATTTTAATTCCTCAATTCTACCCCAAGTGTAAGCCGTCTCATTTTCTAAAAATGAGGCGGTTTTTTTTATTATTTAGTTATCGAATAGTACTACATCTTCAATTTCAATTTAACCAACCTCACTACCAAAGGCACGATCCAAAATCTAAATTCAACAACTTACAACTTAATCCCCACATCCTACGTCCTACGTCCTTCAGTCCTACGTCCTAAGTCATTCAATCCTAAATACTACAACCACAAGCTACACCCTACAACCTATATCCCACCGTCCTAAGTCTTTCAACCTAACGTTCTTCACCACTAATTCTCAGCCTCAACAAAGGATTTTCGTTAATCTTCTTTTTATTTACGCGGTCAAAGTGTATTTTCGTCCCTCAATTTTAAAAACAATACTATGAAAGACTTAATCGAGAAAATCAACGCTGAATTTGAAACTTTTAAAACAGAGGCAGATTCGCTTACTGAAAAAGGAGTTAAAGCCGCAGGGGCAAGAGCGAGAAAATCTACGCTAGAAATGGAAAAATTATTAAAACAATTTAGAAAAGTTTCTATCGAAGAATCAAAAAAATAATGTTTTCAAATCTATTCTGATACTTCTAAAGAATGACTTTATAAGTATCAGACATAGATGTTGATGTTATATTTTATTAAAAAGGCTGGTGCTAAAACACTGGCCTTTTTGTATTCCTAAAGTTGATCAATTTAGATGTGGGTGTTTTTTTTTGACCGGCACATCAAAGCTTTTATATTTAATTTTACAAGTAAACTTCCAACTTCCAACTTCCAACTTCCAACTTCCAACTTCCAACTTCCAACTTCCAACTTCACATTTCACATTTCCCATTTCCCATTTCGTATTATGTATTTCATATTTCCAACTTCACATTTCACATTTCGTATTTCCCATTTCGTATTATGTATTTCATATTTCCAACTTCACATTTCACATTTCGTATTTCGTATTTTGTATTTCCAATTTCCCATTTCCAATTTCCAATTTCCCATTTCGTATTATGTATTTCTTATTTCCAACTTCACATTTCGTATTTCCCACTTCGTATTTCGTATTTTCTCCATCCCACTTCCCATTTCCCATTTCTTATTTCCCATCCCATTTCCCATCCCACTTCCCTGATATAGATTGACCATTTTAAAATGGAAATCAATGAAAATAAATGCAGCGAGTAATCGCTATCTTATTCCTATAAAAACAAAAAAAATCGCCTGAGGAATTTCCTCAGGCGATTTGATTTTAAAAATTATTAATTCTGAAAACTACTCTTTTATAAGTCGTTTGGTTATCTGCCCTTCTTTGCCTTTGATTATCACTACATAAGTAGCGGCGGCAAGGTTGTCAACGTTCAGGGTCTTGGCTGTAGTCATTCCCTTTAGGTTGAAGGTTTGTACCAACCTTCCCGTCAAGTCGTAAATATTAGCACTCTCAAGCTCTAGGCTCTGTGGGTTTCCGATAGTCACACTTCCTTTTGCTGGGTTGGGGTACATTGCTATGCTTCCAAGATTTTGGTTGTTATCACCAACACCAAGTACACTTTCTACTATTAGCTCGAAATCGCAAGTACTAGTGTTGCCGTATTCGTCTGTCGCTGTTAGTGTGATTGTATACGTTCCATCAGAAAGTGGTGTTCCTACTGCTGGGCTCTGTGTTGTTACTGTTACAGGATCTGTACAGTTGTCGATAGCTGTAGCTTCACCTGTTGCAAAGTAATCTGGAAGAATATAGAATATATTTCCAGGTCCCGGATCAACAGTTTGATCTGCTGGACAAGTAATTACTGGTGCTAATAAATCTACAACTGTTACTTCTGCAGTACAAGTTGCAAGGTTGCCATTTAGATCTATTGTAAATACCTGAACCGTAATTGGCGCGCCAATATCTGAACAATCGAAAGCTGTAATATCTACTGCCGAAGCAAAGATGCCACAAGCATCATCGTTAGAGGCTATCACATTACTTGGGTCAAGGATAGCAGTACCATCTGCACCAAGTTCTAAAGTGAAGTCTTGACAAACAAGTACTGGGCTAGTATTATCTTCAACCGTTACTGTAGCATTACAAGTTGACGTGTTTCCGTTTACATCGGTTACAGTTAATATTACTGTGTTTGCTCCAACATTTGAACAATCGAACGTGGCCATATCCAAAGTATAGGTATCTATTCCACAAGCATCAGTGCTTCCGCCGTCAACGTCTATTCCCGCAATGGTTACTGTACCCGAAGCATCGAGTACTACTGTAATGTCTTGGCAAACCACTACTGGCGCCGTTACATCTTCAACAGTTACTACAGCTGTACAAGTTGAAGTATTTCCGTTAACATCTGTTACAGTTAATATCACGTTGTTGTCTCCAACATCTGAACAATCGAATGTGTTGATGTCAATAGTTGTAGAGGCTACACCACATTGGTCTGTGCTTCCACCATCAACATCTGCTGCCACAATTGTTGCATTACCAGCTGCATCAAGTTGAATAGTGATATTCTGACAAACAGCTACTGGAGCTTCATTGTCGGTCACTGTAATATTGAAGCTACAAGTGCTTGTATTTCCGTTTACGTCTGTTGCAGTAAACTCAATAGTATTTACACCTACTGGGAAACTGCTTCCGCTTGGATCGCCCATTGTTTGAATAATAGTAGCAATGCCACAATTGTCAAAAGCTACTGGTGTAACAAACGTAACCGTAGCAAAACAATCTCCCGGATCTGTGTTTGCGGTGATGTTTGCTGGACAAATTATGGTTGGTGGGATGCTATCTTCAACAGTTACAATTGTTGTACAAGTTGAAACGTTTCCGTTAACATCTGTTACAGTTAAGGTCACTGTATTTGGACCAACATCTGCACAAGTAAATGTTGATTTATCAATTGTTGTGCTTGCAATGCCACAGGCATCTGTACTTCCATTTTCAATATCTCCAACTGTAATGCTTGCATTTCCAGCAGCATCTAATTGAATTGTGAACGGAGCAGCACAATTTGCTACTGGCGCAACATTGTCTTCAACTGTTACAACTGTTGTACAAGTTGAAACATTTCCGTTTACATCAGTTACCGTTAAAGTAATTGTATTTGGACCAACATCTGCACAATTGAACGTTGATTTATCAATTGTGGTACTTGCAATGCCACAGGCATCTGTACTTCCGTTTTCTATATCTCCAACTGTGATGCTTGCATTTCCGGCGGCATCTAATTGAATGGTGAACGGCGCAGCGCAATTTGCTAAAGGCGCTACATTATCTTCAACTGTTACAACTGTTGTACAAGTAGAAACATTTCCGTTTACATCAGTTACCGTTAAAGTTATCGTGTTTGGACCAACATCTGCACAAGTGAATGCTGATTTATCTATTGTTGTACTTGCAATGCCACAAGCATCAGTGCTTCCGTTTTCAATATCTCCAACTGTGATGCTTGCATTTCCAGCAGCATCTAATTGAATAGTGAACGGCGCGGCACAATTTGCTACTGGCGCAACATTGTCTTCAACAGTTACAACTGTTGTACAAGTTGAAACATTTCCGTTTACATCGGTTACAGTTAAAGTAATCGTGTTCGGACCTACATCTGCACAAGTGAACGTTGATTTATCAATTGTTGTACTTGCAATGCCACAGGCATCGGTGCTTCCATTTTCAATATCTCCAACTGTAATGCTTGCGTTACCCGTAGCATCTAATTGAATCGTAAATGGTGTAGCACAATTTGCTACAGGCACTACATTGTCATCAACAGTTACAACTGTTGTACAAGTAGAAACGTTTCCGTTTACATCAGTTACCGTTAGGGTTACTGTATTCGGACCTACATCTGCACAAGTAAAACTTGTTTTATCTATTGTTGTAGTTGCAATTCCGCAGGCATCCGTACTTCCGTTTTCAATATCTCCAACCGTAATGCTTGCATTTCCACTGGCATCTAATTGAAGGGTAAACGGTGCAGCACAGTTTGCTATTGGCGCAACATTGTCTTCAACAGTAACAACACTTGTACACGTAGATACATTTCCGTTATCATCCGTTACCGTTAGGGTTACCGTGTTTGGACCAACGTCCGCACATGTAAAATTATTAGGGCTCACCGATATATTGGCAATACCGCAATTATCTGTACTTCCACCATCAATAGTCGCGGGATCCAATATTGCTTGGCCATTTACATCCAATTGTATTACAATAGGAGAGGAGGTAGCCCAAACATAATTTATTTTACTATAATCAGAATGATCATTTACCCAAGCAGATACCGCAGAACCTAATCCACCTGGATCACTATAGCCGGGGGCTCCAGTATCCAAACTATAATTTTCAGCATTGATCGCAAAACCAGACCCCCAACTATCAGTCCAACCAGTATTGGTAATGGTGTTCGGATCAGTTGTGTTGGGATCAACAGAGATTGCATAATCTGATGCATTACCTCCAAAAATTAAAGCAGCGGCATCTTGCGGGCTATAAACGGGAGGATTAGTACCCCAATTTGGTCCATCACTAACCTTATAAGATCCTATGAATATTGGAGTAGATCCAACACATACCGCTATCGGTGCTATGTTATCCTCAACTGTTACAATTGTTGTACAAGTTGAACTGTTGCCATTTACATCGGTTACTGTTAAAGTAATTGTATTTGCACCTACATCTGCACAGGTGAAAGTTGATTTATCTATTGTAGTGTTCGCAATTCCACAGGCATCGGTGCTTCCGTTTTCAATATCTGCAAGAACAATGCTTGCATTTCCAGCTGCATCTAATTGAATAGTAAACGGAGCAGCACAATTTGCTACAGGCGCAACCTTGTCCTCAACAGTTACAATGGTGGTACAAGTTGATACATTGCTATTCGCATCTGTTACTGTTAATGTAACTATGTTTGGTCCCAAATCTGCACAAGTAAAGTCTGTAATGTCTATCGAAGTGCTTGCTACCCCACAGTTGTCGGTACTGCCATTTTCAATATCTAATACTGTAATACTCGCATCTCCATTAGCATCCAATTGAATGGTAAATGGGGCAGCACAGTTGGCTACTGGATTCTCGGTATCGTTTATTGTTACATCAAAACTACAACTGTCGGTGTTCCCACTCGCATCGGTTACTACAAAAGTATTCGTAGTAGTCCCGACTGGGAATATTTGCCCTGAAGCCAAACCTGCCGTTTGAACCGTGGAAGCGCCAGAACAATTGTCCGTTCCAACGGGAGCAATATAGGTTATCATTGCACCACAATTCCCTGAATCATTATTCGCAATTATATTTGATAAACAAGTGGAACCACCACTATAAACCTTAAAAGTATAATCATAGTTAGGAAATGGGTTATACCCTGCATTTGCATAAATATTTCCATTTGGATAAGGATTTGCTGTATCTCCCGCTATGCACTGTATTCCATTGGTACCGGTAAAAACAAGATAATATGTATTTCCCGGTGTAACCGAAACAGTGGGCCAAGAGGTATCTGCCCATTCATTTTCCGATACGCCAATTGCCGTTCCACTCGCCATTAAAACACCTCCATTGTTAGGTAAATTATCATAAAGTGCTATGGTAACGTCTCCTGTTCCGGGATTTCCTGAGAGTAATATAGAAGCTCCGCTCAAATTGTTCAAAGATGGAATAAAAGACTGCGCAAGATCTAACTGACTAAAGTTAGCCATACAAGTATTATTTGATAAGCTTTCTTGATCAACCACTAGTGGATCTCCAAAAGTTGGTGCCTCTGTATCATTCACTGTTACCTCAAAACTACAGCTTTCAGTATTGCCATCGCTATCAGTAGCCTCAAAAGTGTTAGTGGTAACACCAATAGGAAATACTGAACCAGATGGTAAACCAGCTGTTTGCGTTGGTACTAATGGCCCATCGTCAGGGTCTGATGCTGTTACTGTATAATTCACTACTGCACCACAAATACTTGAGTCGTTAGGCACTATTATGTCTCCAGGACAGCTTACATCTGGAGTGGAAATAATCCGCCAAACGTAATTTGTACTTCCTAAACAGTTGTCAGTAACATATGCTGATGTAGCAGTATTTGTTCCTCCTGGATCATTATAACCAGGGGCTCCTAGATCAAGAAAATAATTTTCAGCTACTTCTTGACAATTAGATACACCCCAAGTAGTTACCCATGCGGTATTGGTTATTGTTGTAGGATCAGTAGTATTTGAATTTGTAGAAATAGCATAATCAGTAGGGGAACCTCCAAATAGTAGTGCAGCAGCCTCCACAGCACTCAGTGCTGCTGGGTTAGTAGTATAAAATGGACCGTCATTAGTTTTAAATGATCCTACGTATGTAGCAGTTAGTGATCTGTTAAAGGTCGGCGGAACAGTATTGGACTGCCGCCTCAGGGCCACTTCTATTTGACCTTGCATCTCTAAAGAAACAGCTACTGTATTTGCACTGCCCGATGAGGTGGATATTGTTTGTGCCGAAACGGCTCCCACAATACCCAATAATATAATAGTTAAGAATTGGGTAATTTTTTTCATTGATTTGGAGTTTTAATTAAGGGCGCTAAAGTAAAAAATTATGTTAAAGTGGATATACGTGGTACTACGTACTTAACATAAATTGAATTAAAAAAACATATAAACAATTGCTATTCATGGTTTTAAAAATTAAAAAAAAATTATTTTGTTGAAATAAACGATAGAAATGGACATTTTATACCTCTGAAAACAACTTATTTAACCAATTTGCTATGGTATTCCTTTAAAAATTGCTCACATCAGCAGCATTCGTTATCCGCTTTTATTGATTTTTTATAATTTTTAATGCCTTACTGTAAGCATCGAAATTGGTAGCAGGGCTAAATTTGAGAGTTAAGCTGTATCAAGTTCAAGTTGAAAATGTATTTTAGTAACCTTGCTTCAAAACAATTAAAGAATATCGCTCAAGGAAATTCCTCGTTCAACTTCATTTTAAAGATTAATTCCGAATTCTATTTTTTTAGCAAATGTTTGTTGTCTATCATATAAGCTTTACCAATTCCAACCTTTTCACCTCCAAACCTCAGCCTAAACCTAATGCCAGTGTAAGCAGCCTGTCCTGAGCGTAGTTCTGATGTCAGGGTGAGCGCAGTCGAACCCCCTTATACCTCCAAACGTATGTAAATCGCTACGGAGAAAAACAAAAAACATTTCAATATATGAATGAGGCAAAACACTTCAATTTTTTATCCCAGACAATTTTTCATCCTATAATTTTATATTTCCGGAGATGAAGATAAAACCTCACATTTAAATAATCAATTTATTTGGGCCTCATCATGTGAGTTGAGCGATTCTGATAGTGAACACCCCCCTAGTGCCAGTGAACGACCTATTTAACAATTTTTTCAAATTGTCATTTTAATGATATTGCTTCATAAAAAATAATGCTTCCTCAAGCAACGCGAGTTTAAAATGTTTGCCAATACCACTCTAGCTGTCGCGCGTTTGCATCGCGAATCAATGCACCAATCCAATAAACCAATCAACGAATCCCGTATTCGTTTTCGATTTCACCCAAAATGTCGAAATCGGTTTCAACACCGCGCGCTCCTTCCCCTTTTAAAAATCATCAATACTACCTCTAAAGCTACAACAAAGGGGAAGGTGGCAGCTGGACGAAAAAGTTCGATTGTACCTCCAAATCTCCATCCCGGCTGACGGAAGGGGTAAATCATACTTGGAATTGGGAACTTTATTCTTGGTTTCTGCCTAGAACATCCCCCCAGCCCCCCTTCAAAGGGGGGAGTAACAGGGCGTTTTCGGTATTAACGCTGTGTTCCTTCCACATGTGATTCGTGTTCCATCTTTTAAATTGAAGTGACTCCAGCACCTGCCCACCGAAGGATCGTCGTGATTCCCTTAAGTCGTGGTTCGTGTTTCCATTTTGTCTTACGTCTTACGTCGTTTTCAATTTCATCTTCATCTCCGTTTCTTCCTTTCCACCGAGCTCCTTCCCCTTCTCGATATTTTAGTTTGAAAGAAAGAAGTTTCTTGAAGGGGAAGCCAGCCTAAACACATACGGGCAGGGTGGCAGCTGGGCTAAAATGTTTGTTCGCACCCCCAAATCTCAATCCTAGCTGACGGAAGGGGTATAAGTATATTTGCTTGCATCCTATATCTCTCATTTAGTCACTACAGCAAGGTCCCCAAGTACCCGACGACAGGAGGGTGTATCGAGGGGCCCGACTTCGGAATCCTATAACCTCAATACAAATTTTAGATCCCGCGCCCTCTGTGTCCTCTTTGCCACTATAGTAAACCATTCCTGTTTTCTTTCATCCGGGTTTCCTATTTACTGACCTGCGCCCCGCTGGCCCGAGTGTACAACGCGTGACCTTGCTATTTGTAATTACAGTGATAAAATTAATGAGTGTAAATGAAAAAGGAAGGTCGGAATACGCTAAAAATAAACCGATTATGCCTAAAAAAGTAACGATTGTGCCTAAAAGCTTAGGTTTTGTAAATAATAATTTAATAATAAGGAGGTGACACTAAATTTTATGGAGCCTCAAAATATGAAGGGCTGTCCGCATATTAAATATAGTTTTGCCTTTTTAATACTCTCAACAAATCAGTATCAATCTTCCTCAAGTAGTGCGCGTTTAAAATGTGTATCACCAACCCCAACTCCTTCCTTTCCACCTCTGTGCTCTTTGTGGCTCCTTAGCGCCCTCTGTGGTTAACCTACGCAAACGTCATTACGATGCAGCCACCATCATGAGCCCCCGGCCTCCAATACCATAAATGCATTCGTGGCACCCCTCATCAATCCGCACTCCCCCCCCCCTTCGAAGGGGGGCAAGGGGGGATGTAATCCCGACCCTGCCAAACCGAGAAAATAAAATTCGTGTATTCGTGGTCCCCTTAACCTGCCTACAAACCCGTCACACTCAGCCCACTCGAAGTACCCAAATTCTCAACCCCCACTGCATTTGCACTTCTAAATAAATAATACGTCCCCTGCACTTCCTGATAAAACTTCATCCCCAGCACGGCCATTGCAGTCCCAGTTACCTCTGGCAGATCCACCTGCATTTCAAAAGAATTCGCACTGTAGTTCTTGTCCAGATAGAGCGGGGCACTATTCTTTAAACGATATTCAAGCGTGTCGAAGTCGAAGTGTAAAAGACCCAAAGTAAGCGCCATATGCGTGGCACCGCCGGGAAATTTAATAGTCTTCGCATCAAAATTTGTGATGCTTAGCCTTCGCGTAGTAAAATCAAACTCGGCAGAGGCCGCTAAGGTCTCTATAACATTGCAGGCAGGCGTAAATTCAAAATCCTTCAGCAATTTGCTGCCCATGGGAGTTTCAAGGCCACGACCCACATTTCTTTTGCCGCGAGTGTTTATTTTATCCCTATCCTTAATTCTAGTAAACATTTGCACCATCCGACCGTGGAGTTCGCCGTCTTTGCGCACGCATAAAAATGGCGCCAATGCAATTTTAAAAAACTTCTTGGTCTTACTACAACGTCCAAATTCTGAAGCGTTTTCCATAGTGCGCACAAGACTCTCCTTATTCTTCCTGTCCTTACTAAAGCCACCTCCTGCTGCTCGCGCAAGGTGCCCTCCGTTCTTGGAGTTGTAATAATTAATATCTCCAATAGTTCCTTTCAGTTTAACAATCCCTACTTGCTTTGCCATAATAAAATGTTTTAGATACGACTAATATAATCATTAATCAACTAAAAGTCAAGTTTATAGCGTATTTAAAGTATGGTTATAGTATATATATAGTATGTCTACAGTAACTATAAAGTATTTTTATAGTATCTAAAGCATATGCAAAACACATCACAAATCTATTCCCCCCCTTCGAAGGGGGGCCAGGGGGGATGTTCACATAAACCCGTGCAAAGCGAGAAATATATAAAATTCGTGTATTCGTGTATTCGTGGTCCCACTACCATAAACTCGAGCAAAGCGAGGAATAAATAATATTCGTGTATTCGTGATCCCACTACCATAAGACCGCGCAAAGCGAGGCATAAAAATAAATTCGTGTATTCGTGGTCCCACTACCATTATTCCTTTAAAGAATAACCCCAATTTTTATATAACTAAATCAATTGAACTTGATCTATTCCCCCCTTCGAAGGGGGGCCAGGGGGGGATGTTCATTCGCAGAACTCAAAAACCCTATAAAACAATAAAAACCCCTTGAGTTATCAAGGGGTTTTAAGCATTTTGTGACCTGGCCGGGGCTCGAACCCGGGACCACCTCCTTAAAAGGGAGGTGCTCTACCAACTGAGCTACCAGGTCTTCCTTTATGCGGGTGCAAATATACTATGATTAAATTAAATTTTCAAAACGAAATTGCAATAAATTTCAATAAATTTCAAAAGCACTGAAATACAGGGTCTCCCAACTCAACTTTTTTTTAAATCTTCCTTTTTAAAGTAAATATCTGCATAATATTGGACGATTCCTTGCTCAAAGAAGCAGAACTTCGCAACTTTACAGCTATGCAAATACTCTTAATTGGATATATGGGAAGTGGAAAATCTTCCGTGGGAGAAAAACTCGCCAAAGTTTTAAAGATTCCCTTTAAAGATATGGACTCCGAAATTGAAAGCGCCGAAGGTTTAACCATACCCGAGATTTTTTCAACTAAAGGAGAAATTTATTTTAGGAAAGTAGAAAATAAAGTTTTAAAAGACCTTTTAAACCAATCGGGCAGTTTTGTTTTAGCCACTGGCGGCGGCACACCTTGTTACGCCGATTCCCTGTCTTTTATGCTGCAACAGCAAGAAACTATTTTAGTGTATTTAAAGACGCCTCTCGATGTTTTGACAGCCAGATTGCTTTCAGAAAAGGATAACAGACCATTGCTGGCACATTTAAACACCGAGGAAGAGGTGAATGACTTTATTCGTAAACATCTTTTTGAAAGAGCATTTTACTACAATCAAGCAAATATTAAAATAGATACTACTACAGAAGATGTAGCGGAAACTGTTGAGAAAATTATCGCAAAACTATTCTAAAATTGCCCTGTCACTACCGTCCTCGAAAATAACTGAAACGTTTTCGTTTAATGATGTGGATAGTGAAATACCTTTAAAATCGGCCTTTATAGGGTATTTTTTGTGATTCCTATCTACTAGCACTGCGGTTTTAAATTGCTTTAATGGCACTTCTAAGAAATGTTTAACCCCGTAAATTAGCGTTGTCCCCGAATGTAGCACATCATCTACCAACAAAAGAGATTTGTTTTGGTAGTCTTCCCTTTTTAAAGAAGTTTCAATTTCTTTTGTCGGATTCTTTTTATCAATAATTACTTCGCAAAGCAAAACTTTTATAGGCGAAATTGTCTCTAGTTCCGTTTTAATTTTTTCTGCTAAAAGAAAGCCATTGCCTGTAATTCCAGCCACTACCACTTCTTTTTCGTCCACGTTTGTTTCGTAAATTTGGTAAGCTATCCGCTTTATTTTATGAGCTATTTGCTTTTTGTCTAGAATTACGGTGTTCATTTCTTGCATCTGCTAATTTTTATAAATATAGTTATTGCGCTTCGTTTTCCTCGTCAGTAGATTCGGTAAAATCATCTATGTCTCTTCGGTCTTTTTTGGTGGGTCGTCCCACGCCTTTTTTACGGTAGTAAGATTTAGCGTATTGAAGCATTTCATTAGTTTCAAAAGCTTCTTTTGGGGTGGTATCTTTTCTGTAAATATCTACCAACTTAGCGCCAACTCTGCTTTCCGGAAGGTCTAATACTTCTAGCTGATAATTAATTTGATTTTTCCGAAGCGTTATCTTATCGCCTTGATATACGTTTCGCGATGCCTTTACAATATCACCATTCACACGTATTGCGCCTTTTTTACAAGCTTGCGTAGCGATGTTTCTAGTCTTTAGATACCGAACTGCCCATAAATATTTGTCAATCCTCATAATTATTATGCTCAAAACAACGTTAATGTAGTGTGCAAAAATAGCGGAAAATTGTATCTTGCGCCCACAAAAAATTGATGATGATAAAAATTAAATACGCGATCGCTCTATTAATTGTAATGCTCGTTGTTACTGTTTCTTGTAAAAAAGATGACGGTGATGATATTGTAACAATTCCACCAAGAGATCGAGGACCCGAAGCAATAAGAGCTCAAGCCGAGATTGAAGCGTTTTTGGAAACTCACTTTTACAATTATGAAGAATTTGCGGCCGATCCACAGAACTTCAAAATAAAATTTGATACTATCGCTGGCGATAACGCCTCTAAAACAAAGTTGTTAGACCAAGTAGACTTCCTAGAGGTTGTCGATCTTTTTGATACTGATGTTACCTATAAACTTTACTATTTAAGTGTTCGTGAAGGTAGTGGAGATAAGCCTAATTTTTCAGATTATACCACTAACACCTATGATGGAAGGTTGATGAATTTAGACTTGTTTGATAGCTCAGTTATTCCAGTTCGGTTTAACCTTGTAGATACCCAAACATCGTCAGGCATTATTAGAGGCCTGCAACAAGCTATTATACAGTTTAGAGGCGCTGCAAGCGTTACGACTAATCCTGATGGCACCCTGTCTTTTGAAGACTTTGGTATTGGAGCGGTATTTATACCTTCAGGTCTAGCTTACTATCAATTTGGTGCGACAGGTGGTCTTGATGAATATGAACAAGTAATATTTTCTTTTGAATTATTCGCTTCCGAAGTTGCAGACCACGATGAAGATGGAATTCCTTCTTTTATGGAAGACCTTAGCGGAAATGGCTACTTGATGGATGACGATACTGATGGAGACGGTATTGTGAATTATTTAGATACTGACGATGATGGCGACGGCAGACTCACTAAATTTGAAATAGAAATAGATGGTAATGGTGTAATAACATTTCCAGATTCAAATGGTGATGGCATTCCAGATTACTTAGATCCTGAGAATTAATCTCTGAAAAATCAATAACTAAAAAAGCCCGATTCTATAAAGAGTCGGGCTTTTTTGATATTCTGAAATAGCTATTGCATTTATTTGCGAGCTATAACTTTTTTCACTGCATTTACAATTGCTGAAGCATTAAGGCCGTATTTATCCATTAATTGCTCTGGGGTTCCCGATTCACCAAAAGTATCTTGAGTGGCTATTAATTCTTGCGGCGCAGGATGCTGCGTTGCAAGCAAACGCGCTACGCTTTCACCTAAACCACCAAGAAAATTATGCTCTTCGGCAGTAACTACACAACCGGTCTTTTTAACGCTTTTCAAAATAGCTGCGTCATCTAAAGGTTTTATAGTGTGAATGTTTATAACATCGGCTGTAATTCCGTTTTCGTTCAAAGTATCTGCTGCTTGCAAAGCTTCCCAAACTAAATGACCCGTTGCAATAATAGTAACATCAGTTCCTTCCTGTAACTGAACCGCTTTTCCTATCTGAAAATTCTGATCGGCAGGGGTGAAGTTAGCAACTTTTGGTCGTCCAAAACGAAGATAAACTGGGCCTTCATAATCTGCGATAGCAATAGTTGCAGCTTTAGTCTGGTTGTAATCGCAAGTATTGATTACAGTCATTCCAGGAAGCATTTTCATCAACCCTATATCTTCCAATATTTGATGCGTCGCGCCATCTTCACCTAGAGTCAAACCTGCGTGAGATGCACATATTTTTACGTTTTTACCGCTATAGGCAACACTCTGTCTAATTTGGTCATAAACGCGACCGGTAGAGAAATTAGCAAAAGTTCCTGTAAAAGGAATTTTCCCGCCAATAGTCATTCCCGCAGCCATACCAATCATATTTGCTTCGGCAATTCCTACTTGAAAAAAGCGCTTCGGATGGTTTGCTTTAAACTCGTCCATCTTTAATGAACCAGTAAGATCTGCGCAAAGTGCAACAACATCTTTATTTTTCTTTCCAAGCTCAGTCAATCCATCACCAAAACCTGAACGTGTATCTTTTTTGCCTGTATCTGTGTATTTTTTCATTGTGAATCTTTTCAAATTTAATAATCTCCCAGAGTTACAGGGTTTTGTGAAAGTGCGTTTTCCAACTGCTCATCGTTTGGAGCTTTTCCGTGCCAATCATGGGTGTGCATCATAAAATCTACACCGTTCCCCATAATGGTATGCAATAGAACACAAACAGGCTTTCCGTTGCCAGTTTTTTCTTTTGCTTTCTTCATTCCAGAAATGATTGCTGTTAAATCGTTTCCTTTTTCAATATCCATAACATCCCAACCAAAGGCTTCAAATTTTCCTTTAATGTTTCCCATAGGAAGCACATTGTCTGTTGAGCCATCAATTTGTTGGCCGTTTAAATCTACGGTTACAATTAGATTATCCACTTTGTTTCCGGCAGCATACATTATTGCTTCCCAGTTTTGGCCTTCTTGTAATTCGCCATCACCACAAAGTGTGTAAATAATATGCTTGTCGTTGTTTAGTTCTTTTGCCTGTGCAGCACCAATAGAAGCTGAAATACCTTGACCCAAAGATCCCGAAGCAATACGAATGCCTGGTAAACCTTCGTGCGTAGTTGGATGTCCTTGTAAACGTGAATTAAGTAGGCGGAATGTGTTCAATTCTTCCACAGGGAAATATCCTGCACGTGCCAAAACACTGTAAAATACAGGAGAAATATGACCGTTAGACAAGAAGAATAAATCTTCGCCAATGCCATCCATTTCAAAAGTATCGTTGCGTTCCATTAGCTCGTTGTAAAGTGCAACGAAAAATTCGGCACAACCTAGAGAACCTCCAGGATGTCCAGAATTAACCTTGTGTACTTGCCGTAAAATATCTCTGCGGACCTGAACTACCAAATCCTCCAGTGCTTTGTAATCTGCCATAATATGTTTTAAATTTCAGCCTCAAAAGTAAGGTTTTCTAGGGGGCGTACAAAGTGTATATCAATGCTTTTATTAACGATTTAGAAGTTTTGTTAACATGCTTTCAATTCAGATTTTAGAATTCAAACTTTACAATAATCTGGGTTTCGCTAATAAGTAGCAATATTCATAATTCATAATTCACAATTCTGAATTAATAAAATTATCTTTGCCCCCTCAATAAAATTTGCTGAATGCACTTTAAATTAGAAGCCACCGACTTACAAAGCAGCGCCCGCGCCGCAACTATAACTACAGATCACGGAGTAATTGAAACTCCTATATTTATGCCTGTTGGCACCGTGGGCACCGTAAAAGGTGTACACCAGCGCGAACTAAAAGAAGATATAAATCCGGATGTTATTCTAAGTAACACCTACCATTTATACCTAAGACCGCAAACGCCTATTATTGAAAAAGCGGGAGGTATCCATAAATTTATAAACTGGGACCGTAATATTTTAACCGATAGTGGCGGCTACCAAGTGTATTCGCTTTCGGCAAATAGAAAGATTAAAGAAGAAGGTGTAAAGTTTAAAAGTCATATAGACGGTAGTTACCACGTGTTCACCCCCGAAAATGTAATGGAAATTCAGCGCTCGATTGGTGCCGATATTATTATGGCGTTCGATGAGTGTACGCCATATCCTTGCGAATATAATTATGCAAAACGTTCTATGCACATGACGCATCGCTGGCTAGATCGCTGTATAAAACATTTGGATAAAACCCCGCTGAAATACGATTACGGCCAAACATTTTTCCCAATCGTTCAGGGTAGTACTTATAAAGATTTAAGAAGACAATCTGCAGAGTATATTGCTTCGGTAGGCGCAGAGGGTAACGCAATTGGCGGACTTTCAGTTGGCGAACCTGCAGACGAAATGTATGAAATGACGGCAGTAGTAACCGAAATTCTTCCGAAGGATAAACCGAGGTATTTAATGGGCGTGGGAACACCAGCAAATATTTTAGAAAACATCGCTTTAGGTGTAGATATGTTCGACTGCGTTATGCCAACTAGAAATGGGCGCAATGGGATGCTTTTCACTTCCGAAGGAATTATCAATATAAAGAACAAAAAGTGGGGAGATGATCTTTCAGTCATCGATCCTATGGCCATAACTTGGGTAGATACAGACTATAGCAAAGCATACCTTCGTCATCTGTTTACCGTGAATGAAATGTTAGGAAGACAAATAGCAACTATTCATAATCTAGGGTTCTATTTATGGTTGGTTCGCGAGGCCAGAAAACATATATTAGCGGGTGATTTCGCCCAATGGAAAAACATAATGGTAAAAAAATTGGAACAACGATTGTAAGATGCTTAGCATACTCGATAGATACATACTTAAAAAATACTTGGGCACTTTCACGCTCCTGCTATTGCTATTTATACCTATTGGAATCACCGTTCACCTTGCAGAGAAAATAGATAAAATCCTCGAAAACGAAGTGCCTTTTATGGAGGTGATGATTTATCTCTATAATTTCACTATTTACTTCGCAAACCTATTATTTCCGCTATTTCTATTTCTTTCTGTTATTTGGTTTACCTCAAAACTCGCCAATGATACCGAGGTAATTGCCTTTTTGAGTAGTGGGGTTTCCTATTATCGTTTTCTGAGACCTTATATTATAGGAGCCACCATCGTTTGTATTGCAGCTCTTGGTTTCAGTATGTATTTGGCGCCAAAGGCAAGTAAAGGTTTTAATGAGTTCTCTTATAATTATCTAAAAAAAGGGAAACAGGATCGGGATCAAAGCAACGTTTACACTCAGATTAACGACAACGATTACATCTACGTAAGCTACTTTAATGTAACAGATAAAATAGGAAGCAACTTCACTTTAGAACACTTTGAAGGAAACGAGATGACCTATAAAATCTCAGCAGGACAGATTAAATATAATGACAAGGACAGTACCTATTCACTGTTTCATTACAACAAACGAAAAATAGGGGAGAACCATGATATTTTAGAAAGTAAACCCAAACTAGACACTGTGTTCTCTTTCGATTTGGAAGATTTAACGCCAGTAACCTATATCGCGGAGACATTAAATTTTACGGAGTTGAACGATTTTATCAAAAAAGAAAAAGCACGTGGTTCCTCCTATATAAATAGGTACGAAGTGGTTCGTTACAAACGTTGGAGTTTGCCCGTTTCAGCCTATATTTTAACCATTATTGCCGTTGCAGTTTCCTCAGTAAAAAGACGCGGGGGAATGGGGCTTAACCTTGCTATTGGGATTAGTATAGGGATGATTTTTGTATTTTTTGATAAAGTATTCGGTACCATGGCAGAGCAGAGTGATTTTTCTCCGCTTATAGCTACTTGGTTTCCTAACTTTGTATTCGCAATTTTAGCAATCTATCTTTTAAGAAATGCGAAACGATAAGCTCCTCAACTACCTCCACCTACATTTTATAGTATTTATCTGGGGTTTTACTGCCGTTTTAGGCGCACTAATTTCTTTGGAAGCCATCCCACTGGTTTGGTACCGGATGCTTATGGCTTCTGTAATAATTTTGATATTTCTGAAAGCGAGAAAAGAGAATTTAAAATTCCCGCTAAAAACCTTGGGAGGTTTTGCCCTAGCGGGAATTATAATAGCATTGCACTGGCTCACTTTCTTTGGAGCCATAAAAGCTTCAAACGTTTCGGTGACGCTCGCAGTAATTTCCACAGGAGCATTCTTCGCATCATTTTTAGAGCCCTTATTATACGGAAGAAAAATTATTTTATACGAAGTACTCTTCGGGCTCATAGTAGTCGTTGGGCTCTACATTATTTTTGATGTAGAAGGATCTTATACTTTAGGAATTATACTGGCGCTTATCTCAGCATTCTTAAGCGCACTATTTTCGGTAATAAATGGCAAGTTTATACTAAAGCATAAAGCCTCGGCAATTTCATTTTACGAACTACTATTCGGCGTGTTGGGAATAACAATCTACTTAGCATTTTCTGGAAAATTTACACCTGAATTCTTCACCGTTTCAACGCACGATTGGATTTATTTATTCATCTTGGCATCTGGTTGTACTGCCTATGCTTTTATTGCTTCAATACATGTAATGAAATGGATTAGCCCATACACAGTAATGCTTACCATAAATATGGAACCTGTGTACGGTATCATTTTGGCACTCATCGTTTTGGGCGATTCTGAAAACATGAGTCCGCAATTTTATTACGGCGCAGCTATTATATTACTTACAGTAGTAGCCAACGGTATCATTAAAATTACTCAGGAAAGAAAACGAAGAAGATTGAGCAACACCTAAAAACAAAATTTTATCTTTGTACACCAACCTTTATAAAACGAAGGAATAAATTATGGAATATCTTGATTTTGAACTCCCTATTAAAGAATTGCAGGAGCAATACGAAAAAGCTTGCCTTATTGGTGAGGAGAGCGATGTAGATGTAACTAACACCTGCAAGCAGATTGAAAAAAAGCTAAAAGAAACCAAATTAGACATATATAAAAACCTAACCCCTTGGCAGCGCGTTCAGTTATCGCGTCATCCCGATCGTCCATATACAATGGATTATATAAAAGCCATTTGTGGCGATTCATTTTTAGAACTTCACGGTGATCGTGGTTTTAAAGACGACAAAGCAATGGTTGGTGGCCTCGGTAAAATTGGCAACCAAAGTTATATGTTCGTAGGCCAGCAAAAAGGTTTCAATACAAAAACGCGCCAATACCGAAACTTCGGAATGGCAAATCCCGAAGGTTACAGAAAAGCGTTGCGCTTAATGAAATCTGCAGAAAAATTTAATGTACCTGTAGTATGTTTCGTAGATACACCCGGTGCTTTCCCAGGTTTAGAAGCTGAAGAAAGAGGACAAGGTGAAGCCATTGCCCGAAACATTCTCGAAATGACCCGCCTTAAAGTTCCAATTATGGTTGTAATAATTGGTGAAGGTGCAAGTGGTGGTGCTTTAGGAATTGGTGTTGGCGATAAAGTGCTAATGCTAGAAAATACCTGGTACTCTGTAATTTCTCCAGAAAGCTGCTCCTCTATATTATGGAGAAGCTGGGAATTTAAAGAACAAGCAGCCGAAGCTCTAAAACTTACGGCTATTGATATGAAAAAACTGAAGCTTATTGACGAAATTGTCAAGGAACCTTTAGGTGGCGCTCATAGTAATCGAGAAAAGACTTTTACAACAGTTGCTGAGGTAATTGAAAAGACTTATAATTCATTAAAAATGTTATCCCCAACCGATTTGGTAAAAAATAGGATGGAAAAATATTTAGATATGGGCGAGTTCAAAGGTTAAAACGTACTATAGCTTATCATACCGTAAATCCGAAGCGAGAGCCTCGGATTTTTTTACGGGTTATCAACAATAAATCGGAGTTTTCAACAGTTCAATTGTTGAAGAACGGTTAATATCGTAACTCTACTAATCTATCATTTCTCTTAACATTTTCTTTACATTCGCTTCATGGAAAAAATCAAACCCCAAACTAGTTATTCATCTCGCCCTACGCAAGTTATATCGCTTGAAAAAGGCAAAATACCGCCACAAGCCCTTGATTTAGAAGAAGTTGTACTTGGGGCTTTGATGATTGACAAAAAAGGAGTTGATGAAGTAATAGATATCCTACATTCTGAGGTTTTCTATAAACAAGCCCATCAACACATCTTTGAGGCCATCCATAATTTGTTCGAAGACAGCCAACCAGTAGACTTATTAACCGTTTCTACGCAACTTAAGAAACAAGGGAAACTGGAACTTGTGGGAGGTGAGTTTTACTTGATACAATTAACCCAAAAAGTGTCTTCTTCGGCACATATTGAGTTCCACGCGCGTATTATTCTTCAGAAATATATCCAACGAAGTCTAATAAAAATTTCAAACGAAATAATCGAAGATTCGTATAATGAAGGCACAGACGTTTTTGATCTTTTAGACAACGCTGAAGCAAAATTATATGAAGTTACACAGGGAAATATTAAACGTTCTTCAGAAACTGCTCAGAATCTTGTAATTCAAGCGAAGAAAAGAATTGAAGAAATTGCCAATAAGGAAGGCCTTTCGGGAGTTCCTTCTGGTTTTACAAAACTAGATAACCTTACTTCGGGCTGGCAACCTAGTGATTTAATTATTATTGCTGCTCGTCCTGGTATGGGTAAAACAGCATTAACGCTTTCAATGGCTCGAAATATGGCTGTTGAACACAATATTCCGGTAGCCTTTTTCTCTTTGGAAATGTCGTCCGTACAACTTATTACTCGTTTAATTTCCTCAGAAACTCAGTTGAGTTCAGAAAAATTACGTACTGGAAATCTCGAAAAACACGAATGGGAGCAGTTGAACGTTAAAGTAAAAGGCCTCGAAAAAGCCCCACTTTTTATTGATGACACTCCTTCACTTTCTATTTTCGATTTACGCGCCAAGGCAAGAAGACTTTCTTCCCAACACGGCATTAAGCTTATAATTGTAGATTATTTGCAATTAATGACGGCAGGTGGAAGCCAAAAAGGAGGTAACAGGGAACAAGAAATATCTACTATTTCGCGTAACCTAAAAGCATTAGCAAAGGAATTAAGTATTCCCGTAATTGCACTGTCCCAGCTTTCTCGTGCTGTTGAAACACGTGGAGGTAGTAAGAGACCATTACTATCTGACCTTCGTGAATCTGGAGCAATTGAGCAAGATGCAGATATTGTTTCCTTTATTTATCGCCCAGAATATTACAAGATTGACGAATGGGATGATGAAGAACACACCCCAACTGCGGGCCAAGCCGAACTTATAATAGCAAAACACCGTAATGGTGGCTTAGATGAAATTCGACTTAAGTTCGTAGGTAATTTAGGTAAGTTTGATAACCTAGAAACCTTCGACATCCCCACAGAAATTCATTCTAGAATGAACGATGCTGCTAATGACGATACGTTTAAAACCAAAAATTTGCCTTCAGCAAACGAAGCTTTCGGAAGTTCAATGAACAATGATTTCTCTGCAGATGATGATAACGACGTACCTTTCTAATTAACCTGTCCCCCTGAGCGCAGTCGAAGGGTTTTTCATTCTAATTACTTTATCACGATCAACTCATGTGTCACCTTGAGCGCAGTCGAAAGGTCTTTGATTCTAATTTAACTCTGACCATGACCGCAACATGTCACCCTGAGCGCAGTCGAAGGGTCTCTCTTTCCAATTATATTTTTTCATATCTAAAACATGGCTTAAAAATTGTCGTTATATTCGCACGATGACACGATTTATTCTTATCATATTTTTACTTCTTTTTTCAATAAAAGCTTCCGCTTCATATATCCTTATTCCTATGGATGCCGAAAGTCAAAAGGAGCACCTAAAAGCTTACGGAATTACTTATTGGGTTTTGGAGAAACAGCAAAAAGTAAAATGGCTGCTCAATTATCGCGGCGGTTCATTTTTAATGCCAGATTCTCCCGAAATTCAAAGAGAATGCCAGATTCGCGGCGTCTCTTTTGAAGTTATTTCCGATAGTAAAACCGAACAAATTCTTACTGATATTAGTAGTCCATCTAAAAATATGGACGCTGTAGTTTTAGAAAAAGCACCTAAAGTTGCGGTTTATTCCCCAAAAGGAAATCTTCCGTGGGACGATGCCGTGACTATGGTTTTGACCTATGCTGAAATTCCATATACCGTAATTTATGACGAAGAGGTTTTAAGCGACCAACTAATTCTCTACGATTGGTTGCATTTACACCACGAAGATTTTACTGGTCAATACGGAAAATTCTACCGTGCCTATCGTTCTGCACCTTGGTATATTGAAGAAAAAAATAAAGCCGAAGCCCTTGCTACAAAATTGGGATATAATAAAGTTTCTGAAGAGAAGCTGGATGTTGCCAAGAAAATTCGTGATTATGTAATTGGCGGCGGATTTATGTTTGCTATGTGTAGTGCAACGGATAGTTTTGACATCGCACTTTCCGCAGAAGGTGTTGATATTTGTGAACCAATGTTTGATGGAGATCCAAGTGAAGCTGGCTACCAAAGCAAAATTGATTACAACAAAACCTTCGCATTTAAGGATTATATTTTGGAGCGTAACCCGATGGTTTATGAATTTTCGAGTATCGATATGACGGAGAAACGTCGCATTGCAAAGGAATCAGATTATTTCACATTAATGGATTACTCCGCGAAATGGGACCCGATTCCTACCATGCTTTGCCAAAACCATACTTCATTGGTAAAGGGATTTATGGGACAAACAACATCTTTTGACCCAGACGAAATTAAAAGCAATGTTTTGGTGATGGGCGAAAACAAAAGCAACGGAGAAGCGCGCTATATTCACGGAATAAAAGGAAAAGGATTCTTTACGTTTTATGGAGGTCACGACCCCGAAGATTATCAACATAGAGTAGGGGATGCCAAGACAGAATTGGCACTACACCCAAAATCACCTGGCTACAGACTTATTTTGAACAATGTGTTATTCCCTGCCGCCAAAAAGAAAAAGCAAAAAACCTAGGTTTTTGAGCGCAATCTGTCCCCCTGAGCGCAATATGTCCCCTTGAGCGCAGTCGAAAGGTCTTTCTTCTTACTACTTTGTCACCCTGAGCGCAGTCGAAGGGTCTCACTTAGCAAGCCCTTCGTAATAGTCTTTTGGTGGCAAAACCGTAATTTCTACTCTTCTATTAAGTTGTTTATTTTCTTTAGAATCATTCGGAACACGAGCTTTGCTTTCGCCGTAGGGTTTTATTTGGAATTCATATAGGGAATTTTCACCAAATATTTCTACTAACCTATCCTTTACGGAAATGCATCTGTTTTCAGAAAGTATCATATTTAGAGTTTCGTCTCCGTCACTATCGGTATGGCCTTCTATCAAAATGGTTGCTTTGTCTACTCGTTGAATGGTTTTCACCAAAGAATCGAGACTGTGTTTTGCAGTTTCCTTCAAATCATATTTTGCTACATCAAACAAAACATCGGCATTTATAGTAAGTTTTATAACACTGTTTATAGCTCCAATTGCATCAATATCGGCACCAGCACTTATGCTTCTGCAAAGATCTTCCATATCTGTAATCCGTAAAAAGTAGAATACTCTTTCTTCGTCAATTCCCGCATCACTTAATTCTATAGACGATTTTCCGCCTGCTATTTTCCCCGCATAAACCCAATCAACTCCGTCTTGTGAAATCTCTATTTTTGCAGCCTCACGTGAGGGACCAACTTCAAAAATGTAAAGATCATCGCCGGGCAAATTCATAAAACCATTATCGGTAAATTGAACAGTTAAAGAACCACCGCACCCCAAGGAAAGAAAATTGGGCGTTTGGTAATTTCTGTAATTTGGTTCGTGAAGCGATTGTATGCTGTCTCTGTATTTTTTAATTGGCGCAGGCTTTCCAACTTTATATGCTATTAGTTTATCGGCAAATGAAATCTTACCTAGAGGCAGATATATAGATTCGTAACGATCAATTCTGTATAGTTTGCCAGTTCCTTTTTGTGCGAAAATATAGTTTCCCGAAAACGCCAAAGCTATTAAAAGAAGAAAGTAGGAGCGGAGCATCATTTCAATTTTAAACGAAGATACTAATTCTACTTTACTTGAATTTGAGGCATAAAAAAACCGCCTCATTTCTGAAGCGGTTTTTAGGCGAAATAATATAGTTAATGTCTTATTTTACTTGTTTTACGATTGCGGCAAAAGCCTCTGGATGGTTCATAGCCAAATCTGCCAAAACCTTACGGTTAAGTTCGATTCCACTACTTTTCATACTACCCATAAATTGTGAATAAGACATTCCATGCTGTCTTGCACCCGCGTTAATACGGGTAATCCATAAGGATCTGAAATTTCTCTTTTTTACACGACGGTCACGGTATGAATAAAGCATTGCTTTATCTACGGCGTTTTTAGCTACTGTCCATACATTTTTACGTCTTCCAAAGTAACCTTTGGCTTGTTTAAGAACCTTTTTACGGCGGGCTCTCTTCGCTACTGAATTTACTGATCTTGGCATAATTTTAAATGTTTTTGTAGCAGGCGATTCGCAAACACTGATTTCTGATCACTGAATACTGAATACTTTTATGAGCGCTACTCCAGGGTTTAAATAATAGTTTTAACCGGTTAAGCGGTATTACTTCATTCGAAGCATTTGCTTAACATTACTCTCGTCGGCCTTGTGAACTAACCCATCATGGGTTAATGCAAGTTTACGTTTTTTGCTTTTCTTTGTTAAGATGTGGCTTTTAAACGCATGCTTTCTTTTAATCTTACCTGTACCTGTTAGCTTAAAACGCTTTTTGGCACTGGATTTTGTTTTTTGTTTCGGCATGTTTTCCTACTTTATTATTAATTATTTCGCTTTATTGTAAACTGCAAATTCAATAAGAATCTGAAGTGTCTTTTTATTTTGAATCAATGCAGATTATTGAAACCTGCGTATAGATTACTTTTTCTTCGGCGCGATGAACATTATCATTCGCTTTCCTTCAAGTTTTGGCATCGACTCTACTTTTCCGAATTCCTCAAGATCTCTAGCAAGACGTAAAAGTAAAATTTCACCTTGGTCTTTATAGATAATTGATCGTCCTTTAAAGAACACATATGCTTTCAATTTTGAGCCTTCCTGCAAAAACTTTTCGCCGTGCTTCTTTTTGAAATCATAATCGTGATCGTCTGTATTGGGCCCGAACCTAATTTCCTTAATGGTAACTTTGGTAGCTTTTGCCTTTAAAACTTTTTCGCGTTTCTTCTGTTCGTAAACAAACTTTTTATAGTCTATTACTTTACAAACGGGAGGGTTTGCATTTGGTGAAATTTCTACAAGATCAAGTTCTTGCTCTTCAGCAAATTCACGTGCTTTCTTTAAAGGATAAACTCCTATTTCAACATTGTCTCCTACAAGGCGGACTTCTTCAGCACGAATCTTTCCATTGATTCTGTGTTGATCTTCCTTAATTATCCTTGCAGGTCCTCTACTTCTTTTTCTACGTATTGCTATGGCGTACTAATTTTAGTTAAACATTAAATTCTTTCGATTCTTTTTTAATCTCTTCCTGAATCAATTTTGAGAAGGCTTGCGGAGTCATTGTACCTAGATCGCCTTCGCCGTGCTTACGCACAGAAATCGTTCCATCTTTTTCCTCCTGCTCCCCTACAATCAACATATAAGGGATTTTATTCATTTCTGCCTCCCTAATTTTCTTGCCAATTGTCTCATTTCTATTGTCAACAAGGGCGCGAATTTCGTCATTTTCAAGCAAATCTAAAACTTTTTGTGAGTATTTTTCATATTTTTCACTCAAAGATAATATGCTCACTTGCTCAGGCATAAGCCAAAGCGGGAAGTTACCCCCAGTGTGCTCTAACAATATAGCAACAAAACGCTCCATGCTTCCAAAAGGTGCACGGTGTATCATCACCGGTCTATGCATCTCGTTATCACTGCCTTTGTACTCTAATTCAAAACGCTCTGGAAGGTTGTAATCTACCTGAATTGTTCCCAATTGCCAGCTTCTTCCAAGTGCATCTTTTACCATGAAATCCAGTTTTGGACCGTAAAAGGCTGCTTCGCCGTATTCAATTTTATAATCAAGTCCTTTTGCTTCGGCAGCACTAATAATTGCTTTTTCTGCTTTATCCCAATTTTCTAGACTTCCAATGTATTTCTCTGGTTTCTTTGGATCGCGCAATGAAACTTGCGTATAGAAATTCTCAAATCCTAAAGAACCGAAAACATATAACACCAAATCAATTACCTTCTTAAACTCATCGTCTAATTGGTCTGGCATACAGAAAATATGTGCGTCATCTTGCGTAAAACCGCGAACACGAGTTAAACCGTGAAGCTCTCCACTTTGCTCATACCTATATACTGTACCGAATTCAGCAAAACGTTTCGGTAAATCTTTATAAGACCAAGGTCTGCTATTGTAAATTTCGCAATGATGCGGACAGTTCATTGGTTTCAAAAGAAACTCTTCGCCTTCGCTTGGTGTATGTATAGGTTGAAAGCTATCTGCTCCATACTTTTCATAATGACCAGAAGTAACATAAAGTTCCTTTTGACCAATATGAGGAGTGATTACCATTTCGTAACCAGCCTTTTTCTGAGCTTTCTTCAGGAAGTTCTCAAGTCTTTCACGAAGTGCAGCTCCTTTAGGAAGCCACAATGGAAGACCTTGACCAACTTTTTTTGAAAAGGTGAAAAGCTCAAGCTCTTTTCCAAGTTTTCTGTGGTCGCGTTGTTTTGCCTGTTCTAGTAACTCAAGGTATTCAGTTAAATCCTTTTGTTTTGGAAAACTGATACCGTAAATACGAGTTAGCTGCTTGTTATTTTCATCACCTCTCCAATAGGCTCCGGCAATACTCATTAATTTAATGGCTTTTACAATTCCAGTATTCGGAATATGTCCGCCTCGGCATAGATCTGTAAAGTTATCATGGTCGCAGAAGGTTATGGTTCCGTCTTCCAGATTTTCAATCAGCTCTACTTTATATTCGTTGTTTTGCTTTTTATAGTAATCTAATGCATCACTCTTCGAAGTTTCACGAATTGAAAATTCGTGCTTGCCACGAGCAATGGTTATCATTTTATCCTCTATCTCTTTTAAATCTTTTTCTGAAATAGTTTTGTCTCCAAAATCTACATCGTAATAAAACCCATTTTCAATAGCTGGACCAATCGTTAATTTGATTCCAGGATAGAGTTGCTCCAAAGCCTGCGCAAGGATGTGGGCAGAAGAATGCCAAAACGCTTTCTTCCCTTCTTCGTTATTCCATGTATATAGTATAAGACTTCCGTCTTTCATTAAAGGAGTGCTCGTTTCTACGGTAAGCTCGTTAAAGGATGCAGAAATTACGTTTCGTGCAAATCCTTCGCTAATGCTTTTGGCTACATCCATAGGAGTAACCCCTGCATCAAAATTCTTTACACTTCCATCTGGTAAGGTAATGGCTATCATAAACTGAAAAATTTTAGGGTGCAAAGATACTATTAGTTTTGGCGCCTTGCAATAATTGGTTTTGCTTATTATAGGTATAAGGAATCAAATTTTATATGATCGATATAGCTGTATTTGACAGGAAGAATAGAGGAGTGAAAGCCTCTGGGTTAAAAGGTGGAATATTTGATGTTTTATTTGGTCTATATATTAAGGTATAAGTGGTCCAAAAAATATTTTTGCCGTAAGTATTATCAGTTGAGATAGTTGGTGTGAAGTATTGTAAATATTGAAAAAAAAGCTTCAAATAAGTTTGTGGGTATCGAAAAGCGATCTATATTTGCACCCGCTTAGAATAACAACCTCGGTAGTTTGAAAAGCAAAAACAAGTTCTTTTAAAATTAAGAAAAATACTTTAAAAAAAGTATTGCAGGTTACAAAAAAGGGAGTACATTTGCACCCCGCTTCAGATAACAGATTTGGTTGTCGAAAAGCTTGAAACACGCTCTTTAAAATTTAGAAAAAAAATACTTTAAAAAGTATTGCCGGTTATAAAAAGGGTGTTATATTTGCACCCGCTTAGAACAGCAGCTAGGATGTTGGGAAAGTTAGTAATTCGCTCT